>CALRGC010000004.1:22639-66766 GCA_943357105.1 Candidatus Magasanikiibacteriota bacterium | reverse complement strand
CAAAATCCGATTTATAATGTTGGTGGCAATTCTAAAACGACGATTGGAGAGTTGGCAAAAAACATTGGTGAGATCACCGGCGCGACAGTAGTATTTCCGATTGTTTCTACACAAGCCTTGGCTGGGGCACCAGAAGATGTTGGGCTCGATATGTCTCTCGTGGAAAAAGAATTTGGGAAAATAGATTTTATTCCTTTCGAAGAGGGTTTGAAGCGAACCGTAGAATGGCAAACGGAGCTTTATAATAATTTTTAATATTATATGACCAACCAAAATAATATTTTATTGGTAACCGGTGCTGACGGGATGGTCGGCTCGGCTATTCGTAGGCTTGATCCTCCTAATACCGTTTATCTTGGGCATAAAGATTTGGATCTTGCTGATTTTGAAAAATGTAAAAAAGTTTTTGGCGAAATAAAACCGACACGTGTTATTCATCTGGCTGCGGTCGTGGGTGGTATTGGTGGAAACACAATCCATTCCGGTGAGTTTTTTCGTCAGAATGTAATGATCAATGTTAATACGCTCGAGGCTGCCCGTCTTGTCGGTGTTAAAAAGCTTCTTTCATTTATGTCCACCTGTATTTTTCCGGCGCAGTGTGATTATCCGCTTAATGAAAAAGATTTGCATAAAGGTCCACCACATCCTTCTAACTTTGGATATGCTTACGCCAAAAGAATGCTGGAAGTGCAAAGCAGCGCTTATCGCAAAGAATGGGGCTGTGATTTTATTGTTGGTATTCCTACCAATATTTATGGTCCAAATGATTATTTTAATATTGAAGATGGGCACGTGATGCCATCGCTAATTCATAAAATTTATCTAGCTAAAAAGAATGGAACGGATTTTTCCGTTTGGGGGAGCGGTCAGCCTTTGCGTGAATTTGTTTACGTTGATGATATTGCCAAGCTGGCATTGTGGGCACTTAATAATTATACCGAAGACTCGCCAATCATTTTTACTTCTGGCAACGAGATAAGTATTAAAGACTTAGTCGGATTAGTAGCCAAAGCCATGAATTTTACAGGCAATATAGTTTACGACAGCACTAAGCCAGATGGTCAATTCCGAAAGCCTTCAGACGGTTCTAAGTTGAAAAAATACTATCCCGATTTTGTCTTTACTCCAATTGAAGATGGTATTCAGAAGACCGTTGATTGGTTTTTGGCAAATTATCCGAATGTTAGAAAATAAAAAATAGAGCAAATTTATGATTGAAGAAAAAAAATTAGGTGTAGCTGATTTCGAACAATTATTTAATGAAAAAATAACTCCTTATCTGGCTGATAGAATAAGAGAGTATGATTTTGTATATGTTGAAGCGGACGATCAAGAAAGAGATCTATTATTGAAAAAAATAATCAGCTTTTTGTTAGATAAAAATGTGATTTATTCGGGTGAGCACCGCCACAATGAATGGGAAGCTGGTTGGGGAGAAAATCTAAAAGATTTGACTATCACTTCACAAAAAGAAGCGATGAATCCAAAATATTTTGGCAAATATAATAACTTGCGTTTACGTCAGAAATTTATTCACCCGGTTTCCAAGGATTTTGAAAGAAATAGTCTATGGATAATAGTTGATTGGTTGGCAGATACCTATTTGAGAAAATTCCATACAGTTTATGAATTTGGTTGCGGAACTGGTCATAATTTATTCCGAATCAGAGAGGCAAATCCAGAAGCCACGCTGTGGGGCTGTGATTGGGCAAAATCATCACAAGAAATAATCAAAAAAGTAAATGAAAGTGGAGTCGACAAAAAAATCTTTGGGAAGAATTTTGATTTTTTTAAACCGGATCAAAATTTTCGGCTTGAGCCAAATTCCGCTATTTACACTGTGGCTGCGCTCGAGCAAGTTGGGGGCAGATTTCAAGAATTTATGGCCTATATAATTGCCAATAGTCCAAAAATTTGTATTCATATCGAACCAATAGCTGAATTATTGGACTCAAACAATCTGCTAGATTATCTTTCAATTGAATATTTTAAAAAAAGAAATTATCTTTCCGGTTTCTTGACCTATTTGCGCGAACTCGAAAAGCAGGGTAAGGTGGAAATTCTGAAACAGTCCAGAAATTATATTGGAAGTTTATTTATTGAAGGATATTCAGTAGTTGTGTGGAGGCCAAAAAATTAGTGTAGTAAATATGAAAACAGTAGTGTTTTATCAGAATAATGGAACAAATGACGACATTTTTAATCCCCATGCGCGCGATAATTGTAGTGATCCTTTTATTTATTTAAAAGAAAGGATTAATGCGCTTGGATACGAAGTCGTGCTTGCGAACGAATACAGCGAAGTACCAAATTGTGCCGCAATTTTATTTTTTACTCCTCCCTTTATCATTTCGTATAAAGGTATCAAAGGCAAGGTGAGGTGGATAAAACATCTATTGCTAGGCAATAAAAAAATAGTTGCTAAAACTATTTTTTATGAAAGTTGTATAAAAAAAGGATTGTTGGATAAAATGGTATTGATGCTGTGGGAAGGACCATCTGTATCACCGGGGAATTATGATAAGTATTTGCATGTTAAGTTCAATCACATACTCACTTGGGCAGATGCCTATGTGGATGATATTAAGTATAAAAAATTCTATCTTCCTGTATCGCGACAAGAATCGATCAAGGAAATTGTCCCATTTAAAAATAAAAAATTATTAATAAATATTTCCATAAATAAAAATTCTAATTTTAAAAGAGAGCTCTATTCGGAGCGGAGAAAAACTATGGAATACTTTGATAAAAATTTTTCTAATGATTTTGATTTATACGGTTTGGGATGGAATAAATTGATGCAGGGTTATAATTATAAATTTGGGTGTTATCGTGGTTCGCTTAAAAATAAAATCGATGTTTTGTCTAATTACAAGTTTGCTCTAGCTTATGAAAACTTGCGAGATGAGCCAGGTTATATAACCGAAAAAATATTTGATTGTCTGCGCGCCGGTACTGTACCAATTTATTGGGGCGCTTCTAATATTAACGATTATGTTGATCAAGCGGCTTTTATTGATAGAAGAAAATTTCGGAGTAATAAAGAGCTGGCCAATTTTATCACCAGCGTAAGCGAGAATGATTATCAAAATTATGTAACGGCGGGACAGCGATACCTTGCAAGTGATAAATTTAAATTATTCTTACCAGACCATTTTGTTACTACCGTTATCAACGCTTTGAAATTAGATTAAAATATGCCAATCATCGAAGTTAAAAATTTAGGCAAGCAATATCGAATTGGCGAAAGGCAACCTTATTTGGCCTTGCGCGATGTTTTGGTCAATATTGCCAAATCTCCAAGCCGTTGGCTGAGGGGAAAACGATCCAACTTAGTAACATCTAAAAATGATTTTTGGGCACTTAAAGATATAAATTTTAACTTGGAAAAAGGCGATGTTCTAGGTATAATTGGTCGCAATGGCGCTGGCAAATCGACTTTGTTAAAAATTTTATCTCAAATCACCCCTCCAACTACTGGAGAGATTCGTTTGTATGGACGCGTCGGTAGTCTGCTCGAAGTTGGGACTGGTTTTCATCCGGAATTGACGGGACGAGAAAATATCTATCTTAATGGTGCTATTTTAGGCATGCGTAAGAAAGAGATCGATAAAAAATTTAATGATATTGTTGCTTTTTCTGGTGTTGAAAAATTTTTAGATACGCCGGTTAAGCGTTACTCGAGCGGTATGTACGTGCGCCTGGCTTTTGCCGTGGCGGCCCATCTTGAACCAGATATTTTGATAGTAGATGAAGTGCTGGCGGTTGGGGATATTGAGTTCCAAAAAAAGTGTTTGGGGAAAATGAAAGAAGTAACTAATCGCGAAGGCCGAACAGTAATATTTGTCAGTCACAATATGGGAGCAGTTCGTGCTCTGTGTAATAAATGTATTTTGCTCGAAGACGGTCAGATTAAGGCAGTGGGGGAGACTGGTAAAATCATAGACCAATATATGGCAGTTGGAAGTACTGAGGCCGTAGTAGAAATTGGCGAAAGACTTCATATTAAAGGTAATGGTTTAGCTCGTATCAACAAGATCGGACTCGAAAGCGGTGACAGCCTAGAGTGTAAAGTAAGCTTCGCCATCAATGAACCTTTGAAAGTAATTTTGCATTATGATGTTAAAATTCCCGAACAAAGTTTGTCTTTTTGGTTAATGTTTTCCGATACCGAAGGTAGAAATATTATTACTTCTTTTCAAAAAGATGTGCGCGTAATGGACCCACAAAATCAAGGGGAACATAAATTGGAAGTAGAGTTCAAAGAATTGGGATTGTTGCCTGGTCGCTATAGTATTTCCGCTGGAATTTTTAATCACTTGGGTACGGGAATTGAATTTGCTGACTGGGTTAACTATGGAATTTCATTTGAAGTGGATAATTTTTTTGCGGACGGAAAAGTTTTTGATCAACGTTTAGGCGCCGTTGATAAAAAGGCTAAGTGGAACTCTTTGTTTTAATTGTATGGTCAATCCTTTATTTATTCATTGTATTGGAGATAGTCATGTGAGTGTCTTTTCAGGCACAGATAGAATGCAACCAATTTGGCCTGAGTTATCAGACGACCAAATCCCACTATTTAAAACTTATCGATTAGGTCCAGTGACGGCTTATAATTTAAATAAAATTGGTTCTTCTACAAAAGGCCGAGAAAAGTTATTTGAAGTTTTAGAATCTCTGCCTCGTGGGAGCAACGTACTGCTTTGTTTTGGTGAAATAGATTGTCGAGTCCATTTATTAAAACAGGCAATATCACAAAAACGCGTCTTAGAAGAAGTTGTAAAAGAATGCGTAGAGCATTATTTTAGAGTAGTTTTAGAAGTAAAATCTATGGGTTTTATCCCAACAGTTTTTGCCGTTATTCCATCTACTGTGGACGGGACAATAGTAGAAACAGATTATATTGCTTTTGGATCATCCCAAGAGAGAAACAATGTAACTAAAATTTTTAATGATTATTTGAAAAAATTAGTCACTGAATCCAGCATTAATTTTTTATCAATTTTTGACGAGTTGATTGATTTAGACGGGTTAACTAATTTTTTTTATTATTCAGACCACATACATTTGTCACAAAAAGCAATGCCATTGATAGTAAAAAAAATGAAGTATATATTTCCAAATATGGAAGAGGCACAACTATTTAAAAGTACTATTTTAAATAGTTTAGTCAGGAGCGTTCAATATAAGATTTTTTACCTTATTTGTTATTTACGAGCATATAAAATTCAATTAAAAAAAATTAATAATATGATTAAAGAAAAAATTCTTAAGGTTATAGATAAAAGTAAATTTTTAAGAGAAAAAAAACAGATAATCGATTGGTATCGCCGTGGCCGACCGGTGCCACCACCTCATATTATTAAAGAACAGGTAATTAAAAAATATGCTCGTCGCTTCAATGCCAGAATATTTATTGAAAGTGGTACATATTTGGGAGATATGATAGCGGTTGTGCTCCCGTATTTTAAAAAAATTTATTCGATTGAACTTTCTCCAGAATTGGCCAAAAAAGCAAAGGAGCGTTTTTATTTTAACACCACAGTACAAATTCGAGAAGGTGATAGTGGTAAGATAATCGGTGAAATTTTAAAAGAAATAAACGAACCAGCTTTATTTTGGCTTGATGGGCATTATTCAGCTGGTATTACTGCTAAGGGCGAACTAGTCACACCTATTTTTGCTGAAATGAAAGCAATTTTTAGTCATAATATTAAGAATCATGTTATTATTATTGACGATGCGCGTCTATTTGTTGGTCAAGATGATTATCCTTCGCTTGCCGAGCTAAAGTTGTTTATACAGGAATATGGTCCTGATTATACTATGTTGGTGGCAGACGATAGTATTCGTCTGGTTCATAAGTAGTAGAAAATTTCTATGATTATAGTAAAAATTTATGGTGGCCTAGGAAATCAGATGTTCCAATATGCACTTGGACGAACATTAAGTCTAAAAAATAAAGCTCAACTTAAGTTAGAATTGTCTTTTTTTAATAATTCTGGTATGGCAATTGCTCGAGAATATGGGCTGAATCATTTTAATATAGAGGGCGAGCCAGCCACAATTGATGATTTATGGCAATTTACCAACCGTGGTTTTTCGCGCAAAGTATCGGAAAGGTTAAAACCATTTTATCGTCGGCAAATAGTTAATGAACCACATTATAACTTTGCTCCTAATATTTTGAAAATTATCGGTGACAAGTTCTTGAGTGGTTATTGGCAGAGTGAAAAATATTTTTTACCGATTGCTGATATCATTCGTAGGGATTTTACACTAAGAGATGAATATAAAAATTTGCCGACCGAATTAGTTAATAAAATAAAAAATAGTAATTCAATTTCTATTCATTTTCGTCGTGGTGATTATGTCGCGAGCCCTGAAGTGAATAAAGTAATCGGAGTAAAGACATTGGATTATTATTATCAGGCTTTGTCAGTGGTTGCGCAAAAAGTAGATCGTCCGCATCTCTTTATTTTTTCTGATGATATTGAGTGGGTGCGCAACAATTTTAAAACCACCCATGAAATTACTTTTATTTCCGGTTCTGGTCTGAAGGATTATCAGGAGATGATATTAATGAGCTTGTGCCAACACAATATTTTGGCCAATAGTTCATTTAGCTGGTGGGGAGCTTGGCTTAATAACAATCCGAATAAAATTGTTATCGCGCCAAAAAAATGGCTTAATGATTCTGCAGTCAATACTCAAGACCTTATTCCAGACAATTGGATTAAACTATGAACAATATGCCAAAAATTTCTATTATCATGCCGGTATATAATGGTGGCAACTATCTGCGGACAGCAATTGATAGTATTCTTAGTCAAACTTTTAAAGATTTTGAATTTATTATTATTGATGATGGTTCAGTAGATAGAAGTGTGGAGATAGTCAAGTCGTACAATGATAAAAGAATTAAGTTTGTTCAAAATGAAAATAATATTGGAATAGCGCTCACGATGAACAAAGGATTGCAATTGGCTCGAGGTGAGTATGTTGCTCGCATGGATTGTGATGATATTAGTTTGCCTAAGCGTTTCGCTGAGCAGGTCAAATTTATGGATCAACATCAGAGTATCGGTATTTGCGGTTCTTGGGTAAAAGTGATTGGGGATAATCATGAGTATATATGGAAGTATGAAACAGACCCACAGAAAATAAAAATATGCTTGCTTTTTGTATGTTCTCTAGCAAGCCCAACCGTCATAATGCGTCGCGCTTTGTTGGTGAGGCATGACTTGCATTTTCAACATTTAGATGTCGTAGCAGAGGATTATGATTTGTGGACGCGAGCGGTGCAGTTTTTCGATATTTGCAACATTCCTAAAGTTTTATTATTATATCGGATTCATCAAAATAATAATACCAAGCGGGTGATGAGTGAAGTTAAAAATAGCGCTCAAGAAATAAATCGTAAACAGATTATCCGTTTGGGAATAAATCCTACTAAGGAGGATTTAGAGGTCCACAGTTTGTCCTGTAGCTATAATTCGCCAAAAAATATTGAATTTTTATCCAAGGTATCTAAGTGGTTCACAAAGCTCCAGGAGGCGAATAATGCCAAAAAAATTTATAATAAAGAAGCAGTGGCTAGCGTGTTAGGTTATTACTGGTATTCTAGTTTAATCAGAAATTTGGCGTTGGGTTCAGAAGTATTCAAAATGTTTAAGCACTCACCAGTTAGTTCCAATTTAACCAATACACAGAAGTTCAAATTTATAGTTAAGTATCTGCTAAGGTTTTATTACTATGGCAAGTAACAGAAAAACAATTACCGCTCACTGCATTATAAAAAACGAAGAAAATTTCGTTGGTTTTGCTATCCGCTCTGTCATAGATTATGTGGAAAAAGTTTTGATTTTCGATACTGGATCGACTGATAAAACTGTGGATATTATAGAACAGCTCGTAAAAGAATATCCCAAAAAAATTATTTTTGAAAAAAAAGGAGATTGTCCAAAAGAAAAACATTCAGTTTTAAGGCAGGAAATGCTCGATAAAACGCGTACCGACTGGTTTATGATTGTTGATGGGGACGAAGTTCATACAAAGAGAGGAATGGAAGAAGCTATAGATTTGATTAATTCAAGAGATGATTTGGATTGGATTGTTTCTCCTTACTATTTGTGTGTTGGAGATATTTACCATATTTATAAAAAGGAATGGTACAATGAATTTTGGGGTCGCTCAGGATGCTTTACGCCGCGATTTATAAAAAAAATCGACGGTATATATTGGAGTGGAAATTACGAAGAGGACACTCTTTATCGACAGGACGGTGTTAAATTTTTTAATAATAAATATTTATTTTTTTTAAAAAATAAATATTGGCACCTTACATACCTTGAACGCTCATCAGCGGATAGAGATGTTTACACCTCTGGTATAGAAAAGACCAGACAGGGGAAACGAAGGCTGACCTATTTCATGATTGGAAAAAAAATCATCGAATCACCTCCGGAAGTTTTGATAAATCTTAAGAAGATGGGTTACTTGGAATCATTGTTAAATTTTTATAAATTGCTGTTAATGAAGCCATCGTTGCTATTTAGACGCCTGTTGTATAAAATAAAAAGATAGGATATGAAGATTAAAAAATTTTTTCGGCTATCGTCCTACATCAATTACATTAAAAGTTTTTTTTACTTTCGTCTGAGCTATGCCCAAGAAGGAGAGGATTTAGTGTTGAGAAGATTTATATCCAAAGACAGGGGATTCTTTGTTGATATTGGTGCGCACCACCCAAAGAGATTTTCAAATACTTATTTTTTTTACAAAAAGGGCTGGGCAGGTGTTAATGTTGATGCTCTGCCCGGATCAATGGTAATTTTTAAGAAGTTTAGACCGCGTGATATTAATATTGAAGCCGGTATTTCAAATGATAATAAAGTTATTAATTTTTATACGTTTACCGAATCAGCCTATAATACTTTTTCAAAAGAGTTGGCTGATAGCTGCATACTTCAAGGGGGTGTGCTAAAAGAAGTAATTGAGTTAAAAACGATTAAGTTGTCAGAATTATTAGATACAATATTACCAAAAGAAACAGCTATCGATTTTTTAAATATTGATGTTGAGGGTTTGGATCTGGCGGTATTAGAATCAAACAATTGGGATAAGTACAAACCAAAGTATATTCTGGTAGAATCATTAGGCTTTAGTATTGAAAAATTAAACGAATCGTCAGTCTATAATTTTTTAAAAGATAAACATTATCGTTTAGTAGCAAAAACACTCAATACATTATTTTTTGAGTATGCTCAAGATTAATAGTTAAAATATATGAGCGATGCATTTAATGTACCTATATTATTAATAGTTTTTAAGCGAGTGGAAACAACCCGCGCTGTTTTGAATGAAATTAGAAAGTTAAAACCCAAACAATTATTCGTTGCTTCTGACGGACCAAGAGATGAAGTGGTTGGAGAAGCGGACAAAGTAAATATGGTGCGAGAGCTTTTTAAAGAAATTGATTGGGATTGTGAACTAAAAACTTTGTTTCGAGAAAAAAATGGCGTTCATAATGTTTCTATTAGTTCGGCGATAACCTGGTTTTTTGAACAAGTGCCCGAGGGTATTATTTTGGAGGATGATTGTTTGCCGCACCTATCATTTTTTAGATATTGTGAGGAACTACTGCAAAAATACAGAGATGATGAAAGGATAATGCTTATTAGTGGTGCTAATTTTCAACAAGGTATAAAAAGGGGCACGGAAAGTTATTACTTTTCGCAAATTAGTAGTACCTGGGGTTATGCCACCTGGAGGAGGTCCTGGAAGCACTATGATATAAAAATGACATCTTTCCCGCAATTTAAGGAGCAAAACCAAATAAAAAATATATTTGATGATAAAAAAATTCAAAAATACTGGTTGAACATCTTCGGGAAAGTTTATGATGGACGTGTGTTAGCATACGATTATCCTTGGGTGTATGCCGTTTGGGCAAATGGAGGTTTGTCAATCTGCCCAAATGTCAATTTAATATCAAACATTGGTTTTGGTAATGGCGGTCTTTCTTCTGACGATGAAAATGACAAGTTTGCAAATCTAGTTACTAATGATATCGGAGAAATTTCACATCCAAGGTTTATGATAAGGAATAAAGAGGCGGAAGAGTTTTATATGAATCAATATTTATTAACACCATTTTTAAAGAAAGTAAAAAATAAGCTCAAGGCCATATCCAAACGTTATTTTTCTTTATTTTTTGGATCATAGTAAATTTTTAAATTTGAATATGACAAAAGTTCTAATCACCGGTGTCGCCGGTTTTATCGGAAGCAATCTCGCGGTCAGGCTACTCCAGGAAGGATATGAAGTAGTTGGTATAGATAATCTTTCGTATGGCGTTCGAGAACAAATTCCGGCCGGTGTTGTTTTTCATGAGATCGATATTCGATCAAAGAAAATATATCCGCTTTTTGAAGGTGTAAAATATGTTTTTCATCTGGCGGCCAAGAATTGTATCAGTGATTGTCAAAAGGATCCGCTCGCTACGTCCGATATCAATGTGACTGGGACAGTCAATGTATTTGAGGCAAGTGTGCGCGCTGGCGTTAAAAAAGTGATTTACGCCGAAAGTTCGGCGGTATATGAAGGAAGTAATCAATTTCCTACGCCCGAAAGCGCGGTGGCCCCACACAGTTTTTATGCTCGTAGTAAAGTAGCTGGACACCATTTTGCGCAGGCTTATAAAGAATTTTATAATTTGGACAGTATCGGTTTGCGTTATTTTAATGTGTACGGTCCCCGACAAGATTATCGTCGGACCATTCCACCGCTTATGTCCGCTTTCATTATTCAGTTATTGCAGGGCAAACAGCCGGTTATATACGGCACCGGAGAAAAAAAGCGTGATTTTATTTATGTTGATGATATCAACGACGCCCACGTACTTTTGATGAACGAAGAAAAGGCGAATAATGAAGTCTATAATATTGGTTCTGGCAAAAATTATTCTGTAAATGAAATTTATAAAATAATTAAAGACCTCGTTGGGGTTCATGTCGAAGCGCAATACCTGAATAATTTAACTGGTGAAGCTGAAATAACGCTCGCTGATTGCGCCAAATTGCGTGCCCTTGGTTGGCAACCACAGACCACTCTTGAACAAGGAATTAAAGAACAAATCGCTTACATTAAACAGCACGTACTATGAAAGCAATGATTTTAGCCGCTGGAGAGGGAACTAGGTTGCGTCCATTGACTGATACTATTTCAAAAGTTATGGTTGAGATCGGCGGTAAGCCGCTTTTGGAGCATAATATTAATTTAGCCAAGAGTTATGGAATTAGAGATTTGGTTATCAATGTATATTATCAACCAAACAAGATCGTCGATTATTTTCAGGATGGTAATCAGTTTGGTGTACATATTGATTATTCCAAAGAAAAAGAATTACTTGGTAGCGCCGGCGGTGTAAAAAATGTTGAAGAGAAATTAACCGAACCATTTTTCCTTTTATATGGCGATAATTTTACCAACTGTAATCTGGCTTCGCTTTTATTGGCTCATCAGAAAAGTAAAGCTATTTGTACAATAGCGCTCTTTGATATAAAAAAGAACAAGAATAGCGGCATTGCCGGTGGTCGTGTGCTCATTAATGAAGATCACAGCGTGCGTCAATTTATTGAGGGTGGTGCGGCAATTAGCGATCTAGTCAACGCCGGAGTATATGTACTTGATCCTAAAATTTTTAAATATATCCCCACTGGACAAAAGTACGATTTTGGCAAAGATCTATTCCCACAACTTTTACAAAATGGTATTACTATAAACACTTACCAGCTTGGTGATAAAGAATATGTTTTTGGGTGTGATACGATAGAATGCTATGAAAAGACTCAGACATTTTTTAAAAAAATAAAATAATTTTATCTATAAAATTTAATATTATGATTTTAACGCGAACACCTTTTAGAATTCCTCTGGGTGGTGGAGGTACTGACTTACCTGCTTTTTACAAACAGCACGGCGGTTTTTTGTTTAGTGTGGCGATTGATAAGTATATGTATATTACTATAAACCGACCAGTGGTTGATTCGCTTATACGCCTTAAATATTCACGTACGGAGATGGTAGAAAATGTGACGCAGGTACAACATCAGCTTGCCCGCGCTGCTTTGGAATATTATGGTATTAAAGACAGTATTGAGATTGCCTCAATGGCCGATGTGCCGGAAGGTACTGGAATGGGTTCGTCTGGCTCATATCTCGTTGGTCTTTTAAAGGGTCTACAAGCATTAACACACAAGGGTTTAAGCGTTCAAGAATTAGCCGAGGAAGCTTGTCATATTGAGATTGATCTATTGCACAAACCGGTGGGGAAGCAGGATCAGTATCTGGCGGCATTTGGTGGTTTTACCATTATGAATATTGATCGTAATGGACGAGTAGAAGTATCAAACGCGCAGATCGCGCCAGATACAATAGAGAAGTTGCAAAATAGGTTAGTTATTTTTTATACCGGTATCTCTCGCGATGCGATGAATATTCTTGGTGAACAAAGTACAGCCGCTGAAAATAAACAGAGCGACGTGACACAATCATTGTTAAAGATTAAAGAAATTGGAATAGAAATTAAAAACGCCATTGAAAAAGGCGAGTTGGATGATTTTGGTAGACTTATGGATGATCATTGGCAAATAAAAAAGACAATGTCAACCAAAATGTCTGATCCAAAAATTGACAAATTATATGCGTTAGCTAAAGAGCACGGTGCTTTAGGCGGTAAGATTATGGGAGCGGGTGGTGGTGGTTTTTTAGTTTTTTATTGTCCAGGTGACAAAAATGGTATTCGCAACGCGATGAAACAGAATGGTTTGGTAGAAATGCCTTTCAGGTTCGAGGAAGAGGGGTCAAAAGTGATTGTTAATTTTTAAAATTATATTAATTTTAGTATATGAGCGAAACTAAAGTAGCTGTTATCGGTTTATGGCATTTGGGGTGTACCGTTTCCGCCGGTTTAGCTGACAAAGGTTATCTGGTAACTGGTATTGATTTTGATAAAAAAATAATGCATGATTTAGAATCAAACTTGCCTCCATTATTTGAACCTGGTTTAGCGGATCTTATTAAGAAAAATAAGGCAAAGGGGAGACTCAATTTTACTACTGACTTCAAAAGTGCTTTAGAAAAAAAGAAGTTTATTGTTATCGCTTTTGATACTCCGGTCAATAGTCATGATGAGCCTGATATGACGGTGATCTACAAAGCCTGTGAAAAAATCGCTCAGTTTGCCTCTGATGATTGTATAATTATTATCATGAGCCAGGTGCCTATCGGTAGTTGTCGATTTTTAAAGCAGTTTATGCTAAAGCTTCGAGCGTCAATGAAATGCACGATTGTGTATAATCCGGAAAATATTATGCTCGGCCAGGCGATCAAAAAATTTTTGGAACCAGATCGAGTAATTATTGGTCTGGAGGATGTAACGGTGCAGAGGACGGTGGAAGATTTTTATAAAGTAATTGATGCTCCGAAATTTTATATGGACCTTGAAAGTGCGGAAATGGTTAAACACGCTACGAATGCTTTTTTGGCTATGTCAATTAGTTTCATCAATGAAATTGCTGACATGTGTGAGGTTACCGGAGCGGACGTGCGTCGTGTGGCCGCTGGACTCAAAGCCGATCGGCGTATCGGCGCACAGGCTTTTCTAAGTCCTGGTATGGGTTATGCGGGTGGAACACTTGGTCGAGATATCGCTATTTTAAGTAATTTAGGAAAATTACGTTCAGTAAAAATGCATTTAATAAATGCTGTTCGAGAGGTAAATCAAGCTCGTCAGAAAAAAGTTATTGAAAAAATAAAAAATAGCGTAGGCTCTCTAAAAAATAAAAAAATCGCCATTCTTGGACTCACATATAAACCTGGAACTAGCACCTTGCGTCGTTCTATGTCTGTCGAGTTGGCTAAGAAATTATTGCGAGCCGGCGCTCGGGTCAAGGCGTTTGATCCGAAAATAACTTCTCCTTTGAAAATTTTGGAAAATATACAGCTCGCCACTGATGCTTACAGTGCAGTAGCTGACGTAGTGGCAATTTTGCTTGTCACGGATTGGCCTGAGTTTAAAGAACTTGATTTCGCGAAAATAAAAAAAATAGCACCGAAGGCAGTGGTTGTAGACTGTAAGAATTTTTTGGATTCAGAAGGTATAAAGAAGAATGGTTTTAGATATTATGGTATTGGCTTTAACGCTAAATAATTTCAATTGTATGATATTACAAGACAAAGTAGCCCTTATCACGGGGGGCAGCAAGGGGATCGGTCGGACTATTGTGGAAACGCTGGCTAGACAAGGCTGTCGAGTCGTGGCTATTTCTCGATCGCTTGATGAGTTAAAAATTCTTCAAAATGAGCTAAACGCGGTCGGACTAACTATAGTAATAAAAGAGGCTGATGTTTCGGACTATGAACAAGTAAAAAAAGTTGTTCAATTTGTTATAGAAAAATTTCACACTATTGATATTTTGGTCAATGCCGCCGGTGTATATGGGCCGATTGGTCAATTTGATACTAACGATATATGTCTTTGGACTAAAACTATCCAGATCAATCTGGTGGGAACAGCGCACTGTACCCATGCTGTCTTACCAATAATGCTTAAAAATAAAGCCGGTAAAATAATTAATTTTTCCGGCGGCGGTGCGGTCAATACGTTCCCCAATTTTTCCAGTTACGCCACTTCCAAGGCGGCAGTCGTTCGTTTCACCGAAACAATTGCTGAGGAATATAAATCTTACAATATTCAAATTAACGCCATCGCACCAGGCGCAGTGAATACTAGACTACTTGACGAATCGTTAGAGGCTGGCGCCAAAATGGTCGGAGAAAAATTTTACGAAAAAATTGTTAATCAAAAAAAAGATGGTGGAGATTCGCCACAATTGGCGGCTGACTTGACTGCGTTTTTGGTTAGTGATCGCTCTCTTAATCTTACTGGTAAGTTAATTAGCGCCAAATGGGATAGTTGGAATGAATGGAATGAAGTTGAACTGGAACGTTTAAAAAAATCTTCGGAACTTACATTGCGTCGTATCGACAATAAGTATTTTCAAGAAATAATTAAGTAATATATGAACGTTGGTATTATCGGAGCGGGGTTTATTGGTGCTAAACGGGCAGAAGTTATTATGAAATTTAAAAAAGATAGGATTGTGTCCATTTTTGATACCGATCTAGTGAGAAGCACTGCTTTGGCGCAAAAAGTCGGATGTGCTATAGCCAAAAGTAGCACGGATATTTTTAAAGATAAAAATATTGAGGCTGTTATTATCGCTACTGTTAGTAATGTTTCCGCGCCACTGTGTTTGGAAGCGATACGTTATAAGAAAAATATTTTGTGTGAAAAACCGTTAGGAATTAATTATCTTGAAGCAAAAAAAATTTACACATACGCCCAAAAAAATAAGGTAATGTTAAAAGTTGGTTTTAATCATCGCTTTCATTTAGCAGTGCGAAAAGCGCACGATTTAGTAGCCAAAGGGGCGATCGGTGAATTGATGTACATGCGCGCAGTTTATGGCCACGGTGGAAGAAAAGGCTATGATTTGGAATGGAGAATGAATGAAAAATTTTCTGGCGGAGGTGAATTGCTTGACCAAGGCGTTCATATACTCGACCTTTTTCGTTGGTTTTTAGGGGAGTTTAAAGAAGGTATGGCGTTCTGTGAAAATATGTTTTGGGACAAATCAAAATTGGATGATAATGCTTTCTGTACCCTTCGTACATTTGACGGTAAGGTCGCTCAAATGCACGTCAGTGCCACCCAATGGAAAAATAGATTTATGATTGACATTTTTGGTAAGAGAGGATATATTAATATTGAAGGAAAAGGAGGCAGTTACGGCAGAGAAACGTTGAAAATTGGTAGGAGAAAAGAACTTGGCACCCGACCTGCGGAGCAAGATTTTTTTTATGATCGTGATACATCATGGGAAGAAGAATGGAAGAATTTTAGATCATCTATTGCCAAAAAGATTCAGCCGAATGGCAACGGTTTTGATGGTATGATGGCCAATAAATTAATAGCTGGTTTGTATTCTTCATCTAAAAATAAAAAAATTATTAATTTTTAGCATTTATGGACAAGCATAACTTTATTGATCTATATTTAAAAAGATCAGCTCAAATAGCTGAAAGTTGTAGTCGTGAGAATTTAGAAAAAATGGCTGATGTTCTTTTAATCACACGGGAATCACAAGGAAGAGTATTTTTTTTAGGGATAGGTGGAGGGGCAGCCTCGGCTTCCCACGCTACTAATGATTTTAATAAAATCGCCAATATCTCTACTTTTTGTCTTACCGATAACGTAGCATTGTTTAGTGCTTTGGCGAATGATGAAGGTTGGGACTCAGTTTTCAAACGCCAACTAGAAATGCATCATTTTACCGCCAAAGATTGTCTATTTATTTTTTCGGTTGGCGGAGGCACACAAACCGTCTCTAAAAATTTAGTGCAGGCAATAGAGTACGCGAAAGTTGTGGGAGCAAAAATTCTTGGGGTTGTTGGTAGAAACACCGGTGTTACCGCTCAAATGGCCGATGCTTGCTTGGTAGTCCCAACAGTCGAAGAATCTATGATAACTCCTTATACTGAGGATTTTCAATTATTAGTCAATCATTTGTTAGTAAATTTGCTAAAGCAGTTATGACAAAGGCCATCTTCTGGGATCGTGATGGAGTTATTAATGAGGTTACGATTGTTAACAATAAGGCGTTGAGTCCAAGAAAATTTATAGATTTTAAGTTAACGCAAGAAATTAGCGAACATTTTCAAAGAACAAGAGAGCTTGAATTTAAAAATATTATCGTTACTAACCAACCGGATATCGCGCGCGGTCTCATGGCTGTAGAAATATTGGACGAGATGCACGCTTTGTTAGAAAAGGAGTTGCTGGTTGATGAGATTAATCTTTGCCCGCATGACGATCTTGATCAATGCAGTTGTCGTAAACCAGAACCGGGTCTAATCATAAAATCAGCCGAAAAAAATGGTATTGATTTAACTAAGTCGTATCTATTAGGAGATACAAGACGCGATATGTTGGCAGGTAAAGCCGCTGGTTGCAAAACAATTCTGTTGCAACGTGAATACAATAATGATGCTGTGGAGTTGGCAGATTATGTAATTACTAATATTAGGGAAATGTTTGATTTTATTTAATTATTATAAATAATATGAAAATATTTATCGATAGTGCCGAAGTCGGAGAAGTTGAAAAATATATAAGTTGGGGGCTTTGTGATGGTGTTACTACCAATCCAAGTATTTGTTTAAAATCTGGCGTTAAAGGTGGTGAAGAAGGAATAAAAAAAAGAGCGCTTGAGATCGCCGCTTTGATTGCACCTCGTCCATTAAGTGTGGAAGTGACAACAGATAAGATTGACGAAATTCTTGTTGAGGCTAGAAAGTATAATGCTTGGGCCGAAAATATTTCAGTAAAAGTTACCATCACTGATAGAAACGGTAGCTCGCTTTTGCCGGCTATTTATCAGCTGGTTTCTGAAGGTATTTCGGTCAACGTTACCGCCATGATGACCTTTAATCAGGCTATTTTGGCTGCCAAGGCTATTAATGCCGGTTTATCAAAAAGTCAAGTTAAAAAAACGCATTTTATAAGTATTTTTGCGGGTAGAATTTCCGAGGAGCACGGGGTGGAGCAAGCGCAAAAAGTGCTAAAAGAAGTGAGACAGTGGCTTGATTTTCATAATTATAAAAATATTGAAATAATTGTTGGTTCCGTGCGCAGTCCGGAGAATGTGGATCTGTGGAGTAAGAGCGGTGCGCATATTCTTACTATACCTCCGGAGGTAATCGCGAAATGTCTGTTGTCAGCTCGAACAAAAGAAACTGTTGTCCAGTTTTTAGATGATGCCAACAAAGCCTTACAACAGCTATAAACGCGAACCTAGTCATGGATGGTTAAGCTAAAATATTTCTCGCAAGTTAGGTGGGATCAATATTATGAATATTAAAGGAATTGTTTACAATTTATTTTTTAAACCATTTAAAGAGAAAGATTATCTTTTAGGTGAAAAGAGTGTGCTGTACGAGACGGCTTCAATAATAAATAATCTGAATAAAAAAGAGAAGATAAAAATAGGTAATAACACCCACATAAAAGGCGAGTTGCTTGTATTTGGTCACGGAGGAGAAATAAAAATAGGTGATTTTTGTTTTGTCGGAAGGAATACCTATATTTGGTCAGCAAAAAAGATTAGCATAGGTAATAGAGTCCTTATTTCTCATAATTGTAATATTTTTGACAATGATACACATCCCCTAGATATAGTTGAACGGCATAATCATTTCAAAGAGATTATTGAACACGGGCAGCCTCGCACCATTAATTTGCGAGAACGTGAAATCGTTATTGATGATGATGTATTGATTGGCGCAAATTCCATAATTTTAAAAGGTGTACATATTGGTCAGGGCGCAATAATTGCGGCCGGGAGCTTTGTTGCTTCTAATGTGGAGCCGTTTACGGTGGTTGCCGGCAATCCGGCGGTAATCATTAAAAAAATAAGACCAGCCGTTGATGTGGCCATAATTGGCTAAAGTTAGCTCCAAGGCGCTTACTCTTTTGCTCAGTTTTATATTGCTAAACCCCATAGTATATGGTATTATAGCCTTTGTTGGTCTAAATATGATAGAGAATTTAAGATGCGGAATTGATATTGAAGATATAGCGCGTTTTCAAAAATTTTACCATAGTAAAAATGATAATTTTTTGAAGAGAGTTTTTACCTCTAAAGAGTTAAAATATTGTTTTGGCAAAGTCAAACCTGCCGAACATCTGGCCGCGCGATTTGCCGCCAAGGAGGCCTTTATAAAGGCGATGGGCGGTATGCGTGGCTTCGATTATACTGATATTGAAATTTTAACCCGTAAAAGCGGTCAGCCAAAACTGCGTTTTGTCAGAGTCCCAAAGCTTAAAGTTTTGGTTAGTTTGGCTCATAGTCCTAGTTCCGCCGCCGCTTTGGTAATTTTTAAGGAGGGATATTTGATTAAAAAGTAATATGTACCCCAACACAGATATTCTTAACCTTTCGCCAAACCTAACTGATTATGAATCAGCTAAGTTTGATTTTAATTGGGATCATTGGCATAAAGAATTTTCCTTCAACTCTACAGGTAAAGTTAACTATGCTTATGAAGTTACCGACTATCAGGTACAAAAAGGCAATGGTGACAAACCAGCCTTTATTTCTCAAAAGACAGATGGCCGTGTGGTCAGTATTACTTTCAGGGAATTGGCTGATTTAACATCCATCTTGGCGACGTCGCTACGTTCTAGAGGGTTAAAAGCCGGTGATCGTTTTGGACTTTACGCCGCCAAGTCTCTTGATTACGCAGTCGTGCTATTAGCGGCGATTAAGTGTGGCGCTGTTGCTGTGCCATTATTTTCGGCTTTTGGCCGGGAAGCAATCGTAGATCGTCTTAATGACTGTGGTGCCACCTGGCTTTATGTTACGAGCAATCTGATAAAAAATGTTCCCTTTGACAGCGGTCTTTCCGTAACAAATATTTTGATTGACTCTTCAATTTCCTTGCCGGGATTATCAGTTCATTTGTTAAGCGATTGCTATCAGGGCCAACCAAATCCGGCCGCCACGCAGTTTGGCGATTTGGAAACACCCTTTGTGATACATTATACTTCTGGATCAACTGGCAAACCAAAAGGGATATTGCTTTCTTCACGTGCTATGATTGGCCATTTACTAACAGCCAAATATGTGTTGGATCTGCACCCGGAAGATAATTACTGGAATACTGCCGATCCAGGCTGGGTGACTGGTATGATCTATAATTTTTTTGCTCCATTGCTTTTAGGCGTTGCTGCCCATCTATATGAAGGACCTTTTCATCCTTTGGATTGGATTAAGTTTATGTCGCGGATGGGAATAAGCGTCTGGTACAGTACGCCTACAGCTTTTCGACTATTGCGTTACTATGGCGTACCATTTGATCGGGAGCATTTGCCTAAGCTACGACATATAGTCAGTGCTGGTGAGCCGCTCAATCCTAGTCTGATTGATTGGACTGAAAACAATTTAAGCATCCCGATCCATGATTCCTGGTACATGACTGAAAACGGCCATCAATTAATTAATAATTATCGATGCTTGCCGATAAGAAAAGGTTCAATGGGTAAGCCTCTGCCCGGTATCCGGGCGGCTATTCTAAGCGAGCAAGGTGAGGAGCTTCCAGTTGGAACCATTGGCCGGCTGGCCGTTAAAACACCGTGGCCGGGACTTATGAAAACCGTATGGGGTAATCAAAAAAAATTTGAGGAATATTTTCAGAATGGTTGGTATATTTCCGGTGATTCCGCCTATCAGGATGCCGATGGCTATTTTTGGTTTCAGGGTCGTGAAGACGACATAATCAAGAGTGCTGGGGAAAGGATAAGCCCATTTGAAATAGAAAGTTTTTTGGTAGCGCACCCTAAAGTGGCGGAAGCAGCAGTAATTGGAAAACCAGACCAACTGTTTGGATCCATAATAAAAGCTTTTATCATGCTAAAGCCTGGCGTATCGGGAACAGATCAGTTAAAAACCGAGCTAACTGCTTATGTCAGGGATAAATTGGCCAGTCATGTGGCACCTCGGGAGATAGAATTCGTAGATAAATTGCCAAAGACTAAAAGCGGGAAGATTATGAGACGCATTCTAAGATCACAAGAATCTAATTCACCCCTCGGGGATTTTTCCACACTGGACGCGGAAATGAACCCGATAATAGAAGAAAATTAGTATGAAAAAAATTAACGTAGCGATTGTCGGTGTAGGAAGCTTTACTAAGGCTCTAGTAGAAGGTGTGGCTTTTTATACGAAAAACCCCAATGAGCATCGCGGTCTTATGAATCCTTTTATTGGCCCATATCAGGTCCAAGATATTAATTTTGTAGCGGCTTTTGATGTTGATGAACGCAAAGTCGGTAAAAAACTTCACGAAGCCATTTCCGTGAAACCAAATATCACTAAACAAATCACTGAAAGTTTGACATATGACGCTGTCGTGCATCGCGGACCGACTTTGGACAGCGTGAGTAAGGCGATGAAAGAATCTTTTGTTCAGGAAAGTACTACGCCAGCCACCGATGTTGCTACTGTGCTTCGCGAATCAAAGGCTGATCTGGTAGTTAATTTAGTACCTTCCGGAGGTGAACAAGCCACACTGGCATATGCTCAAGCCGCATTGGATGCTGGTTGTGGTTTTATTAATTGCATCCCGACGCCATTGGCCACTTTGTCCGACTGGACTCAACGTTTTGAAGCTAAAGGTTTGGTGCTTTTGGGCGATGATATTAAGAGCCAGTTAGGCGCGACCATGTTGAATCGTATTCTGTTAGAATTTCTTAAGATCCGCGGTATCCGGGTATTGAAATCAGAGCAGGAAAATCGTGGTGGAAATGCCGACCATTTTAATTTATTGGATCGGGCGGCCAGCAAAGAAAAATCAAAAAGAGAAGCTTTGACACAGTTCTTGACAGAAGACGATGTTAAACCTAAGGTCAATTTTATCTATACTGGCGTACCTTCCGGCCACAAGCGAGTGACGATTGATATTGAAGGTGAAATGTTTGGTCGCGTGCCAATAACGATCCATTCGGTGATTGAAGATGAAATTAGTGTAAATGGCGCGGGTGTACTGGTAGATGCTATACGGGTTGCAAAGTTTTTAATGGATTCCAATAGGCAATCTGATGCTTGGAAAGCCTCTCCGTTTTTAATGAAATCTCCAACCCGACCAGTTTCTGATGGGAAAGCTTTTGATTTATTTCAGGAAATAATCAAGGTGAGCCATGACTAATAAAGAAGGTTTTATCCAACTGCCTTGGGGATCGCTGTGGTACAAGACCGTTGGTTCATCCGACCTTCCGCCACTTTTAATTGTTCACGGCGGACCGGGGTATCCTAGCGATTACTTATGGAATTTAGAGGCGCTCTCCGATAAGCATCAAGTGGTTTTTTTTGATCAAATCGGGTGCGGTAGATCCAGCCATACTCGCGATCCGAAATTTTGTACGATTGAATATTTTGTTCAAGAACTGGTTGCGGTAATAGAAAAATTGAATTTGAAAAATATCGATCTGTTTGGCCATTCTTGGGGCGCAATGTTGGCCGTAGAATATTTGCTTACCCAGCCTTCAGAAATAAAAAGGGCAATCTTTGCTAGTCCATGCCTTAGCCTAAAACGGTGGAAAGAAACCACGGACCGCTATCTTGCGGAGTTGCCTAATAATTATGGAATTTTAATTCGGGAATATGAGGAAAATGGTAAGGGCGAAGTCCGGGAATATAAAATTGCAAGGACTCTTTACTATAAAACCTATGAATGCAGGATGCAACAGGAACCGAGTCTCATTAAGGCCGCTAAGCATGGTTTTAATCGCGAGGTCTACTTGCGGATGTGGGGACCGAATGAATACACGGTTTCGGGAAATCTGGCTGAATATGATCGGAGCGAACGACTAAAAGAGCTTACACTACCGACTCTGTTTACTGGCGGTCGCTTTGATGGTGCTAGTCCAGAAGATGTAGCTTTCTATCAAGCTCAAATTGCTGGTTCCAAATTGCAAATATTTGAAAAAAGCTCCCATCTGCCCCACCTGGAAGAACCGGGCCAATACCTTGAGTGTCTGAAAATTTTTTTAAACAATTAATTATATGCGATCACCGAAAGCTGTTTTAGCATCAATTTTGGAAATTTCTGAAGACAGTATTAACGACGCGAGCTCGCCGGAAAACGTCGCGGCCTGGGATTCATTTAATGGACTGATGTTGATTTCGGCTTTGGAAAAAGAATATGGTGTTAAATTTAATATTGAAGAAGTAGTCGAGATTAAAGATTTTCGCGATATTAAAGAAGCCTTAAAAAAACACGGCGTGTCGATGGTAGAATAATGAAGAACAGGTGGTTTAAAGCCTATACATTGGAGGATTATTACATTGACAGTAAAGGCCTTAATTTGCTAAAATATGGAGATATAATGGTACTATTGAGCTATGTTTTTTCTGAATAAACTTAAACAACGTCTAGGTCGCTTCATGAACGAAATTCGCCAGTTATTGCTGGCGAATGTTTTGCTCACGGGCAGACTGCTTAGTCAGCAACTGGCTACCAAAAAGAATATACAAAATTTGGCTGAAGTTGAGTTTAAAGTGTTTTCACAGTTTGGTGATGACGGAATTATTCAATATTTTCTCCAGCAATTAGACATCACGGATAAGCGTTTTGTTGAGTTTGGGGTGGAAAATTATTTGGAAGCCAACACTCGTTTTTTGTTAATGAACAACAATTGGTCGGGTTTGGTCATGGACGGATCGGTAAAAAATGTTGCCAGTATTAAAGATGATGAAATCGTATGGCGCTATGACCTGCAAGCGGTAGCCGCTTTTATTTCCAAGGAAAATATTAACGCGTTGCTTAAAGATAACGGCTTTGCTGGTGAGATAGGTTTGTTGAGTATAGATATAGATGGTAATGACTATTGGGTTTGGGAAGCAATTACCGTCACTAGTCCAATATTAGTTATTGTTGAATATAACAGTATTTTTGGTAATGAACGAACTGTTACCGTCCCTTATCGTCCTGATTTTAACCGAACTAAAGCGCACTTCAGTAATCTATACTGGGGGACTTCGCTCCCAGCTTTGTGTGCATTGGCTGAAATCAAGGGCTATAATTTTATTGGTAGTAATAGCGCTGGGAATAACGCTTACTTTGTCAGAAAAGACAAAATTGGCAATCTAAAGCCGCTTTCCGCCAAAGAAGGTTATGTTGTTTCTAAGTTTAGGGACAGCCGAAATGAGCAGGGAGATCTATCGTTTTTGTCAGGCAGTGAACGTTTAGAAAAGATTAAAGGAATGCCAATATTTAATGTTATATCTAAAGAAACAGAATCGCTATAAATTATGAAAACGGTTTTAATCACTGGAGTAGCGGGATTTGTAGGTAGAAATACTGCTCAAAAATTCAAAAAAGAAGGTTGGAAAGTAGTAGGTTTAGGACGTGGTTCTCTGTCTTTAAACAAAAGGAAGAAGATCGGAATAGATCATTTTATTAAAGGAGAAGTTAATCAAACTAATCTTTTTAAAATTAAAGATAGGGTAGAAGTTATTGTACATTGTGCTGGCAGTGGAGTTGTCAGTAAATCTTTTGATGATCCTTTGAAAGATTTTAATGATAGCGTAGGTTCAACCGCGGAAGTTTTAGATTATATGAGACAAAAACAACCTAAGAGCAAGCTTGTTTTTACTTCTGGCGCCACCGTCTATGGTCTTCAGAAAGATGTGCCGCTCAAGGAAGATATGATTTTACATCCAGCTTCACCATATGGCTCCCACAAAATAATGGCTGAAAATCTATGCGAATTATATAGCCGAACCTACGGTTTGGGTGTGACAGTTATCCGTTTTTTTTCACTCTATGGTCCGGGTCTCAAAAAACAATTGATTTGGGATGCGTGCTGTAAATTGACCGACCCCAGTTCTAAGTCAGCCGTTTTTTGGGGCACAGGCGAAGAAACAAGAGATTGGTTTAATATATCTGATGCGGTTGATTTAATCTATCAGATGGCACAAATCAAAAACCAATTTAATATTATCAATGCTGGCAGTGCTGTCCGAATAACTCTTCGGGAAACAATAATGTTCATTAAGAATTTGTTGGGTAGTTCTAAAAAAATTATTTTTAACGGAGAGGTCAAAGTTGGTGATCCGCGACATTTTTGGGCTGACATAACCCAAGCATCTAAATTTGATTGGAAACCAAAAATCAGTTGGCCCGATGGTTTTACAGAATATGTTAAATGGTATACGCGTAATTTTTCAAAATATGATCTATAAAGAAATAAAAAAATGCAGAGTCTGTGGTAACGAAAATTTACGCACAGTAATTGATTTGGGCAATATGTATTTGACCGGTTTTTTCCCAAAACCGGGTGAAGTAATCGATTCCAGTCCTTTGGATTTGGTGAAGTGCTGGGATGAAGGTGTTGGTAAATGTTGTGGACTGGTGCAACTAAGACACACCTATGATTTAGGGACAATGTATGGTGATAATTATGGTTATCGTTCCGGATTGAACGCGTCTATGGTTAAACATCTATACGATTTGGTAAAAGAAGTAGAGAGCCGAGTGCAGTTAAATGACGGTGATTTAGTCATTGATATCGCTAGCAATGACGGAACTTTACTCGGTGGTTATGTTAATCAAAATGCCCAATTAGTTGGTATTGATCCAACAGCGGCAAAATTTAAAGAATATTATCGAAATAATATAACAATTGTTCCGGAGTTTTTTTCTAGCAAACTAATAACGAGCCGATTTAAAGAGAAAGCCAAGGTTATTACCTCAGTGGCTATGTTTTATGATCTGGAAGATCCTATTAAATTCATGGAGGATATAAAAGAAATTTTAGCTAACGACGGTTTGTGGGTGATTGAGCAAAGTTATATGCCGTTTATGATTGAAAACACCTCTTACGACACTATCTGTCACGAGCATATAGAGTATTATGGTTTGGCACAAATTGATTGGATGGTTAAAAAAGTTGGATTGAAAATAGTCGATGTCGACTTTAATAATGCCAATGGTGGGAGTTTTAGAGTTACAATGGCACAGGCCACGTCTGCTTATAAAGAAAATGTTGAAAAAATTCAAAAAATCTTAAATGAGGAGAAGGCGAACGGTTATGATGAATGGCCTATATATCATAAATTTGCTGAAATGACAAAAAAGCACAAAGAAGATTTGATTCAATTGCTGACAAAATTAAAATTATCCGGGAAGAAGATATTTGGTTACGGAGCTTCCACCAAAGGAAATGTAATATTACAATATTGCAATTTTGGCTTAGATTTTATACCGGCTATCGCCGAAGTCAATGAATATAAATATGGACGCCTAACACCGGGAACCAATATTCCGATAATTTCGGAAGAGGAAGCAAAAAAGTTGAACCCTGATTATTTATTAGTCTTACCGTGGCATTTTAGAGAGAATACAATCATGAGAGAACATGACTATTTAAATCATAATGGTCATTTAATTTTTCCTCTTCCAAAAATTGAAATAGTTTAATCGATTACGATTATTAATAGTTATTATGTTAGGAATTTGTATCCCCACATTTAATCGAGGAAAATATTTAAGAGAAGCCTTAATTAGTATTACCGAACAGTTTAGCGATCAAGATGTCGCTAAAAATGTCAATGTTTTTATTTTGGATAATCGCAGTGACGATGATACTGAAAAAATTTCCGCTGATTTTACCAGTCGTTTTTCAAATATTAAATATGTAAAAGATTCACAAAGACGAGGTATGGCTAAAGGCCTTATTAAGGCCGCGTCTCTGTCTGCTGATAAATATATTTGGATATTTTCTGATGATGACAAAATGTACCCAGGTTGCTTAAAAAAGATACTTTCCAAAATAAAAAATAATGATCCAGATTTAGTTATATGTAATATTGATAGTTTTATAGATGATAATAAAATTTATCAAAAGAATCTTTTTAAAGATACCGTTGATTATAATTTTGCCAATAGAAAAGAATTTTTTGTTTATCTGAATACCAAATTTTATTACGATATAGACTACTATACTACTTTTTGTTCAAACTGGGTTTTAAAAAAAGATTATTACGATAAAACTAAGCATATTTTTGATAAATATAATGATGAAAGATTAGATTTGTCTCCATTTCTTTCATTAATATTTTATTCTGGCGAGGATTATCGCACCAGTATTATAGGTGAATCATTGGTAATGTTCAGATCAGATAATACTTCTTGGGGCTATAAAAATTCAGTTAAGCATTTTTTATATCAAGACGCAATCTGGCAGCACTATTATAAGAATATTGACTTTAATAACAGAGATGTCGCGCCATACTCTTTTAGATTTAATGTAAAAATAAAAAATTTATTACGCTATAAAGATTTTTTATTTATGCTTTTTATTTTATTTTTAAAGAAAATAAAATTATTTAATTTTGTCAGGAATATTTATAAAAAATTGTTATTCAGATAATAAATATGTCCACTCTATCAATAATTATTCCGGTTTATAACGAAAAAAATACTATACAAAAAATAGTAGACTTGGTGAAATCAATCACGCTCGTTGATGGGATTGGTAAGGAAATTATTATTGTTGACGATGGCTCAACTGATGGTACCAGAGATATCATAAGTCATTTAGACGGAGTCAAGGTAATTTTACATGAAAAAAATAAAGGTAAAGGCGGAGCCGTAGCCACCGGTTTTAAATCTTCTATTGGTGACTTTGCGATTATTCAGGACGCGGATATGGAATACGACCCTAGTGAATATAACCAACTCTTAGCCCCAATATTGGCGGGCAAGGCGGACGTGGTATATGGTTCAAGATTTTTAGGAGTCGGCGCGCATCGAGTGTTGTATTATTGGCATTATTTAGGTAATAATTTTTTAACGACTATTTCTAATATCTTTACTAATTTGAATTTAACGGACATGGAAACATGTTATAAATTATTTAACCGAAAAGTTGTTGATTCTATCAAAGACGATTTGGTTTCACAACGTTTTGGTATTGAGCCGGAAATAACCGCTAGAGTTAAACATTTTCGTATTTTTGAAGTCGGGGTGTCCTATAGTGGTCGCACTTATGCTGAAGGTAAGAAAATTGGTTGGAAGGATGGTTTCTCCGCCATCTGGTCAATTATTAGATTCAATATTTTTAGATAAAAACGTGTGAATCATTTTTTTTACGATCTATTTGTTCCTATATTTTATTCATTAATAATTTGCCTAGCCGCCTTTTGTCTGGGTTTATTTTTATTAAAGAGAATTAAAATAATTAACAAAATTAATTTATTATCGGTTGGAATTTCTGTTTTGCTTGGTTATGGTATTTTGGGATATTTCTCGGTTGTCTGGACATTCTTTGCGCCACTCAACAATGCGATTATTTCTATTTTAATCATACTAATTTTGATCTTAGGCAGAAAGAGTATACTGTTATTTTTTATAAAAATTAAATCTGCATTTGCTAAATGGAAAAATTTTGATTTTAAGGACAAACTATTTTTTTTAATTATTTTTTCTCTTTTTCTCTTTTATTTTACTTCCGCTTTTGTCCCGCCATACCAGACAGATGCTATCGGTTATCATCTACCAGAAACCAGAGAGATCGCTCAAAACGGGGTTATGAGTTTAAGTGTAGTAGGTAATCTGTATGGCACTTCTCCAATTATAATGGAGTCATTATATGCTTTAATGTATATATTATCCGGCTATACTCTAATAAATTTAGTACACTATCAGTTGCTGTTGGTTGGTCTAATGGTTTTATATTATTTTTGCAAAGAAAAATTTGGAAAATTGAGTGCACAGATATCCATTGTGTTAATTTTTTCTTTGTATGAAATTTTTGTAAATGCGACCAGTGCCTACGTTGATGCCGCCATGGCTTCGTATCAAATCGCCAGCATTATTTTAATAATGATATGGTCGGAGACCAAAGACAGAAATTTATTGATGGGAGCCGGGCTACTCTATGGTTTGGCATTATCAATAAAGTATCTTTCCATGTATGCGCTAATTTTAATTTTGCCATTTATAATTTATAAATCGTTTACTGAAAACAAAGATATTAAAAATCCTGTTAAAGATTTTTTATATTTTGTTATTCCTACTTTTTTGTTTTCTGGATTTTGGTATATTAAAAATTTAATATTTTTTGGAAATCCTTTTTATCCCTTTATTTTTAGTCATCCAGGTTTTACCAACGACCAGATCGAAATGTCAAAAGCCGCGATAGGTGAATTTAGACCGCGAACTATTAAAAATTTCTTATTGTTTCCGTTCAACTTATTTAAAGATAAATATTATATAACCAATTTGGTCGCCTTCTTGTTTTTACCGATTGGTTTTTTGTGGATTAATAAGGATAAAATTTTTAAATATTTTCTATTTTTTGTTTTTGGTTATTTTACCATTTGGTTTTTTTTAATTTCACATCAAAAAAGATTCGCCATGGTAGGTTTGTTGTTATTAATGGTATGTTTTGGTTACATACTTAGTAAAATTTATTATCGTTATAAAAAAATTTTTGATAATAAAGTGGTAAAAATTTTACTTATCACGATAATACTTATTGGTGCTGGCGCTGTATTTACGGCTAAAAACGGATATTTTTTTAAAGTAAAAAAAGCTGAACTGGCTTATGACCTGGGAATCTCAGACAAAGGACAGTTTTATTCTGAAAGAGGATTGGGCAATATTTATTATTTAAGCAATTATATAAATAATAATTATAAAAATACCAAATTTCTACCTATTTGGAGCGACGACACCGACTCTTTTCTTAATAATGGCAATGCTTTTATTTCATTATACGCTTATTTTAGCGTTCGGAACGAATTTGATGTGGAAACTCTAAAGCAGTACTTAAAAGAAAATAATGTTAGTTTTGTAGTTGATTTTACTCAGATTGCTCAGGATAAAATAATGAAAGAATGGTATAATAGTGATAATCCATCGGCCAATGATTATCGCGATAAGGTGATTGTAAAAATTCTTAAAATTTCAAAATTAATACCTGAAATTGGAAATGTCATTTATAATGATCATGAGCGTCTAATATATGCTGTCAAATAATAGCGGATCAAAATCTAGAATAAATTTAAGTATAATTATTCCAGTTTATAACGAGGAAAAGAGGATTGGCGTGGCTTTTCGTGAAGTGGGTGATTTTATTATTCATAAAAGCGCTGAATATAATTTAGAGATTATTTTTGTCAACGATGGGAGTAGTGATAATACTAAGAGTGCTATTGAAAAATACACAGAAAACAAAAATGGTATTATCAAGCTGATAAGCTATAGTGTTAATAAAGGCAAAGGCTATGCTGTTCGTCAGGGGATGCTTGCGGCTAATGGAGATTATATTTTGATGGCTGATGCAGATATGTCCACTTCTTTGTTTGAAGTGGATAAATTTTTGCCTTTTATGGAAAAGGGTGTACCGGTTATAATTGGCACTAGAAAAAACAAGGGGGCAATTTTGATCAAAAAACAGCCGTGGTATAGACAAAAAATGGGTGAAGCGTACGCCTTTCTTGCCTCTTTTTTTACCGGTGTTAATATTAAGGATTTCGGTTGTGGATTTAAGATGTTTTCTAAAACTGCCGCCCGAGATATTTTCTCCTCGGCATTTATCAATAGGTGGATATTTGATACGGAAATCCTTTTTTTAGCAAAAAAAAATAGTTATGCCTTTGAGGAGGTAGGTGTCAGTTGGAAAAACGACGAAGACACTAGAGTCAATGTTATTAGTGATTCATTCAGTTCTTTTTATGATCTAATAAGAATATTTACCTATCATAATGGTTTGAGAAATTTTAATTTTTTATTTTTCGTTATACTGCTGTGTGCTTTGTTTTATTTGCCTTATCTGTTGCATCCTGGTATAAGCTTGCTTGATGATCCATGGTATATTCACGAAGCTAAGAATTTTAGATTTTCTAGCTTATTTTCCCTGATAACTGATCATGGTAGTAGGCTCATTCCTTTTACTTTACTTTTTTATAATATTTTTTACAAATTAAGTGATTACAGTATTAATATTTTTATTTACCTTCGGTTTATTGAATTGATAGTAATCGTCTTGCTAATTCATCATATTCTTAGGCAAGTAAAAGTAAAAAATTTGATAGCGCCCATTCTACTAATTATCTTTTCAGGCGTACTTGCTTCTAATTTTTATGAGTTGGAAACACAGGATCACATATCTTTATTATTATTATTAATTTTTACTTCGTTATATTTTAATATAAGAAAAAGCAGTTCGACAAAATTTAGTTGGCAGTTTATCTTGAGTTTGCTGACGCTGGCGTTTTTTCTTTTAACAAAAGAGACAAATATATTTATTATTGGATTATTCTTTATTATATTATTCTTTGATGCGCGGATGAGCGCGGCTAAAAATATCTTGTTGATAAACGCCGGTTATATTTTAGTTTGTCTGTCATGGTTAGCCGTTTTTTATTTTCAGAGTTCGCATACGGCCGGCACTCTGTCTGCCTATAGTATAGGCAATATTATAAAAATTTCATTGTCATATTTGAAGATTTTTAATTTTAATTTATTATTATTAATTTTATCTTTATATTATCTAGCCAAAGAATATAAAATAAATAAAGTTGTGGTAAAAGAAAGATCTTTTTATCTACTTTATTTTTTTACTCTTACTGTTTTTAGTATAGCCGTCTACTTGCCTTGGAATACTTGGGCTGTCCGTTACGCATTAGTATCGTTTGTTTTTAATTTGATCTTTGTTTATTACGTTTTTTCTTTTACTAGGATAAAAGAATCGCTATTAATCGGAATTTTTATTCTGACATTTATTTTAAACGCTTATCTGTTTTCTTTTGAAGCAATTAGATTTTATGGAAGCCGTCAGGCGGACGATCATATTTTAAAATATTTAATGGAACATAAAAACGATTATGACCAGGTCTGTGTGCAAGGTTCTGCCGGTTCTTTTGAAGATATACTGGAGCTTGATACTTGGCTCAATAAAGTAAATAATCTTAACAAAAAAGTATGTTCATTAATGGCCGATAATTACTTAAATGAAGATTTGAAAAAACTTCTAAGGAATAATAATATTATTTTTGGTAATTTTTTTAAAAATTTCAACAAGACAATCGTATTAAAAAAGGAATATTCTTTCGTTACAATGATACCGATTGATGATAAATATAAATTTCAAGAAATTGACAGGATGAGTTTCGGAATCTATGATCTGCACCCCACAAGAGGATTTGAAAAGAAAAATTTTAATTGGATTATCGGTAATATAAGGTAGTATGAACAAAATAATAATTTTAGAGAATAATGGCGGTAGGCTAGCAAATCAACTTTGGAATTTCGCTAGTGTCTACAGTTATTGTTTGGAAAATGGCTATGTAATTGAAAATTTTTCATTTTTTAAATATAATAAATATTATAATCTTGAGATTGATAATAAGATCATAGAGATTTTTTTTAAATGGAATATAAATTATAAAATAAAAATTATTTTATATAAGTTATTTGTTTTTTTTATAAAATTAACCAAAAAAAAATTTATTGTTGCGGATGGTAATAAGGAATTTGTTTTATCTCTTTCTCAAGATGCTGGTCAACAAAAAATTATTAATTTTATACGATCTAGAGAAAATGGGACATTCTATTTCTGTGGTTGGCTTTTTAGAAATAATTTAGGGCTAGAAAAATTTCACGAGGATATTAAAAAATATTTTAGGCCAAAAGAAGAATTTATCAAAAGACCAAAAGAACTGATAGAAAAATTAAAAATAGAATACCAACTAATTGTTGGTGTTCATATTAGGCAAGGGGATTACAAAACTTGGCATGGGGGAAAATTTTATTTTGATTGTGGTGAAGTTCGTGTGTTGCTTGATAATTTTTTAGATAGCCAAATAAATATAGATAGATCTAAAATAGTTTTCGTTATTTGTTCGGACGGCCCCATCGATGGTCCTCAGTTTATTGGTTTAAACTATATTAAGGGTCCAGGTACTGAAATTGAAGATCTCTATATATTATCCAAAACGGATATTATTATCGGCTCAAACAGTACTTATGGAGGTTGGGCAGCTTACTATGGTAAAATACCATTTATTATTTTTTCGAAAGATAAAATTAACTGGCCGATATTAGGTAAAAATTAGAATTATGAAATTTTCTATCATTACTTGCACATTCAATAGCGCGAAATATTTAAGTAAAAATATAGAAAGTGTGTGCGAACAATCTTTTCTTAATTTTGAACATATATTTATTGACGCTTTTTCTACCGACGCAACTGTCGATATTATAAAAAATTATCAAAAAAAACATCCTGATAAAGTAAGATTTTTTCAAATCAAACCACAAGGCATATCTAATGCTATGAACGAAGGCATTAAACGGGCTTGTGGTGATTATTTAATTCATTTGCATTCTGACGACAGTTTTTATGGTAGCAATGTCTTGGAAGAAGTGAAAAAATTTTTATCTAAAAATAACTACGATTGGATTTATGGAAAAATAAATGTGGTGGAAAACGATGGTAAACAAGTGGGAGTTTTCCCATCCCGAAAATTATTTCATCGTAATAGTAAAGACTGGTTGGGAAAAGTAATGTTCAATTTTTTTAATTATATACCGCACCAAAGTGTCTTTATTAAGAAAATTATTTTTGAAAGTTTTGGATTTTTTGACGAAAGTTTATCTTCTGGAATGGATCCCGATTTTTGGTATAGAATAATCGACAAAACAAAGTGGTCATTTTTTGATTTGATAATAAGCAATTATTGCATTAGATCTGATTCTCAATCGGCGAGTCTAAAAAATAAAGAAAAAAATAAACAAAATATTTTAAAAGTCAGAAAAAGATATTTAAATTCAGCCCAGGTATTGGTAGCTGGTTTTTTTGACTGGGTAGTTGAAAAAAAGAATAATAATTACAGATAATTATGAATGAGCAGTTTGATACGCCGATATTATTTTTAATTTTTAATCGTTTGGATACCACTGCCAAAGTTTTTGAGGTTATTAAAAAAATAAAACCAACTAAATTATTTTTGGCTTCAGATGGTCCTAGAAATGAAGCGGAGAGAGATCTTGTAAAAAAGGTAAGACTCACGGTAGAAAGTGGCGTTAATTGGCCATGTGAAGTAAAAATTTTATATCGTGAAAAAAATCTAGGCTGTAAAAAAGCTGTTAGTCAAGCGATAGACTGGTTTTTTAGCCAGGTAGAAGAAGGTATAATCTTAGAAGATGATTGCTTGCCTAACCAAAGTTTTTTTAGATTTGTGCAGGAGTTGTTAGCTGTCTATAGAGATGATAATCGGATTATGCAGATAAGTGGTTCTAATTTTCAAATGGGCAACAAGCGTGGTGAAGCCAGCTATTATTTTTCTGTCTTTAATCACATCTGGGGTTGGGCAACCTGGCGACGTGCTTGGCTGATGTTTGATTTAAATATGAATAAATTTCCCAATTTTAAATCAAACAATTCAATTAATCAGATATTTAATTCAAAATCGGAAAGACTTTATTGGCTAAATATTATGGAAGAAATGTATGATAATAAAATTAATACGTGGGATTATGCCTGGACTTTTGCTTGTTGGCAAAATAACGGATTAACTTGTTTGCCTAATCGAAATTTAGTCACTAATATTGGTTTCAACGCCCAAGCTACACACGGGATCTATCATCAAAAAAATGTCGCGAATGTGCCGCTTTCCAGCATGGATTTTCCTTTGGTTCATCCCCTAACAGTTGTAAGAGATAAAAGAGCTGATCATTTTACTAATCTCCACCATTATCATATAAGTCTGCTGTCTTATCACCTAAAAAAGTGGCTTAAGTGGTTTGGTCTATATGGTATCATTAAATCATTAGCAATAAAATTTCGTGGTTAAAATTATGAAAGTTTATCTAGATGGCATTATTTATAGTCTGCAATCAGTTGGCGGTATTAGTAGATACGCCAATGAATTGATTTTAGGTTTGTCCAAATCACAAAACGATATTAAGGTATTAATGCATCGTAAATTTTATAATAAACCACCGATTTCAGAGTCTAAATTAAAATTTGTTAGTATTCTTCCAACTATTTTTAAAAATACCTTGCTAAAATATTTAAGTTATCCGGCCGATCAATTTATAACCAATCATTTACTTAATAAATTAAAAATTACCGAAGGTGTTTTTCACTCTACTTATTATACCAACTATTCAAGCATAAAAGTGCCTATGGTCATTACTGTCCATGATTTGATGCATGAAATTTTACCAGATTTTAATAATATAAAATCAAAACTTTTTTTGATAAAAAAAAGACAAGCGATTATGTCAGCTGATGCTATTATTTGCATTAGTCACAATACAGCCAAAGATCTTTTAAGGTATTATAACATTGATCCAAAAAAGATAGCTATAATTTATAACGGCGTAAGCGATATTTTTACTACTAAATCATCTTCAGAAATTTTGGCTCAATTTTTATCAACCCATAAAATTAATGCGCCCTATTTTTTATATGTTGGTAGTAGAAAATCATACAAAAATTTTAATTCATTTATAAAAGCCTTCGCGGCTTGGAATAAAAATAGGGATTATAAATTAGTGACAGTTGGTGGTGGTAATTTTACTCTTTCTGAACTAGCTTATATTGAAATATTAGGTTTAAAAAATCAGCTTATTAGTTTTAGTCATGTTAGCGATCTTGACCTAGCTATTCTTTATCAGGGAGCAACTGGTTTTGTCTTCCCTTCTTTATATGAAGGTTTTGGTCTGCCATTGCTTGAAGCAATGTCTATGGGGACTGTGGTCTTGGCCTCAGATATTTCAGTATTTAAAGAAATCGGTAAGGACACGCCGATATATTTTAATCCCAATGATACAGACAGTATTATTGAGGCGTTAGATTTGTCTTTGAAAGATAATGAAAAAAGAATTCAAGCTGGTCTGATAATCGCCAAAGAATTTTCTTGGCAGAAAACAGTCGCGGAAACTATGAATCTTTATAAAAAAATTTCTGTATGAAAATTTCCATTATTACTGTAAGTTTTAATAGTGCTAAAACAATAGATCAGACCATCCAAAGCGTTTTCGCTCAGAAAGGTGATTCTTTAGAGTATATCATTATTGATGGTGGTTCCAAAGATGAAACTTTGGATATTATTAATAAATATAAGGATAAAATTACTAAGATTATTTCCGAGTCGGATAAGGGGATTTATGACGCAATGAATAAAGGGATTAAAATGGCCACAGGAGAGATAGTTGGGATTTTAAATTCTGATGATTTTTATTGTAACGACGAGGTATTAAAAAACGTAATTAAAGTTTTTGAGAATAATAAAATTGACGCTTGCTATGGTAACATAGAATATGTAGAAAGAAATAATACTAAAAAATGTATTCGTTATTGGCGCGCCGGAGAATATAATAATAAAATATTAAGATCAGGCTGGATAGTTCCACACCCTGCTTTTTTTGTCAGAAGGGAATTGTATGAAAAATATGGGATGTTTAAACTAAATTTTAGAATTGCCGCCGATTATGAACTGATCTTGCGTTTTTTAAATAAAAATATTAAACTTCATTATCTGGACCAGACCTTGGCTTGTATGCGTGAAGGTGGTTTTAGTGCTAATAGTTTTAAGCAACGTTTGGCTGGTTGGAAAGAATTAAAATTAGCTTGGTCGGAAAATGGCTTATCGGTGCCGCCATTTTTTATCATCAGAAGAGTTTTGTCAAAAATTAAACAATATTTTATATGAAGACTATTTTAATTACCGGAGGAGCTGGGTTTATTGGTTCCAATTTGTGCGGTCGTTTGCTTGAAGAGGGTAATCGTATTATTTGTGTCGATAATTTTCTTACCAGCTCCAAAGAAAATATTAGCTCTTTTTTAGAAAATAAGAATTTTAAATTTATTGAGCAGGACATTGTCAGCCCTTTATTTATTGATGAGAATATTGATGAAATTTATAATTTGGCTTGTCCTGCCTCACCGGTGCATTATCAAAATAGCGCGATTCACACCATTAAAGCCAATACCATTGGGGTAATTAACATATTAGGTTTGGCTCGAGCCAAAAACGCTAAGATTTTTCAAGCTTCCACTTCGGAAGTTTATGGCGATCCATTAGAGCATCCTCAAAAAGAAACCTATCGCGGCAATGTCAATCCGTTTGGACCGCGCGCTTGTTATGATGAGGGTAAACGTTGTGCCGAAGCCTTGGTCTTTGATTATTTTAGGACTCATAATTTAAAAATTAAAGTTGTGAGAATTTTTAATACCTATGGTCCCAATATGGCTCCGGATGATGGACGAGTAGTTTCGAATTTTATTTTGCAAGCTTTGAAAGGAGAAGATATTACTATTTATGGAGATGGTAATCAAACCCGTAGTTTTTGTTACATAGATGACCTGGTGGATGGGTTTATAAAAATGATGGCTAGCGAGGATCAGGTGCTGGGTCCAATTAATTTGGGCAATCCGGATGAATTTACCGTGAATGAGCTGGCACAAAAAGTAATAGAGTCAACTGGCACAAAAAGTAAATTAGTCTATAAAGATTTACCAATTGATGATCCCACCCGTCGTTGTCCTGACATTTCTTTGGCCAAGGAAGTTTTAAAATGGGAGCCAAAAATAAAATTGCAGGTAGGTCTGGTGAAGACAATTGCGTATTTTAAAAGTAAGATTTAATTTTTCATTTATTTCAATTATGAAAATTTTATATATTGGATCAGGATATGTAGGCACATGTTCAGCCGCCGTAATGGTCGATTCTGGCCATGATGTTTTGTTGTATGATGTGGATAAAGAAAAAGTTAAAAAATTAGGTTCCAATAATATTGAGATGATTGAATCTTGTCTGCTTGAGGAAGGGCTGGCAGAGATGTTGATTAAAAATAAAGATCATATTTTATTTACTGCTGACTATGATCAGGTAATAAAATATTTGGATACAGTGGATGCGATTTTTATGTGTCTGCCAACCCCGGAAAAAGAAGGGGCTGAAGGTGAATCCGATCTTACTTACTATTATTTAGCGGCTGAAAAATTAGCTCAAAATTTAGTAAAAAGAAATAACAACACTCAAAGCAAGTATGTGGTAATTATTAACAAGAGTACAGTACCAGTAAATATGATTGAGGAGACCAATAGAGTGATGACAAAGTACGGTGTAAATAATTTTGGAGTTGTTTCCAATCCGGAATTTTTGGTAGAGGGCAAAGCCATTGAAGGCTCGGTTCATCCCGATAGAGTTGTGGTTGGTGGTAATAAGGAAGAAGATTTTAAGATAATGCGTCAGGTATATGCCAGGTTTTTAAATTCTCCCAGCATTAAATATATAGAGACTAACCCACAAGAAGCCGCTGCCGGTAAATTACTGGCTAATTATTTATTGTTTAATAGAGTCACGACTACTTTTGATGTCGTTGGCCGTGTGTGTGAATCTTTCCCACAGATTAATTTTGAGAATTTAAGAAAAGTATTAATCAGCGATGATCGTATCGGTAGCTGGGGTTTTTATGATAGTGTCTATTGTGGTGGTAGCTGTTTTATCAAAGATGCCGCTTCTCTAGCTCATCAGTTGGAAGAAGTTGGGGTAAATGCGGGCTATGTTCGTCAGACCCTGGTATCCAATAATTTTCAGCGCGATAATTTTTTCAGTCGAGCAAAAAAGGAAGCAAATTTTGATTGGTCAAAAAAGAGTGTCGCGATTATGGGTGTGGCGTTTAAACAGGATACCAACGATGTTCGTAATTCCGGCGCTATCGATATTGTGCGCCATTTGGTAGATGAAGGCGTGGGGGAGATAAAAATTTATGATCCAGCCGCGATGCCAATGTTTAAACATTTATTTGATCCAGCGAAAGATTCACGATATGACGTGATTAGTTATTTTGATTCAGAGAAAGAAGCCTTGTCGGGCACAGAAGCTTGTATGATTCTTACCGATTGGCCTAAATTTAGAGCGTTAGATGAAGTGATTAAGTTAATTTGTCCAGCGCCTTATTTGATAATGGACGGCCGTCGTATGCTCGCGGCGCGGTTTGATGAATTGCAGAATTTAGGCTATGATATAATATCAGTAGGCTCTCCATTCATTAAAGGAAAATAATTTATGTCAAAATTCATTGTCACCGGTGGGGCCGGGTTTATCGGCTCACATGTAGTAGATAAATTAATAGATCTTGGTCATGAAGTGGTGGTAGTGGATAATTTATTGTTGGGAAAAAAAGAATTTGTCAATAAAAGGGCTAAGTTTATTAAAGTCGATATTAGGGACCTTAATAAATTAATTAAAGTTTTTAAAGATGCTGACGCGGTGTTTCATCTGGCGGCTGATCCCAGACTTCAGATTTCGGTGGAAGATCCGATTCTCACTCATGATATCAATGTAAACGGCACGCTGAATGTTTTGGTGGCGGCTTCTAAACAAAAAGTAAAAAAAGTGATTTTTACTTCGTCGGGAGCGGTGTATGGAGATCAAGAAGTTTTACCGGTGAAAGAAAGTTTTGAGCTTAGACCTCTAAGTCCTTATGGCCTGCATAAAGTGATGGGCGAAATGTACTGCCGATTATTTTCCGAACTTTATGGTTTAGAGACAGTTTGTCTAAGGTACTTTAATGTGTTTGGTCCGAGAAAAACTGGTAGCGGATCTTACCCGTTGGTTATTCCGGCATTTTTGCAGATGCGTAAAGACGGTAAACCGATGTCTATAGTAGGCGATGGTCAAGCGACACGAGATTATGTCCATGTCAATGATGTGGCGCAAGCCAATATCTTGGCTTGGGAGTCAGATATCAAAAAAGGAGAAGCGATAAATATCGGCTCCGGCACCGAGACTAGTGTCAATCAGATTGCCGATTATATTGGCGGTGAACGTATAAATATCCCGGCTCGTATAGGAGAGATGAAACGCGTGAGGGCTGATATCACTTTGGCAAAAAATATTTTAAAATGGAAACCAACTATTAATTTGCAAGCAGGTATCAATGCCCTAAAAAGTGAATGGGGCATTGATTAAAAAAAGTTATCCACAGGGTCAACATTACGACTCTCTAAAAATGTGGTATAATAAATTTGCAATGAATAGGGGAGGGGGACATAAGAAGATTTCGGCTGTGATTTACCTCTATGCCGAATTTTTTTATTAGCTTCGGCTAGCACGCTAGCCACCTGTCATCGCGTCCTTATCCCCCCGATTTTTTCGGGGGGATGGAGGACCACTTAATTTTTTCATTAAGGGGGTATGAAAAAGTTTTTTCTGGCTTTGGGAATATTAATTTTAGGAATTTTGTTAATTTTCGGTTTTTACGATTGGTTCTTGCAAAAACAAAAAAGAGTTTTAAATGGCACAGCTAGTCCGGTATTTCCATATAGCGATTACAGTCACTCAGATTTAGATAAATTGTATCCTCACGACGCGCAAAATTTTGCGACTACTGTACAATCTCCAGAAGAAACTCATCAGAAATTTTTATCCGCTCTCAAAAAAGAAGATTTTGATGAAGCGGTTTTTTGTTGTTTCCGAGAAGGAGATAGAGTAAAAATGAAAGATTTTTTGGTTGGCTTAAAAAATAAAGGACAATTAAATTTAATGATTAGTGATATAAAAGAAATTCACAAAGATATTATGGGCAACATGACCGCCACCTATCTTTATAGCGGCACATACCAAGGTGAGAAAATCACTAATTTTATTACATTCATTAAAACAAGTAACGGTTATTGGTATATTGAATCATTGTAAAAATTAATTAATATGGAAAAGGGAGGGGGCAAAATTTTATTTTTTGTTTTTCTATTTATTTTAGGAATTTTTCTAAACCTGTTCTTTGTGGACCAGGTTTTTTGTTATGATACGTACATCGCTCATCCTGGCATTGCTGGTTTGGCCGTAAAATCATACAATAAAGATAACACCAAAAAAATAACAGCTGAACAATATAATTGGATTAAACAAGGCGCAATAGAAGAGGATACGCCCACTAGATGGCTGAATCATTTTTATGATCCTGTCTATAATCGTGGTCTTTGGTTTATTACTCAACACGAAAGCTCGAAAGTTTGGGCCAAAGATCCACTTGAGCAGAAGAGTTATTCTCAAGGTGACAACACTTGGCAAAGAGCGGTGAATGATTATCGCCGCGGCGATTATCAGTCGGCTTTTATAGAATTAGGTCATAATATTCATCTGGTTTCTGATCTTTTGGTTCCGGCCCATACGCGCGCTGATATACACGCGCCCAAACCTGATTCTTACGAAGAATATGTTAAAAATAATTGGGACAGTTTGAGCAAAAATATAAACCCTAAACCAATTTATAAACCTAATTTGGAAAATATTTTTGATGAAGCGGCCAATTTTTCCAATAATAATTTTTATAGTGACGACACCATTGAGGATAAAAATTATAAGATCAACAGCGTCGATAATATTTTAGAATTAAAAAGCAATAACGATAAGATGTTTATCGTCCAAAGTAAAGTAGGGAAAGAGTTGATTGATCTTTATGCCATGGATGGATCTGATTGGAAAAAAAGTAATCATAAAATTCTAAATGAAAGCGTTGTTCTATCAGATTACGCTCAGCATCTTTTACCTAAAGTGGTAGCCTATAGCGCCGGGACAATTAAATTATTCTTGGATGAAACTCAGAAAAATCAAGCCGTAAAATTACCGCTTTTAAAAAGTAATTTGAGCGGACTGGTGAACAGTATTAGCGCGAAACTTATTAATGTCGCGGAGAATATCTACAATAATAATACAACCAAAGCCGACACCAATAGTAGTTTTTTAAATCAAGCCACTAATAAGGTCGTTGATCAAATAGAATCTGTCGGTAATACTATCAATAAAAAAATTTTAATAACTTCGTCTACAGTAGCCACCTCTTCTTTATCCGGGGACTTTTCGTCTCCTGCGATGAGAGTCGCCGTCCCAACAATATCAACAAGCAGTACTATAATAGAAAATAGTCGCAGTTCCTCGTCAAGCACTCCGGTTTTTTCTCGCACTAATAATGGAGGTAGTAGCGGTTCAATCTTTTTAGTTCAACCGGTGGTTTCAAATAACAATTTTTTATCAGCTACCAGCAGTAATACCTCTACTACATTGCAGTCTATTATTAGTAGTCCGACTTCCATAATTGAAAATATCATTTTAATCTCAACAACCTCAATAACAAATCCAGAATTAGCCTCAGCTTCCACTTCTATTTCAAGTACATCGACAGGTTCAGAGATTCTAGGCGTTTCTACAGCATCAACAACTATAAACACTTCAACTTTTTTGGAAATTTTCAGCACCTCCACTACCTCAACAGTTATAACTACTTCTACTTTTGATTCAAATGTCACAACCTCCAGTCCGACTACCACTATTTCCACCTCCACTCTCCCTGTCTCTGTGGTCACCACTAGTCAATTGTCGCCTTATTTAACTCCCGATGTGATTATTAACGAAGTCGCTTGGGCCGGCACATCGCAGTTGACACCAGAAGATGAGTATATTGAGCTTTATAATAATTCTGATAAAGAGATAAATTTATTCCCGGCTACGGATACGCAAAAATGGTGGAAATTAAAAATTTCCGGGCAAGAAGTTATTATAAATAAAATTAATAATCCGATTATACCGCCCCACGGCTATTATTTGTTTGAAAATCCCGATGATCGCACCGTTAATGAAATTTCCGGTGATCTGATTTATACCGGTACATTGTCTGATAGCGGTGAAAATTTACAACTATTTGATAGTAATAATAATTTGGTAGATGAGGTCAATTCTACAAATGGGTGGTTTGCTGGATCAAACGCCACCTATTCATCAATGGAAAAGATTGATTCAACTTTATCCGGCAATACCTCCACTAATTGGCAATCCAATCAAGGCCCACGTTTGACCGGAAAAGTAGATGGTGGTGGTGATGTCTTGCCACTAAATGGTTCGCCAAAACAATCCAATTTTGGATCGATTGTACTGCGCGGTACTCAAACTGAAACTGAGCGCACGCTTAATAAGAGCGATTTTCCTTATATCTTAACTTACTATGAAATTCCTGTTGGAAAAATTTTGAATATAAAAGATTCGACAGTGATCAAAGCTTATTATCCGGATTCCAAAATTGATATTAAAGGCACGCTCAATATTAATGGTTCGGCAGGAAAAAATGTGTCTATTACTTCGGACAATCAATTCCCAAAATCTTGGCAAGGATTGATGTTTTATCCAGGATCAGCTGGTAGTTTAACTGGCTTGGAGATGAAATATGCCGGAGCTAATTTTAAAACACCCAATGCTAATATGTGGGATCCTAAATTTTCTAGAGCAATATATGCCGATAATTCCAAACTAAATATTTCCGATTCCAGTTTCTTAGATGATGGCGACACTCCTGTTTATGGTACTAATTCCAATTTATTTGTTAGCGATACTGTTTTTAAAAATGGCATCACGGCCATAGATCATTATGGAGGAGAATTAAGTCTGGAGAATATTGAGGTAAATAATTTTTCCAATTCAAATGGGGCTATACATGTGAAAGATATCTGGCCACAGTTAAGTGGCGTCAGTTTTTCTAGTAGCACCAATGGAGCGGTGGATATTGCTTCGGCCACAATTACCTCATCGGTTTTTATTGGTAGTAATATTTTGATAAATTTGGAAAATGTAACCATTGAAAGCAGTGGCAGTTTGACGGTAGATAAAGGAGTAGTTTTCCATCTACCGGAATTTTCCAATGTTTTTATCAAAGGCACGCTCAATCTCAGTGGCACAAATAATGAACCGATAAAATTTATTGGACCAACGGGCATCAATCAATATTGGGGTCATCTGGTTTTTGACGGTGGAATAGGCAATCTCAATTCGGTAAATTTTTCCGGGGGTGGATATAACTATCCCGGCGATAGCTATCATGGGGTAATTTCCGCCAATAATAATTCACAGATAACTTTAGAAAATTGCCAGCTAATAGATAATCGTCTGCCGGTGGAAATAATCCAAGTAAATAATTCCAATGTTAATTTTAATAATAGTTCAATTGGTTATACTACAAAAAATACCTTCTTTCAAAATGTAAAAGGTATTCAGGTGAATAGTGGTTCGTTATCGGTTAATAATAGTTTTTTCTACAACCTCACTACTGGCATTACCGCCGGTTCAGTGAATCCATTGCCACAATTAAATTTAACTAATATGGGCATTGGTAATTTTTTCAATGTTGATAGCTATTGGGATCCGTTTAATTGGTTTCCTTTTTTTAGCACATCACCTTAAATATTTTTTTAATAAAAAAATCCCGACTGACATCGGGATTTGTTTTTTAGACATTTACACTCACAAATTGAGTGGCTTTGAGCGCGCCGTCAAAGCGACGACGTTTTCTCATAGAGAATTTTACTTTGCCGGCTACCTGAGCAAACAAAGTGTCGTCTCCGCCGCGCAAAACATTTTTGCCAGCGTGGATTTTGGTACCGCGCTGTTTGACAATGATCATGCCGGCTTTGATTGCTTGCCCATCATG
>CALRGC010000004.1:3489-22629 GCA_943357105.1 Candidatus Magasanikiibacteriota bacterium | reverse complement strand
GAACTTTGACACCGAGACGTTTTGCGACTGAATCTCGGCCTAGGTGGGTTGAGCCACCGGCTTTCTTATGTGACATATTATGAAGATTTAAAAGGTATTACTACCAAAAGTGGGGTTATTATAGGGTATTTTTATCAACTTGTCAAGAGTGGCTAAAGAATGGTAAAATAAGCCTGTTTTATGTTCTATTCTCCTAAAGTTTATTGGCAAGATAAGTGGGTCTGGGTGCCAGCGGTAGTAGCGCTGTTTTTTGAGGTTTTAATGCTGGTTTATGGGGCGATCTATGTTCGAGCCAGCACCGATTCCGTATTCTTACATTATAACGTCGTTTTTGGGGTAGATTTGATAGGCGAGTGGTGGAAGGTCCTGTATATCCCTTTGAGCGCCCTAGGCATTTTTACGGTCAATTTTGGGCTATCCTGGTGGATCTATGGCCAAGATAAGATCCTGGGCCGATTTTTGACCTTTGTGGCGGCTTTTTTGACCATATTCTTGAGTTTGGCTTTTTATCTGGCGGTGGGGTTAAATATCTAGTATGAATCAGACTAAAACCAAATTCGATAAAGTTTTTTTAATCTATATAGCAATTTTTATTCTTTTTGGTTTAGCCGCTTTGATGTCGGCCAGCGGGCCTTTGGGTTATGATAAATTTCATGACTCTTATTTTTTTGTTAAGCGTCAACTGTTGCTCGGTTTATTTCCTGGTATTATCGCGTTCTATTTTTTCTTGAATATCAATCTTACCAAGTGGCGCAAAATTAGTTGGTTGGTATATGGGGGAGCGGTATTATTGTTAGCTTTAGTTTTTGTGCCGGGAGTGGGGGCAACTATCAATGGCGCGCGCAGTTGGATCAGTATCGTGGGATTTAACTTTCAGCCATCGGAAGTGGCTAAGTTCGCTCTGATTTTTTTTGCCGCTTATTTGTTGACGGATAAAAAACGCAATTTACATGATTGGCAGATGGGATTGTTGCCGATTCTTACTTTGCTTTCTCCAGCCGTGCTTTTGGTTTTGATCCAGCCGGATGTTGGTACACTTTCTATCATGCTGGTGATTTTATTTTTTATGTTGTTTGAAGCGCAAGTGCCCAAAAAATATTTATTTGTTTTGGGTATTATGGCTTTGGCCGCTTTTGCCTTTTTGGTATTTTTAAAACCGTATCGTCTGCAACGTCTCACGGTGTTTATGCATCCGGAGCTTGATCCAAAAGGAATTGGTTATCAGGTGAATCAGGCCTTTTTGGCGATTGGTTCCGGTGGTTTTTGGGGTAGAGGTGTGGGGCAGTCCGTACAAAAATATCAATATTTACCAGAAGTTAATTCTGATTCTATTTTTGCCGTCGTGGCTGAAGAAACTGGATTTTTATTTTCATCGGCTGTGGTGGTACTCGTGGTGTTGGTAGGTTTGCGCGGTTTTAAAATCGCCAAAGAAGCTGATAGTGAATTTGGACGCCTGCTTACCGTGGGGTTGGTGGGTTGGTTGGTGTGGCAATCATTTTTAAATATTGGAGCCACTGTGGGAGTTTTGCCCCTTACCGGCGTGCCGCTACCATTTGTCAGCCAAGGCGGATCAGCTTTGTTATCCGAGTTGGCGGCGGTGGGATTGATTTTAAATATTAGTAAAAAAGAAGTATGAAATTATTAGTTTGTGGAGGAGCTGGTTTTATAGGTTCAAATTTTATTCATTATTATCTCAAAGCGCATCCGGAAGCGGAAGTAGTGAATTTTGATAAACTCACTTACGCCGGCAACCTCGATAATTTGCGCGATGTTGAAAATAATCCGCGTTATCATTTTGTCCAAGGAGATATTATTGATCTGGAAAAAATAAATGAAACTATAAAAAAATTCGGCATTACTCATCTGATAAATTTTGCCGCTGAAACTCATGTCGATAGATCCATTCATGGCGGTTTGCGTGATTTTGTTTTGACCAATACTTTGGGCACACAGATGTTGCTTGACGCTGTGCGCGCTAATAATTTGCAAAAGATGGTAAATGTATCTACTGATGAAGTTTATGGTGCTCTGCGACTAGATAGTCCAGAAAAATTTTCTGAGCACACTCCTATCAATCCTAATATGCCCTATGCCGCGGCCAAAGCGGGTGGTGATTTGATGTGTCATGCTTATTTCGTCACTCACAAAGTGCCAGTAGTGGTTACCCATTGTTCCAATAATTATGGGCCTTATCAGTTTCCGGAAAAATTAATTCCATTTTTTGTAATGAAGCTCATGAAAGGCGAAAAAGTGCCGATGTATGGCGACGGTTTGTATGTGCGTGATTGGATTCATGTGGAAGACCATGCGCGCGCACTAGATTTACTATTGCAAAAAGGTGAAGATGGGGGAGTATATAATATTGGCGTCGACAATGAGCGCAGTAACATGGAGATTACCCACATGCTTCTCAAAATGATGGGCAAAGACGAAAGCAGTATTGAACACGTGCAAGATCGTCCTGGTCATGATCGCCGTTATGCGATTGATGCTACCAAAATTATTGCTCTGGGCTGGAAGCCGGTCTATTCTGCCGATCAGTTTGAACAAGGGTTGAAAGAAACCGTAAATTGGTATTTGAATAATACCGCGTGGGTAGAAAAGATTTGGGCAAAAAAAGATGATATCAATAATCATATTAAATAAAATAATATGGAATTAAAGTTTAAACAATTTAAATTTAAAACTTTTACTAATACCGGCGTGGCTTTGACTCCGGTAGAGTTAAAAGATTTTATTGATTTTGAGGTGAAACGTATTTATTATGTCACTGATTTTACCGTTCCTACCGGTGAACATTGTCACTACAAAGAAGTAGAATTTTTTATCTGTCAGCGCGGCGCGATGACCGCTATAATTGATCAAGGAAATGGCAAAGAAGAAATTCCAATGGTAGCTGGGGACGCTATGTATGTTGGGGATCATGTGTGGCATGGGTTTAAGGATGCTTCGGCTGATGGTGTGTTGCTGGCTTTGTCTTCTACCAATTATAGTGCGGATCGTAGTGATTATCTTACTGATTATGAAGAGTATATCAAAATTTTAGGAGCTAAATAGTTGACGGCCAATTAGATATGAATTTTCTTGCTCGAAAACTTGTGGCGAATCATTCTCCCTACAGACAGCCATTTTGGTTCTCGCCACTTCGAACAGTTCTCGCGGCGAAAATTAATATCTAATTGGCCTAGTTATCTTATATTATGCAAAAAGTTTTAATATTGGGAGCGAAAGGAATGCTCGGCCAGGAATTGGCGCGTGAATTTAGATTGCATAATTTTGAAGTTATCGGCTGGGACAAGGAAGAGTTGGATATCGTGGATTTTGATACTACAGTAGAAAAAATAACAAAATTAATGCCGGACATTTTGATTAATGCCGTGGCGTATAATCTGGTGGATAAAATTGAAGAAGATGCGCAGATTTTTGAGCTGGCGAAGAATATCAACGGCGAAGCGGTTGGCAATCTGGCCAGAATTTGCAAAGCCAATAATATTACCTTTGTTCATTATTCTTCCGATTATGTTTTTAAAGGTGATAATCGCGATGGCTATAAAGAAGAAGACAAATTAGACCCGATAAATAAATATGGCGAAACCAAAGCGGTAGGAGAAAATCAACTTTTGAATATTGGCGGTAAATTTTATATTATTCGCTTGTCCAAACTTTTTGGCAAACCGTCTGCCAGCGCTGGGGCCAAAAAAAGTTTTGTGGATCAGATGATTTGGCTCGCGACGGACGGCGGCAAAAATCATTTAGATCTGGTAGATGAAGAAGTTGGTTGTATTACTTATGCTCCTGATTTAGCCAAATTGACCTATGACATTCTTGTCAACCAAAAACCATTTGGCATATACCATGGAGCCAATAGTGGAGTATGTAGCTGGTACGAATGGGCTAAAGAAATTTTTAAATTAAAAAATATTAATATCGATATCTCTCCTGTGTCGGGAGATAAATTTCCCCGTCCCGCCAAGCGGCCGCTGTATTCGCAGTTATTAAATACCAAATTACCAAAACAAAGAAATTGGGAGGAAACTTTAAAAGAATATTTAAATTAATATGAATAACATTTTAAACAATATTGAAAAAATAAAAAAGTTGGATTCCAAAAGCATGCTCGGTAGCTTGGAGTTATTATCGTCGCAGGTGGAAGAAGTTTTTGGTTGCGCCAAAAATTTAAAAATTCCCGCCAATTATAAAAGAGTAAAAAATATCGTAGTACTCGGTATGGGCGGCTCCACCTTGGGCGCGCATATTTTAAAATCGGTTTTTTTTGATAAATTAAAAGCCCCGATTGAAATTGTAAATGGCTACCATGTGCCGGAGTATGTAGATAAAAATAGTTTTGTGGTGGTATCAAGTTATTCCGGCACTACCGAAGAACCGATATTTGCCATGAAAGAAGCGATGAAAAGAAAAGCGAAATTGGCCATAATTACTTCCGGAGGGGATTTGGCGAAAATATCTTCCGCCTCGAAAATTCCGGGATTGATTTTTTCTACCAATAATAATCCGTGTGGTTCGCCGCGCATGGGCCTGGGATATTCTATTGTTGGTCAGATGGTTTTGTTCGCCAAAGCGGGTCTAATTAAATTATCTTCTGAGGATATTGAAAATATTGTGGCGGTGCTAAAAAAATACAATAATGAATTTGGCGCTTCCAATCTAGATAAAAATTTAGCCAAACAGATGGCCCAAAATTTATTTGGTCGTAGCATTTTGTATGTGGGCGCTGAACATCTATCCGGTAGCGCGCATGCCGCTGCCAATCAGACCAATGAAAATGCTAAGCGATTTGCCGGATATTTTATTATTCCCGAATTAAATCACCATCTGATGGAAGGAATGTTTTATCCAGAGAGCAATAAAAATAGTTTAGGTTTTATATTACTAGAATCTTCTTTGTACGATAGTCGTATTCAAAAACGTTTCGATATTACCAAAAAAGTTTTGGATAAAAATGAGATAAAATATTGGTCATATACAGCGCAGGAAAAGGATAAAGTTTCCCAGGCTTGCGAATTGCTGGTGTTTGGCAGTTATGTTAGTTATTATGGCGCGCTTCTGCAAGGCATTGATCCTACCGCCATTCCGTTTGTGGATTTTTTTAAAGAACAACTCAAGAAATAAAATTTTTCTGGTATGAATCTGTCTGTAATTACCGTCACCTGGAATTCCGCCAAACTCATCGGCGAACAAATTGAATCCGTCAAAAACGGCTGTCGTGATATTTCGTTTGAACAATTTGTGGTGGATAACGGTTCGACCGATGACACGGTGAAAATTGTAAAAGAAAAATATCCTTGGGTAAAATTAATAGAAAATAAACAGAATTTAGGATTTGGCGCTCCTAATAATATGGCGGCCAAAATAAGTAATGGTGAATTTTTATTGTTTTTAAATCCTGATATGCGTGTGGAAGCTGGGAGTTTGGATAAAATGGTAAGCTGGATGCGCGCTCATAGCCAAGTTGGCCTAGCTAGTTGTAAATTGATAGATGAAAATGGTAAACTCAACGCCGATGCTCAACCGCGACACTTTCCGCAACTATTTGATCAATTGGTAATAATTTTAAAATTACCGCATTTATTTCCTTCAATTTTAGATCGTTATATGTTCAAAGGTTTTGATGCTGATAAAGAACAAGAAGTGGATTCAGTGCGTGGATCTTTTATGATTATGCGCCGTGAAGTTTTTGAAAAACTTGGTTTTGCTTTTGATCCAAGATATTTTATTTGGTTTGAAGATGTCGATATCTGTCGTGAAGTACAGAGATTAGGGTATAAAGTAGTACATACGCCAATAATTTCCTGCGTGGATTATATTGGTCAAAGTTTTAAACAACGCACCACTCTTTGGAAACAGAAAAATTTTACCAAAAGCATGTTGGTTTATTTTCAAAAATGGACTCCAGTATATGTTTGGATTTGGATCGCGATTTTTAGACCAATTGGTATCGCTATGGCTTGGATAAATGATAGAGTAAATAAATAATATGCCTAAATTATCGGTCCACTTGGTCGCCTGGAATGGCGAGAAATATATCCCGTACTTATTCGAATCTTTACGCAAGCAAATTTGCAAGGATTGGTTTTTGTATATTGTGGATAATGATTCCAAAGATAATACTGTGGATTTGATAAAAAAAGAATTGGAAAATTTTTCGGTTCCATATAAATTAGTAATCAATCCCATCAACAATGGTTTTGCCGGCGGCCACAATCAAGCTTACAGAGATACCAGTAGTGAATATTTTTTATTGCTCAATCAGGATATGTATTTGCAACCAGATTGTTTGCAAAGCATGGTAAATTTTTTGGATAAAAATATTGAGACAGGGGCAGTGTCGCCACGTTTGATGAAATGGGATTTTACTAAAGTGGCTACTGATGGTTTGGAAAAAAGTTTGAGTAATCAAATTGACGCATTGGGTCTAAAAATATTTCGCAATCGCCGGGTGATAGAGCAATATACCCAGTATGATTGGGACGAGATAAAAAATAATTTTATCAAAAATGAATTGGAAGTATTTGGTGCTTCCGGTGCCTTCCCAATGTTTCGTCGCAGTATCATAGATAAAGTCGCTTTTGCTGGCGGACAATTTTTGGACGAAAGCTATCATGCTTATAAAGAAGATGTGGATTTGTCCTATCGTTTGCAAGAAGCCGGTTTTAAGTCATATATATTATTAGATACGGTAGCTCACCACGATCGCACCGGTGCCGGTCCCAAAGAGATGAATGACACCGCGGCCGCTCAAAATAAGAAAAAACAATCTCCGTGGGTACAGTATCACAGCTATAAAAATCACCTGCGTACCCTCTATAAAAATGAATACTGGCAGAATTTCATCCTTGATTTTCCTTGGATTTTGTGGTATGAATTAAAGAAGCTGATTTATTTTGCGATCTTTGATCACAAAGTTTTATCTGGCCTAAAAGAAGTATGGCAGGGGAGAGTGGATCTAAAAAATAAACGTGAGCAAATAAATAAAATTAAAAAATTAAGTTGGAAAGATTTAAGAAAATGGTGGAAATAATATGAAAGACATCAATATAGTATTTCTAAATTATTTGATGAAGGACGACATTGTGCGCGCCGCTGATTCGGTTTTTAAAGATTTAGTAAATTGTCACTACGATGTCCAAGTCACGGTAGCCGATAATTCTGAAAATAAAGATAATATTAAAGAAGCGCTGAGTGAAAAATTTGGTGATAAAGTAAAATATATTGATTGTGGCGGTAATATTGGTTTTGGCGCCGGCAATACAGTCGGATTCAAAGCTACGCGTGCCCGTTATTATTTTGCTATCAATCGCGACACGATTATCCCGGAAAATACCAAAGTGATAGAACGAATAATTAAATTCATGGATGAACATCCAAAGATTGGTTGCATTGGTCCAAAACTTTTGAATATGGATGGTAGTTTGCAATATTCTTGTTATCGTTTCGATTTGCCATCTATTCTTATCAAGCCGCTCAAACAAATTAATTTTGATAAAAAATATTCTTGGGTAAAAAAACATGCCGACAAATTGGAAATGAAAGACTTTGATCATAACGAAACCAGGCCGGTAGATTGGGTGCTGGGCGCAGCTATCGTCGTGCGACAGGAAGTGGTAGACAAAGTAGGTTGGTTTGACGATCGTTATTTTATGTATCTGGAAGATGCCGATTGGTGTCGCCGGATGTGGGAAGCCAACTGGCCGGTATATTATGTTCATGATATAGTAATTATGCATATGCACGCTCGTGCCTCGGCGCAGGTGCCCGGTGCTTTTAAAGCATTTTTTAAAAATAAATTGGCCCGAATTCATTTTGTAAGCTGGTTAAAATTTTTGTGGAAATGGAAAGGTAATAATAAATATTATTCGGTATAGTATGCAAAATTTTCCTAAAGTGGCCATCGTCTATTTGTCTTTCCACTGTGAACCATATATTGATGATGTGGTTTCAGCTTTGAAAAAAATGACTTATCCAAAGGACAGGGTGGAGTTGGTGGTGGTGGATAATCCTCATCCGGAATATGGTTTGTCAATGCGCTATCTCACCGAACAGGTCTTACCACTTTCTGGCAATGAATTGCCACACATTACGCTTTTGCCACAGGAATTGAATCTGGGTTTTTCTGGTGGCAACAACGCTGGTATACAATGGGCAATAGATAATGGTTTTGATTATGTATATTTTCACAACAATGATGGTTTTGTGGCGGCAAATTTTCTGGAACCGATAGTAGAAGCAATGGAAAGTGATAAAACTATTGGACAGATACAATCTCTGCTGATGCTCTATCCTGATACCGAACTCATCAATAGCACGGGCAATTCTTTTCATTATCTAGGGTTGGGTTTTTGTAATAATTTACGCGTCAAACTTTCTAACGTCACTCTTCCAAAATTATATGAAACTTCCTACTCCAGTGGCGCCGCCACTTTGATGCGGGTTGATCTGCTTCGTCAGTTTGGTCTGTGGGACGCTGATTTTTTTATGTATCACGAAGATATTGAATATTCTTTTCGTCTAAAAATGGCCGGCTATAAAATTATGGTAAGTAGCGAAAGTGTTTTTTACCATAAATATTCTTTTGGCCGTAATCAGATTAAATTTCATTTTATCGAGCGCAACCGTATGGGCGTAATGCTGATGTTTTTTAAGTGGCCAACTCTACTTTTGCTTTTGCCGATTGGTCTGGTGCTTGAAGTCGGTTTGTTATTGTTTGCTTTAAAGCAAGGCTGGCTCACAGAAAAATTAAAGGCCTATGTCTATTGGTTAAAACCAAGCAGTTGGTCGATCTGGCTTAAAAAACGGGCTTATATTCAAAGTATTCGTAAAATTTCCGATCATGAGATGATGAAAACTTTTGTTGGTTCGGTAATTTTTAACGAGAAATCAATACAAAATCCGGTTTTGGACAAGGTCGCTAATCCGCTCATGGAGGCATATTGGAGCATTGTAAAAAAACTGATAGTGTGGTAGTTTTCATGTTATGAAAAAAATCAAAAAGGCCATTTTGACCGGCGGTGGACGAGCGACCAGGCTACGTCCGGTGACTTCCACAATGAATAAACATTTGATTCCGTTGGCTAACAAGCCGATGATTTTTCACGCTATTCAAAAAGTAGTTGATGTTGGGGTGGAAGAAATTTTTATCAATACTAATCCGGGAGAAGATGATTTGCCCAAATATATTGGTGATGGCGGTCATTGGGGAGTGAGTATAAAATATTTTGAGCAAACCGGTGGACCTCAAGGCATTGCTCATGTCGTCAAAGAAGCGGAAAAATTTATTGGCGATGATCCGTTTATTTTTTATCTTTCAGACAACGTCGTTTTGGCCAATCTCAAGGATCTAATGAAAGAATTTCATGATAATAATTATGACTGCATGTTGGCGTTTGCCAAAGTGACGGATCCGGAGAGGTTTGGTGTGCCGTTGTTTGATCATAGTGGTAAATTAATAGATGTGCTGGAGAAGCCAGTAAATCCGCCAAATAATTTTGCTCAAACCGGCATCTATTTTTATGGCCCAAAAGTATTTTTTGAAGGTTATTCCAAAATTAAAAAAAGTGCCCGCGGTGAATATGAAATTTCCGATATCCATTCTTATTTTTTGAAAAATAATTTTAAAGTTGGTCATAAAGAAATTACCGGTTGGTGGAAAGATACGGGCGCGGCGGCAGATCTGATTATCGCCAACCGTTTACTCCTTGATGAACTATCAGAAATGGAATTTAAAAACGCCGGTACGACGCACAGTGGCACGGAGTTAATAGGTAAAGTAAAGGTAGGAGTAGGCACCACTATTGGCGCTAATGTTAAAATTACCGGTCCCGTAATTATCGGAGAAAATTGCACTTTGGAAAATTGTGTAATTGGTCCGCACACCACAATTGGATCGGGTAGTTTGATAAAAGGAGCTATGATTGCCAATTCGATCATTCTTTCTAATTGTCATTTTGATTGCGATTTGAACATTAAAGAAAGTATTGTGGGTGGCAATGTGCATATTGCCAAAAAAAATAACGATGGCACACATCGTTTAATTTTGGGTGAACAAACCGTAATCGATCTTTAATTAACGACCAATCATTCCAAATATCACGCTAAAAGTTTTTAAAATAATCGCGATATCCAAAGCGGGACCGCGATTTTTTATATAAAATAAATCATACTCTAGTTTACCTAAATTTTCATCTAGCGTGCCATAATAACCGCGTTGTAATTGTGCCCAGCCCGTACAACCGGGCTTGATCAAATGGCGCAATGGATAAAATGGCATTAGTTCGGTTAATTTTTCCACAAATTCAGGACGCTCCGGTCGCGGGCCAATTAGACTCATCTCATTTTTAAAAATGTTGATAAATTGGGGGATTTCATCCAATCTGGTCGCGCGTAAAAATTTTCCAACCGCAGTAATGCGTCGATCTTTTTCGTCGGCATATTGTGGGCCATTTATTTCAGCGCTACCGTCGGCACTTAGAGCTTTCATGGTGCGGTACTTATATATATAAAATATTTTTCCATTTCTTCCTACGCGCGCTTGTTTAAAGAATACCGGCCCTTTAGAATTTAATTTTATGGCTAAAATCAACAGGGGAAAGGTAACTATAAAAAATATGCCAATTATTATCGCGGCGATATAGTCGGTAAGCAGTCTAAAACGATCGTACATTTTTTTGGATTGTTCTTGGAATTTGGTCAGAAACCAACTTTCCGAAAAAGTGAATGGCGGGAGGCGATGAAAAATAATTTCATAAAAATCGGCCAGTTCTATAATGCTGGTCTGTTTAAAGATGTTCTGATAAAGTTCTTTTATTAGCAGACTATTTTTTTGGTAGTTAAAATCTAAAACAATTAAATCTGGTTGAATTTGTAAACCGTTTAAATTTGACAGTGTTTCAATATCAGGCGATGAATCAGCAATAATTCCCACCACTTCGTATCCAATTTGAGGTTTACTGGTAATAATGTCGATTATTTTTTTAATTTCCGTGGAATATCCGACAAAAGCAACTTTGATTTTTAGAATATTGATTGATATAAAGCGGTTATACAGATATCGCCATAAAGACATCAGTCCAAATCCCATTAAAGCGGTTAGTAGCAAAATGGTTTTAGGATTAATTTGGCTGTCACCAAAAATATAAAAATAAAGCACTCCGAGTACTGTCCAAATTGTAGCTACCATACCGATTTTTTTGAAAAATTCCAGGTTGTTTTTGGCTCGACCAAGATCATACAAACCAGTGATAAAAGTGATAACTATGGCCAATAAAAATAATATGGTAAATGGTCTTAGAAGCTCGGAAATTACCGTGCTGTTTGGAATTTTTAGGTAACGAAAAAACACTCCCAAGTACAGTCCCAGGTATAGTAGGAGTAGGTCTCCCAGTAAGATTGTCAGTTGTTTCAGGCGATACATGGAATAAAAAGAGGCTTTAGTGTATAATAAATCTATTAATTATGTTTGGATCATATCATAATTTAGCCAAAAAATCAATATTGGCTCTTTCTTTGGGTATTTTTTTTGTTTTTAGTGAAAGTGCTTGGGCTTTGACGCCTAACGACCCTTTATATAAAGAACAGTCAGTAATGTGGGATCAAATTGGCGCCCCTAAAGCTTGGGATTTTACTACCGGTAGTCGACGAGTGGTCATAGCCACTATCGATACCGGCGCCGATATCTGGCACGATGATCTAAAAGCCAATATTTGGACCAATCCTTATGAAATTCCCGATAATAACTATGATGATGACGGTGATGGTTATGTAGACGATATCCACGGTTGGAATTTTATCGAAGATAATAATGATGTACGCACCAGTGTGCTGGATAATGTCGGCGATCCAGAAGCTGTGAATCATGGCACCGTGATTGCCGGTTTGGTCGGAGCGGTTGGAAATAACTATAAAGGATTGGCTGGTTTAAATTGGCAAGTGAGTGTTATGCCACTAAGAGCGGTAGCCAGCGATGGCAGTGGTTCGTATATTAAAGTGGCGAAAGCGGTAGAGTATGCGGTTAATCACGGCGCCGATGTTATCAGTATGAGTATCGTTGGCGATAAATATGATGAAGGGCTTAAACAAGTTTTATATCAGGCTTACAAAAAAGGAGTGGTGATAGTAGCGGCCGCCGGAAATGATCAACGTCGCAATGGCGGTGGAGATCTAAACCAAAAGCCTAATTATCCTATTTGTTTTGATCTAAGTGAGGCTGAAAATTGGATTCTGGGTGTTTCGTCGGTAGATAACCAAGACCATCTTAGTAATTTTGCCGATTTTGGTCAGTGTGTGGATATTTTAGCGCCAGGACAAAATATTTTTAGTCTCCAAAGATATGCCCCAATGTATGGTTATGGCCAAGATTCTGGTGGGCCTTGGCAAGGGACTTCGTTCGCGGCTCCTCTGGTAGCTGGCGCGGCGGCTCTACTTAAAGCCGAACATCCGGATTGGTCAGCGAAAGAAATTATCCGCGCTCTGTTGCTCAACACTGATAATATTGACGACAAAAATCCAGTTTTTAAAAATCAATTGGGCTTTGGTCGTTTAAATATCGGCCGGGCGGTTTCCGCGTCGGCAGATTTTAAATTTCCAATTAGTTATTCATCCTGGAAACAATATTTATTTAAAGACAACACTATCTATATTATAGAAAATGGCGTTAAGTATTTTTTTGCTGACATGAATAATGCGTCGATTATTTCAGTTGGATCCACGCGATCATTTAACGGTAAGAGTGATGAGGTTTTTGCTTTAATTAAACGCGACCAGCAATATTTTGTGGATTTTTTTACAGGTACTGGTCGTCAGTGGCAAGAGAAAGCTCTGCCCTCGTCCGATTATTCTGTCTCCAATTTGCCGATTAAGATCGTGGTCGTCAATAACGCGACCGATAGAAAAGTTCAGATAAATTTCTCTCAAAAAGTAATAAAAAAAGTGAAAAAAGGAAAAAAAATAATCACGCAAACAAGCAGTAAAAATAGCACTAAATCCTATAATTGGTTGTCCGATTAGTCTGTTGCCATAATGAAGTCACAATGCTATAATATAAATGCTAAAAATTAACGTTTTTGCTTATGGTCAATACTGTATTTGAGAAAAAAAATATCTTGGTTACTGGCGGGGCCGGGTTTATCGGCTCACATTTATGCGAACGTTTGCTCAAAGAAGGAAAAGTTATCTGCTTGGATGATTTTTCCAATTCTTCTCCGACCAATATCGAGCATCTTTTGCAATATCCGGATTTTGAATTTATTAATTTTGATGTCAACAAACCAATTGACCTGAACCAGTTTGATGAGTTGGATAAATTTAAAGTAAAATTTCAGGGTATTCAAGAGATCTATCATTTGGCTTGTCCTACCAGTCCAAAATATTTTGAGAAGCTAAAGATGAAATCCCTATTGTCCAATTCGGCAGCCATGATTAGCACCCTTGATTTGGCCGCTCGTTATCGCGCAAAATATGTATTTGCTTCCAGTTCGGTAGTATATGGCGATCCCAAAGACGGAGAAAAGTTTAAAGAAAGTTATCAGGGAGTTGTTAATCATCTCACGCCGCGCGCTTGTTATGACGAAGGCAAGCGTTTTGCGGAAACTTGCATCGAAACCTATCGTCAAATTTATGGCATCGATGCCAAAACAGCCAGAGTATTTACTACTTATGGCCAGCGTATGAAACTGTTTGAGGGCCAATTAATACCAGATTTTATTATTAATGCTCTGGAAGGAAAAGATTTGGTAATCAACGGGGATGAGAGTTTGGTCACTACGCTTTGTTATATCAATGATATGATCGATGGTTTGGTGCGTTTGATGGCCGCAGATCCCGATGTCAAAGCGGTCAACTTGGGAGGTGATGAGAGCTTTAGTTATGCGCAGATAGCGCAAAAAATAATTGAGCTAACCGAATCAAGTTCAAAGATAGTGTTTGAAAAGCCGTTGGAATTTTTGACCAAAAAAGGTTTACCTGATCTGACCTATGTTAAAGATGCTTTAGGCTGGTTGCCACTTACCAGAATTCAAGATGGTTTGCAAAAGACCATTGATTATACGGTGGCCAATAAAGAATCTTTGCTTTTTCACAGCAAATAATAAAAATTTTGAGCGGTTATGATTTTTGTTGTAGTGCCAGCTTTTAATGAAGGGAAAAAAATTGGTCGCGTGATTCGCGACCTTTTTGAACATGGCTATCGCCAGGTTGTGGTTGTTGATGATGGTTCATCCGATGATACCTTCAGGCAAGCGCAAATTGCCGGCGCGCTTGTTTTGCGTCACAAAATAAATCGTGGACAAGGCGCCGCTTTGCAAACCGGCAATGAACAGGCTTTGCGTTTGGGAGCAACAATAATCGTACATTTTGATGCGGACGGGCAATTTAATCCCAAAGATATTACCGGCGCGATTAATAAGATAAATTCGGATAATGTAGATGTGGTGCTTGGATCCCGTTTTTTGGGTAAGCGTTCCCAGATCCCGTTTTTCAAACTCTTTTTTATTTTGCCTATCAGTCGATTGATTAACAATCTTTTAACCGGTTTAAAATTATCCGATGTTCATAATGGTTTTCGTGTCTTAAATCAGCACGCCGCGCGCAAAATCCAAATTACCCAAGACGGCATGGCGCATAATTCACAGATACCAAAATTGATAAAAGAGTATCAGCTGAATTACGCCGAATATCCGGTGGAAGTTTTTTACGAAGAAAATGGACAGGGGATAGCGGCTGGTTTTAAAATTTTATATGATCTATTGATAGCTAAAATTAACCAATAATTTATGACCGCCATTCAATTTTTTTTAATATTATTTTTTGTTTTTGCTCTTTTTAAAGTTGCGTTTCGTTTTAAAGATAGAGAAATTAGTTTTTTCAACGCCTTGGCTTGGGTAGGATTTTGGCTGGCGGCTACGATAGTGATTTGGCGTCCTGGTCTGGCGGTATGGTTGGCGAAATTTTTGGGAGTCGGTCGTGGGGTTGATGCGGTAATTTATTTGGCTATGGCCGGAATATTCTTTCTGGTTTTCAGATTATGGGTTAGATTAGAAAAGATAGAAAAAAATTTGACTCTTTTGGTGCGCCAAGACGCTTTGAACGATAAAAATAAATAGATGAAGATTGCTTTTGTTATTGCCACTTTTCCGCCCGCTGTTGGCGGTATGGGACAGGTAGCGTGGAATGAAGCGCTAGCTTTGGGGCGCTTGGGTCACACGGTAGAGGTATTTACCCTCGATTATAATTTTAAATTGCCCGGTAATAATTTTAAGGTAAACTATCTCTCGCCCTTAATTCGTTTGGGAGACGCCGGGTTTGCACCGCAATTATTTTGGAAATTGCGCGGTTTTGATCTAGTCCATTTGCACTTTCCGTTTTATGGTGGCGGTTTTATGGTTGTTTTAGCCAGTCTTTTTTACCGCACGCCTTATGTGGTAACTTATCATATGGATGCCCAACCAAAAGGCATTATAAAAAATATTATCAAATTTTTTAGTGATTTTTTGGTCAGTGCTTTAATTTTGAAGAAAGCCAAAAAGGTGATTTTAGTAGATCAGAACACCCAACAATTTTCTTTACTAAAAAAAATCGACAGTAATAATTTGGTAAAAATAAATAATGCCGTTGATACAGAAATTTTTTCTAAAAAAATTGTTTCATTCTCTGAATTAGGTCTGCCGGATTTAGCCGGGAAAAATATTTTATTGTTTGTTGGTAATTTATTGCCTGTAAAACGTCTGGATTTGATCTTACAAGCGCTTTATAAATTATCTGATCCAAATTTGGTTTTAGTGGTAGTCGGTGGCGGTTATGCGCAGGTAGAGTACCAGGCTTTGGTAAAAAAATTATCTTTAGAAAATCAGGTTCACTTTGTTCAATTTATCAAAGATGCCAACATTTTAGCCAAATACTACTCTTTGGCTCAAGTTACGGCGATACCTTCTGATTACGAATCTTTTTCTTTGGTAGCTTTGGAATCTCTGGCCTGTGGTACGCCGGTAATTGCCAGTAATTTAAGCGCTTTTTCTAATAAAATATTCTCCGGTGTAAATGGTCTGTTTTTTGAGAAAGGCAATAGCGCAGATCTGTCCAATAAAATTAAAGATTTTTTTAGCTATTCCAAAGAGCGTAGGGAGCAACTTGGTCTTAATGGTAGAGCCGAAGTGATCAAGAAATTTAGTATGGAGAAACATTTGGAAGATTTAGTAAAAGTTTATCAATCAGTTGTATGAGTTTTGATTATAATCAATCTATTTGGGGTCAAGATACGGCCAGTTTAAAATCATCTCATCCGACGGCGATTCGGCTGTTTCAATCTTTAAAAGCTTTAGCCAGTCTTTCCGATAACGCCAAAATTTTAGAAGTTGGGTGTGGGGCCGGTCAGTTTATTCGGGCGTTAAAACATAATTTACCAAATAGCGATTGTTATGGTTTTGATGTGAGTGAAGTGGCTATTAATAAGGCCAAAGTAAATCGTGACGGCGTCAATTATTTAGTAGGTCCAAGTGATCGTTGGCCGCTGGTTGATCGTTTTTTTGATGCCGTGGTTATTTATGATGTACTGGAGCATGTAGAATCGGTAGAGCAAACTATGGCTGAAATCAGACGGGTGTTAAAACCAGGCGGATTGGTCTATGCTTTTATACCTTGTGAAGGGGACTCTCTGTCGATCTGGCATTGTTTAAGGTTCAATAAAAAATTAGATACGCTTACCAATAGATACGCCGGCCATATTAATCGTTTTTCTCGAGCACGTTGGCAGAAAATTTTTATTGATTCAGGTTTTCAAATAGTCAATAAAAAATATAGCGAACATTTTTTTGGTCAGCTACTGGGCATTTTAGCTTTTTATTTAATGGACAGACGGGCCAAAAATAATAATCTTTCACAATTAAATAATGAAGAATATTTTGGAAGTTTGGCCAAAGAAAGCCGATTTAAAAAATTATTGACTTGGACGCGTGCCGCGATAAATAGTTTGGTATATTGGGAGTCGATTATTTTTCAAAACCTGCCTTCACCAAATATGCATATTGTGGCCAGGAAGATGAAATAAACAGATAGTCAAATTTGTATTTATATGAAAGTATTACATATAATTCCGTCCGCGTTTAATTATTTTGATGATATTAGGGCCGAAGCCTTTGTGTGGCTGGATGAAGAAAATAATTTTGGTTTGGAATCAGAAGCAATTACGCTAGAATTTGGTTCCACCACCAAACAGGAACAATCGGAAATAAAAGCGGTGGCTCCAAATCGTCAATTTGTCGGTCAACAAACCATATCAAAAAATTCCGAATCTTGGGATAAATTTGATATTATTAATTTACACTGTCCTTTTTTTGGGGCGGCTGGCGAGATTATTAAATGGGCGAAAGATAGGACGGACAAAAGTTTGGTGGTTACATATCATAATGATTTTAGAACTCCGGATTTTTTTAGTCTAATTATCAAACTATATAATATTTATTATTTGCCTAAAGTTTTTTCACTCGCCAAAGCCGTTTGTTTTTTTGCCAATCGATGTCGGCAATCTAGCGGTGGTCTAAACACCCTTAAAGATGATAAAAAAGCCTTTGTTTTGGGACAAATTAGTGCTGAACTAGATATGCACAATACAGATATTGTATCTGATCTTATTATGGTCTATAATAATATAACGTTAACTAATAATTAAATCTTAATTGAAAATTCTATGGAAGAAAAAAAATCATTTTTCGCCAGTCTTGATTCCAAGAGTGCTCTAGTAGTCGGCCTAGTTGCCGGCGTATTAGTAATTTGTACTGTTGGTTTTTTGATAATGCTCGGTCTTTATTTTAAAGGTGGTTTTAGTAATGGTGCTAATAATATAGCCACCAATCCGGTCGCTACTCAAGTAGCTGGTAATCAGCAACAAACCCCGCCACCCACCGTGCCAAAAACTGACAAACCAAAGGTAGAGTTGTTTGTTATGGCTTATTGTCCATTTGGTCTGCAGATGGAAAAAGCTTATTTGCCAGCTTGGGAATTGCTCAAAGACAAAGCTGATATTGATGTCAAATTTGTTTCTTATGCTATGCATGGCAAAAAAGAAGTTGATGAAAATACTCGTCAATATTGTATTGAACAACAACAGCCAGCTAAATATCGTAACTATTTGAAATGTTTTACCGGCAAAGATGACTACAAAGGTTGTTTGAACGAATCGGGAATTTCTGAAGGATCTTTGACCGCTTGTATTGACGCCACCAACAAAAAATTTGGCATCCTGGATAAATTTAACGATCAAACCACTTGGTTGTCTGGCCGTTATCCGCTTTATCCGGTACATGCTGATTTGAACGATAAGTATGGTGTTCAAGGATCTCCAACTTTGGTAATAAATGGCGTGCAGGCTGATGGTGTCAATCGCACCGCTGAAGCCGTCAAACAGGCTATTTGTGCCGCCTTCAACAACGCTCCGGCTGAATGTCAACAAACCTTACCTAACACCGCTTATCAGCCAAGCTTTGGCTATACTGTTAGTGCCAGTGGTGGAGCTAATGCCGCCGCTTGCGGGACATAATAATATGGGTAATTTCAAAAAAGGATTATTGGTTGGTGGGGCAGTAGGCGCATTTTTGACTTGGCTAAATGTCACGCCCAAAGGAAAAAAGGTGCGCTCACAAATCATGAGTCACTTGGAACCTTTATTTAACGAATTAAAAATTAGCCTCAAACAGCTGGAAGGTCCCACCCAAGAGATGTATGACGCTCTGGTAGAGCGAGCGGTAGAAGAATATGGCGCCAAAGCGGAGTTGGCCTTTGAAGTAAAAAATAGCTTGGTTCGTCAGTTGAAAAAGCGTTGGAAAGAATTGGAAAAAGATTTACGAAAATAATAAAAGAGCGATCTATTGATCGCTCTTTTTTATATCCGCGATAGTCATCTGCAGATCGCGACTACCGTTCCATTCGTTGGCTTCTATCGAAAAGGCCATATCAATTTTATCTCCGATATGCAGAGTATTTTTCCAATCATCTTTGTGGCGATTAATATCTCCCAGACCAAAGCCGATAGTTTTACGCACGACTTGAGAATTATGTTTGAGCATTAGCTTGAGATGTTTGCCGTCTTGCCCTACCGGAGTAATGCCGGTGATAGTGAGCCCACGCGCCACATATTTT
>CALRGC010000004.1:0-3479 GCA_943357105.1 Candidatus Magasanikiibacteriota bacterium | reverse complement strand
ATTTTGGTTCCTCATTATTCATCCCAAATGGTTCAAATTTTTGTAGTAGATCATATAGACTCCAATTAATTTCATCCAAATCGACTTCGGCGTCAATATTGATCTGTGGCACAAGCTCTACTCCTTTGGTTTGTTCGGCCGCCACTTCATTGAAACGTTTTTTAAAATTTTCCAACACTTCCAAGGATTTTAGAGTAAAGCCGCAGGCTTGGGGATGGCCACCAAATTTGGCAAAAAATTCCGAATTATTTTGAATCGCCGCCACCATATTAAATTCCGAGATACTACGGCCGGAAGCGGTGATTTCTCCGCGGTTTAATCCCATCACAATCGCCGGTTTGTAGTACATATCTTTGAGTCGTCCGGCAATGAGACCCAGAATTCCGGTAGGCCAACCTTCGCCCAAGACGAAGATCGCGCTATTTTTTTCTTGGTCAGTTTCTTTCACTTGTTTTATTGCTTGCGTCACCAGATTTTCAGTTAATTTTTGGCGATCAAGATTATTTTGATTCAATGCCCAGGCCAAATTTTCGGCTTCATGTTCATCCTCAGACATGAGTAGTGCAAAAGCCACATTGGCATGGTCCATGCGTCCGGCCGCGTTAATGCGCGGTACAATTTGAAAACCAACAGTCCCGGCATCAATTTGGCCACGCTTTATATTTCCGTGTTCATCTAGTATACCAGCCACGAACATCAGTTTTTTTAACCCTAAGTTTTTTGTTTTATTGAGCACCGTCAAGCCATAGCGAGTAATAGTGCGTGATTCTCCCAGCAGTGGCACCATATCACCAATACTGGCAATCGCCGCCAGATCAAGTTGCCATTTTTCAAAAGCTTCGTGAGTTTGTCCGTCGGCCAATAATTCATTATTCTGTTTGTGAGTTTTTAAAAGCGCCTGGATTAGTTTAAAAGCGACCGCCCCACCGCATAAAGTTTTATCCGGGTAGGTTTCGTTTGGCATTTTGGGGTGAATGATAGCATCGGCTGGAGGAGTTTGGGCGGGGATAGAATGATGATCGGTAATTATCACCTGCATGTCCAATTCTTTAGCGAGTTTTACTTCTGGAGTATTGCTCACCCCACAATCACAAGTAATAATGAGATCAGTATTTTTTTCTTTGAGTGCGCGGACAGTATTTAAATTTAAACCATAGCCATCGGTTTCGCGATGGGGGAGAAAGACCGAAACATTTTGCGCGCCTAATTTTTTTAGACAACTAATGATAATGGTGGCGGCACAGACACCGTCGGCATCGTAGTCACCGTGTACTACAATATTTTTATTAAGAGCGATACAATCAAAAATAATTTTGACCGCTTTTTTCATATCCACAAATAAAAATGGATCGTGAATATCCTGAGAATAATCCGGATTCAAAAATTCATCAATCTGTTCTTGGGTACGTAAATTACGATTGTACATCAAGCGGGCCACGATTGGTGGTAATTCAGGATGTAAATTTAGAAATTCATCAGATGGAGCAGGGGAGACAATCCATTTTTTTGACATATTATTTTTTTAAATCTTTCATTGTCATTCTTTTGAAATCCCAATAAGAATCGGCCAACAGCAGACTAAATATTAAATATAAAACATTAAGTGACCAATAATCTTTGGCGGCAATCGGAGTGGCGTAAGAAGTAAACAGGGAAATTCCCAGCATTATCCAGTACACCATAGATTTAGTAGTCATGGCCCGGCGATCACCGATAGATATTTTATCTCTAAGGCGCAAAACATAGACTAGATAAAAAGCGATCAACGGCAGAGCCGCGTACCATTCGTAATCATGTGGATCAGCGCCTAAATATTTTAACGCGTAAAAAAAAGCCCACAAAATCAGGATGATAGCTAAAAAAAGAAAGATAATATCCAATTGATATTGGCGAAGAATTTTCACAAAATTTAATTATTGAAATAACGGCGCAATAGTGAACAGTACCATAGCTATAATACCTACGATAGCTATCACTGTCCAAAGTTGTTTTACGGTTTTGTGTTTCATACAGTTGTATATTATTTATCTTTTTAATACCGCCAAATAAGCCTCGGGCGGGATATCCACTTTGCTATGGGCCATCATACGTTTTTTACCTTTCTTTTGTTTCTCTAATAATTTCATTTTACGGGTGACATCACCGCCATACAATTTGGCGATAACATCTTTGCGCAACGCGCCCAATCTTTCGGAGGCAATTACTTTGCCACCAATGGCCGCTTGAATTTTTAATTCAAATTGTTGGCGCGGCAAACTCTCTTTGAGTGATTCGCAGATTTTTTTGCCAATATGGTAGGCATCTTCGCGCCAGACCAGGGTGGCCAGGGCTTCGACTGGCTCTTCGCCGACCAAAATATCTATTTTTACTACGTCAGTTTTTTCATAGCCGATTAATTCATAGTTCATTGAAGCGTATCCAGAAGTAACAGTTTTTAATTTATCATAAAAATCGGTAACGAGCGCGGCTAGCGGAATTTGATAATGTAAAAGGGCACGTTGATCACTGCCGGTGCTCAAATATTCGGTATTAACATAGCGTCCGCGGCGTTCAGAGATTAATCCCATCACATTGCCCACATAATCTTGAGGAGTAATAATATCCAGTGTCATCCACGGTTCGGCTACTTGAGTAATGTGGTTTGGCTCAGGCATTTCTTGTGGACTGTGAATAGTTAATTTTTCGCCGTTAGTTTTTTCTATTTTATAGGCTACGCTTGGTACGGTAATAACTACCTCCAAATTAAATTCACGTTTCAAGCGTTCTTGAAAAATATCCAGATGCAACATGCCCAAAAATCCGCAACGAAAACCAAAACCCAAAGCTTGAGAATGTTCCGGTTCATAGATCAGAGCCGAGTCGCTTAGTTTGAGACGATCAATGGCGTCTCGTAGTTGCTCGTAGCCGTCGCCTTCATTTGGGAAAATTCCGGCATAAACCATTGGCTTTACTTCTTTATATCCTGGCAGAGATTCTTTGGCCACGCCGGTTTTTTCAGAATTTAGAGTAGTAATAGTGTCACCCACACGACAGTCGCGCACTTCTTTGAGCCCGGTGACAATATATCCAATCTCACCATTTTTTAAAACGGTAGCTGGTTGAAATTTGGGCGTGTAATATCCTAGTTCCAACACTTCAGCTGGAGTTTGAGTGGTCATTAGAAAAATTCTGTCACCTTTTTTTATCTCACCATCGGTGATGCGCACTGAAGCCACCACGCCCTTAAATTCATTATAAGAAGAATCAAAAATTAAAGCGCGGGGAGGCGCGGCACCATTATCTTTTGGAGCGGGAATTTTTTTAACAATGGCTTTTAAAATTTCTTCTACCCCTTGTCCGGTTTTGCCAGAAGCCAAAATAATATCTTCGCTCGCACAACCAAGTAAATGAATAATTTCCGCTTGAGTTTTTTCAATATTAGCGGCGGGGGAGTCAATTTTGTTTATTACGGGAATAATGGTGAGATTTTGATCGATGGC
>CALRGC010000003.1:68890-69173 GCA_943357105.1 Candidatus Magasanikiibacteriota bacterium | reverse complement strand
ATTCGTATGGCTTCTTCCTCCAAATCCGAATTAATTCGCAAAGCTTTATCTGGTGAACAATTCAAATATACTCAGCGCCAAGATGGTTGGTATCAGATAATTCTAGGACCAGATCAATACGGATGGGTAAGCGCGCAATATGTCAAAACCGCTCCGACTACTCAGTAATATGAAATTTTTTTTGATAAAAAAAATTTTTTCCAACCATAAGCCATTTTCTCAAAAAAATGGCTTTACACTTTTGGAATTATTGTTGTCCGTAGCTTTGATTGGGCTGTTGGCT
>CALRGC010000003.1:55782-68880 GCA_943357105.1 Candidatus Magasanikiibacteriota bacterium | reverse complement strand
TGGAATCGCGGCACCGATGTATCTGTCATTGCAGGCCGAAAATGAAGTAATTATCGCGGCTACTACCATTGGTGATGTGATGCGTCGTGGGCAGATTCGGGCGCAAGCGGTAGACGCGGATTCAGCCTGGGGAGTAGAGATGGTCAGTAGTACCGTAACTATTTTTAAAGGAAATAATTTTGCCGCTCGCGATCAAAGTTTTGATGAAAATTATAATTTGACTCCTACTTTGAATTTGTCCGGTTTAACCGAGGTGGTATTTAACAAATTTTCCGGTTGGCCCACTGCTACCGGCACAGTGGTGATTACTCGCCAAGACGGCCGCAAAAAAAATGTATCGGTGAGTGAACTTGGTATTATTGGTATCCAATAATTATGTTTAACAATAAAAAAAATAATTTTGGGTTTTCTTTGGTAGAAATAGTTTTGGCCAGTGGAGTGCTGGCTTTATTGGCTTTAATTTTTTTGGGTATTCTTACCTATGGTCAGGAAAGCACTATTCGCGCCGCGCAAAGAGAGCGGGCGATTTTTTTGGCTCAAGAGGGGCTGGAAGCGGCGCGCAGTATTCGTGATCAAAGTTTCACTAATTTGACCGTAGGCAATTTTGGTCTATCAAGTAGTACACAGTGGAGTTTGGCGCCTCAGAGTGATGTGGTTGATATTTTTACCCGCACTATCAGTATTGCCGATATTAATTCACAGACCAAACAGATAACTTCCAAAGTTGAGTGGAAACAGTCCGGGGCCAGCACTGTCAATGTCTCCCTTTTTACAATTTTGACCGACTGGCGTACGGCGACCAGTATGGGTACTAGTACCGAATTTTGTCCATAAATTCTTTATGCCAAGTCAATACAAAAAAAATTCAGGATTTACTTTGGTAGAATTACTGCTCTATATTTTTGTGGCCAGTGGAATTTTGTTGTCTCTAGTTGCCTTGGTGGCTCTGCTGATACAATCGCGAGTAAAGAATCAGACCGTTAGTATGGTGGAGCAACAAGGCGCGCAGATTATTCAACTTATTAGTCAAGAAATTAATAATGCCAAGACGATTACCGCGCCAACTATAGGGAATGCCAGCAATGTTTTACAGTTTCAAGATATTAATAATCAAGCCGAGCAGATAAGTTTGGTCAGTAGCACCTTATATTTAAATAAAAATAATAAAAGTTATTTTTTAAATCCGACCACTATTCAAGCCGCTAATCTGCAGATAAAAAATTTGGGTGTGGCCGCTCACGATTCCATTAAGATTCAGTTTGATTTAAATTACAATAATTTATCTGGTCTTAATCAGTACAGTTATACTCAAACTTTTTATGCGACTGCCAATATTCGCTAATACCAAAAATAATTCCGGATTCGCGGTTCTTATCGGCGTATTGATCGTCGGAGCTTTTGGAGTCGCTGTGGCTTTATATCTCATTTTATCGGGCCTTTACTCTTATCAGAACAGCTTTCTGTTGGAACAGTCGGCCCGGGCCAAAACTTTGGCCAATGCTTGCGCCGAATCAGCTCTCAATCATATTCAGCTTTGCTCAATTATTGATGGAGCGGGGAGTGTGCAAATTGATGGACAGACTTGTAATTACACAATTATAAAAAATTCCGATCAAGGACGCACAATCCAATCTTCTGCTACAGTTGGCAGCAGTGTTCGTAAAGTAAAAGTGGTTGCTAGCCAGATTGATCCTTTGATTGTAGTGGATTCCTGGCAGGAAGTGTCTGATTTTTAAAAATACTGGCTGAAATTATGATATAATATATAGATATGAATCAAAAGGTTAATAAGAAATATTCTGGCTTCACCCTCCTAGAAATCCTCCTCGTAGTCGCCGCCATCGCCATCCTGGCCGGCATTGTTATCGTTGCCATCAATCCTGCCAAACAATTAGCCCAAGTCCGAAATACTGCTAGGAGAAGCGATGTCAGCACAATACTTAATGCCATCTACCAATACTCATTAGATAACAATGGATTATTTCCAAATAGCATAGATACCAATCTAAAAATGTTAGGTACATCCGTATCTGGTTGTAATGTATCTTGTGGCGGAGCTGGTGGTGGAGGAGGCGCTGTCACCATCACCGACAACAGTCAATCCACTTTCGCCGGTACCTACACCAACACCACTTACAACACCAACAACTCTCTTCTAAATCTATCTACCAACCAAACCTCCGGTACTTACACCTCAGACATCAAAGATGCTACTGCCAGTGCCACCTGGTCCACCATAGCTTGGGTACCAAACCGCCCAACCAACAAAGCCCTACCAAACAGTGCCGCTACTGAAACCGGCTATCCCACTGGCAACGCCAACATGACTGGTAATGTTCTTCTTATGCATATGGATGAGAGTGTGGGGGCTACTACTTTTATTGATAGTTCGGGGAATAGTAATGGTGGGACGTGTGGAACTGCTTGTCCTACCATGGGGGCGACTGGTAAATTTGGAACTGGCGGAAATTTTAATGGCACCAACAATTTTATCAATACAAAAAACATCACTTCCATTACTGCTGCTCCTAAATTATCTATGTCAGCTTGGGTGAAATGGAGTGGTGCTCCATCTTCTCAGGTTGGTATGATTATGAGTAAAGATCCAACCTTTGATTTTGGTATCAATTGGACAGCTCACAAATTATCTTTTTGGTTAAATGATGGCAGTTTTAAAAATGCAACTGGTGTTACTACGATTGATGATGGAAATTGGCACTATGTCGCCGGTGTATATGATGGGGCTAATATCAAAGTGTATGTTGATGGAAAACAAGATGGAATTACTAATGTTGGTTCTGTCATTACGGTCAGTACTGCAAATGTTGTGACGGTCGGTGCATTATCTGGAGTAGGGTCCTATATAGGCACTCAACGTTGGAGTGGTATGATAGACGAAGCCGCAATTTGGATCAGAGACTTATCAGCCACCGAAATCTCTGATCACTACAAACGCGGCGCTCTCAGTCTCAAATACCAAGTCCGCAGTTGTGCCAACGCCAACTGCTCCGACGCTAGCTTTGCCGGACCAGATGGCACTGCCAACACCTACTACTCAGAAGCTAGCAACACCACCAACTCCACTCCATCACTATCTCTCACCAATGTAGGAAATAATAGATACTTCCAATACAAATCTTTCCTCGATACCACTGATGCCGCCTTAACTCCAGAGCTAAAAAGTGCTACAATTAGTGGTAGTACCGCTGGTGGTGGAGGTAACGCCTCATCCACCGCTAGTGCTTGTCTAGATATATCTTCATCTCTAGCACCCACTTACATTACTTCATTACCATTTGACCCCAAAACTGGTAGCAACAGTCAAACTTATTACGCTGTCCAGAAAACATCCGGTGGTAGGATAAATGTCCAGGCTTGTAGTGCGGAGAATAGTGAAAGTATTAGTGTGACTAGGTAAAAATTATTTAATTTAAAAATTAATTTATTAATTATTCATAATATGAATATAAGTAGTTTAAATAAAAGAGGTTTTACTCTTTTGGAAATTTTATTAGTAGTGGCCGCTATTGCTATCTTGGCTGGTATAGTCATTATTGCTATTAACCCAGGCAAACAACTGGCTGATACTCGTAATGCCCAACGAAGAGTAAACGTGAATACAATTTTAAATGCCGTCTATCAATATTCAATCGATAATAAAGGTGCTCTGCCAGCTGGCATTACTCAAACTCCAACTGAAGTTTGTAAGACCGGTGGTGTTTGTACAAATTTAATTGACCTTTCTGTTTTAACTGCCAACGAAACTTATTTAACTGCTATACCAACCGATCCAACCGGAGTAAGTGCCAACGGTAGTGGCTATAAAATTTCTCAAAGCGCCAATGGACGCATTACGGTCAGTGCTCCATCAGCTGAAAATTCCGCTACTATCAGTGTTACTAGATAATAAAAATAATGAAAAAGGTACCAGCCTTTACATTGCTAGAAATTCTTTTAGTCGTGGCCGCGATTGCGGTGTTGGCTGGTATTGTAATTGTGGCAATAAATCCGGCTCGGCAATTAGCGGCGTCTAGAAATGCGGCCAGACAATCTGACGCCAGTGCGATTCTTAATTCAATTTATCAATATTCTTTGGATAATAACGGATCTTTCCCGGCTTCTATTGATACTAATTTAAGAATGCTTGGCACTAGCGGCTCTGGTTGTACGGTATCTTGTGGTTCTAATGCTAGTAGTAGCACGGTGCAGATAGTGCCAATAAATTTTGCCGATACTAATCAAGCCACATTTTCTGGTACTTACACGAATACTACTTATAATGTTGGCACCAGTTTGATTAATCTTTCGGCCAATCAAACTAGTGGTACCTATACTTCCAATATTAAAGATTCTGCTGGCGATACTACTTGGACCACCCTGGCTTGGGTACCAAACCGTCCAACCGGAAAAGAATTACCAAACTCTGCGGCGATTGAGACTGGATACCCGACTGGTAATGCGGATATGACCGGCAATGTTTTATTGATGCATCTGAATGAAAATAGTGGGGCAACTAGTTTTGCCGACAGTTCTGGCAATAGTAACAATGGTGCTTGTGTCAATCCAAATTGTCCAAGTATGGTGGCAGGGAAGTTGGGGAATGCGCCGACTTTTTCCGCTGGTACTAATCCAATCTCTGTACCACATAGTGCCAGTTTAAATTTAACTAACCAATTTACTTTGGAGGCTTGGTTTTATCAAGTCGCTACTTCTAGCTGGACCAGTTATGGCCATATAATTGGAAAGGGCATTGGTTTCAGTCCACCTTCTGGCTCTTTTTCTATTAGTGGCGGTAGTACTTATTGGAGAGTATTTTTGGTTGAACCAAATGGAACTTATTATCAGTATCAAGATGGAACTTGGATCGGATATAACGCGTGGGTACATATAGCTTTTACCTTTGATAATGGTACTGGGAAAATTTATGTTAATGGTTCTTTAATTTCAACAAAAGCTTTTGCTTTTACCTCTATTAGAACCAATACTCTTCCGGTGCAAATTGGTTATGGGCAGTATAATGGTTTAATTGACGAGGCGGTGGTCTATAATCGGCCACTTTCCGCTACTGAAATTTCTGATACTTATAAACGCGGCGCTCTCAGTCTAAAATATCAAGTTCGTTCTTGTGCCAATGTCGATTGCTCCGATGGAAATTTTGCCGGACCAGATGGCACTGCCAACACCTATTACTCAGAAATTAGTAATAATACTAACTCTACTCCGTCACTATCTTTGAGTAAACTTTCCAATAGTCGTTATTTTCAGTATAAAGCTTTTTTGGATAGCCCGGCGTCGTCTTTGACTCCAGAATTAAAAAGTGCAACTATCAGTGGTACACAATCGGTAGTACAAGGTGGCGGCACCTCATCATCTACTGCATCAGCTTGTCTTGATATCTCTTCGGCTTTGGCGCCTACTTATATAACTTCAATCCCATTTGATCCTAAGACAGGGGATTCTTCAAAAACTTATTATGCGGTGAAAAAAACGGCGGGTGGTCGTATCAATGTGCAAGCTTGTGCGCCAGAGAACGGTCAAAGTATTAGTGTGACTAGGTAAAAATTATGATATTTTTCACAACCGTAAATTTAATGATGTTTACCGAATGGCTATTTATAGCTCTTGTTTTAGTTTTATATTTTTATTTTGGTCGACGATCCAGAATTTTATTAAAAGAATTAAAGAAAAAAGAAATTTTGGCGCAGATAGATCAGGCTCGGCAAGAGGCGATGCTTGGTAGTATTGGTGACGGGGTAGTGGCTACCGACAAAAATGGCGCGATTATTTTTGTGAATAAAGCGACTAAAGAAATGATTGCTTGGGACGAAAGCATGATTGGTAAAAAATTGGCCGATGTGTCACTCTTGGCGGATGAAAATGGCAAACATGTGCCGGTAGAAAAACACCCTTTGCATTTATGTTTGGTAAAGCGTAAAAAAATTATTAGTACCAATTATCATTTTGTAAAAAAAGACAAGATGGATCTGGCGGTGTATATTAGCGCCATGCCAATATTTTTAAAAAATGAAATTATTGGGGCGATAGAAGTTTTTCGTGATATTACCAATGAAAAAGAGATCGATAGAATAAAAAGCGAGTTTGTCTTTTTGGCTTCACATCAATTACGTACGCCGCTTTCTACTATTAATTGGTATGTGGAAATGCTGATGTCGGGTGATGCCGGACCAATAAATGCTGATCAAAAAAATTATCTTAAAGAAGTTTATCAAGGCAATCAGCGCATGGTGGAAATGGTCAACGATCTTTTAAATGTTTCTCGTTTGGATTTAGGCACATTTGCGGCGCAATTGGTGCCGGTGGATTTGAAAAATTTAATAGAAGAGGAGTTGAAAGCCAACCAACCGGCGATTGAAGATAAAAAAATGAAGACCAGTTGTGAAGTAAGCCCAGAAATAACTGGAGTAGAAATGGATATCAAAATGATTAAAATGTTGCTACAAAATCTGATCACCAACGCGATTAAATATACCCCCGAGGGAGGTAAAATTGATGTTAAAGTTGCGCCTCAAGGCAAAAAAGAATATGTTTTAAGCGTCGCCGATAACGGCTATGGTATTCCTGAGGCGTCCAAAGAGAAAATTTTTACCAAATTATATCGTGCCGATAATGTGATGGCCAAAGAAATTAGCGGTACTGGACTGGGCTTGTATATGGTCAAATCAATCGTGGAAAAATTGCAAGGTAAGATTTGGTTTGAATCGGAAGTGGACAAAGGCACCACCTTTTTTGTATCTTTTCCAATTAAGCCGGTGATTAAAAAGAAAACTATCAGCATATGATCGGCTCTAAAAAAATTTTAATAATTGAAAATGAACTGGCCACTCGTAAAATTTTGGCCGATAAATTAACTCGAGAAAATTTCACGGTGATTCAATCTGGCACTGGAAAAGAAGGGTTGGAGCTGGCTTTAAAGGAGCATCCTGATCTGGTTTTGCTGGATGTTTTTATGCCTCAGATGACCGGTTTGGAAGTTATCAACGCTTTGCATAAAGATAAATGGGGCAAAACAGTGCCGGTAATAATTTTGAGTAATCTCAACGATGATCATAAGATGTTAGAGTCCATTAAGCACGCTCATTATGATTATTTAATAAAGACCAACCACAATCTATCTTCAGTAGTGGCCAAAATTAAATCCAAGCTCGGTAGTTAAATTTATGTGGGGAGGGGAAAAAACAATTTATCATTCCAAAAGCAGAACATTTTTAGCGTTCTGTTTTTGTTTTATCTTGGGAGTGGGAATTTTTTCCGCTCAAATCATTAATAAAGATTGGCAATTTTTTATTTATTGTGGGTTTTTAGCGATAGTTATTTTTTTGTTTTTTTATTGGAATAATTTAAAGTATCGTTTTGGTTTATTTTGTTTATTATTTTTTATTTTGGGAGGCCTGCGTTTTTATCTGTCCGTACCCTATAAGACAAGTGATAATTTAAGTTATTATAATGGTCAATATGTAATATTTTCCGGAGTAATCGTGCAAGAAGTAAATCAGACAGTTTCCGGTAATGAAATAATATTAAAGGCTACCGAATTTGGTGGAAAGAAAGTGACGGGCGGCGTTTTGATCAACTTGCCGCTTTATACGGATTTAAAATTTGGCGATACGCTAAGAGTGTCGTGTGATCTGAAAACTCCAGTCGGTAAAGATAATTTTTTAAACTATGATAAGTATTTGGCGCGTAACGGGGTGTGGTCGATATGTGGGACACGCGTTCAAATAGAAAAATTAAATACCGCAAATTCGTTTTTGCAAAAAATATTTATCAAATTTTTTTATTTAAAACAGCAACTACAAAATCGGGTGAATGAACTTTGGCCGGAGCCAGAGAGCGCCCTGGCCGCTGGCTTGCTCTATGGCGCCAGATCCGGATTCACGCAGGCGGTGTCGCAAGATTTTAGCAAAGTTGGTCTCACTCATATCGTGGCCGTGTCCGGATATAATATTAGCATTATTGCTTCGGTATTGATGAATATTTTAATTCGTACCGGCTTTGATAGACGCAAAGCTTTTTTCGCGGTGATAGGTGGAATAATTTTGTTTGTTATTTTTACCGGCGCTTCGGCTTCGGTGGTGCGGGCTGGAGTTATGGGGATTATTGTACTATTGGCCACACATTTTGGTCGTCAGTCACGGGTGGGTAATGTTTTGGTTTTTACGGCGGCTTTGATGTTATTGATGAATCCGTTTGTATTAATTTGGGACGCTGGTTTTCAGCTCTCATTTTTATCAACTCTGGGTTTGATATATCTCTCGCCAATTTTAAATAATTTTGGTATAGAAACTAAAAATAATTTTTTACAGACCATGGTAGAATCTTTTGCCACCACCCTGTCGGCGATTATCGCTACTTTGCCGCTCATATTGTTTCAGTTTGGTCGTTTGTCGCTCGTAGCTCCATTGGCCAATATTTTGATCTTATGGACAGTGCCATTTTTAATGTTGGTTTGTTTTTTATCTATTATGTCTAGCTATATTTTTTATCCATTGGGTATTATTTTGGCCTTTCCTACTTATCTTGGTCTGAAATATGTTATAATAACAGCGCACTATTTGGCCGCTTGGCCCTGGGCAAGTGTAAGCGTATCGTTGCCAGTTTGGGGCCTGGTCGCGATCTATATTTTATTGGTAATTTTTGTATGTCGAAAATCAAAATTTTAAAATCCGCGCCCGGTTATGATTTGGCTGCGCCTGGTTATGACAAAAAAGAAAAATATTTAAATAGTTTTGAACAAAATAAATTTTTGCCACTATTGGGTAATTTAAAAAATAAAAAAGTTTTGGATGTGGGAGCGGGGACAGGCCGACTATCTTTATTATTGGCGCAAGTGGGAACGCAGGTCACCGCTTTGGATCTGTCCGCCGAGATGCTCAAAATTTTAAAAAACAAAGATAAAAAAATCGCCACGGTTGTGGGTGACGCGGAAAATCTACCGTTTGAAAACGATACTTTTGATATTGTCACCGCTGCCTTTTTGATAGTTCATCTCAAAGACCCACTTACTTTTTTTGATGAAGCCTATCGGGTGTTAAAAGATGGTGGAATTTTGGCAGTTTCCAATATCAATCAAAAAGAAGCGCCTGAAGTGCAAACCAAAGAAGGAAAAATAAAAATCGAATCTTTCTACCATCGCCCAGAAAAAATTATTGAGGATCTGGAAAGTTTAGCCTTCCAAGTAGAAAAAAATGTTCTAGTTTACGAAAAAAATATTTGGATTAATCAACTAATTATTGCAAGAAAATAGCCGCTCGGACAAATTACCTTTGAGCGGGTTATGCGCCAAGGCGCATCCTTTGGCCCTCGCGGGCCAAAAAAGCGAAAAGGTCATTTGTCCAGGCGGCGTAAGCTATAACAATATGGAGGGGAAAAGAAATTTTTTAATTGGAATAATAATTTTTTGGGTGGCGATTTTTTCGCTACTTTTTTATTTGCTCTGGACTATTGAGAATGACAAAAAATTAGCAGTTATTTTTTTGGATATTGGACAAGGTGACGCGGCTTTAATCAAATTTGGCAATGGTCAAAAAATGATGGTGGATTGTGGTCCGGATCGTAGAGTTTTGAGTAAGCTTGGGAACTATCTGTCATTTTTTGATCATACGATAGATTATATGCTGGTCACGCATCCCGATGGTGATCACTATGGCGGTTGTCCGTCGGTGCTTGAGCGCTATGATGTAAAAAATATTATTTTTGATGATTTCAAAAAATCCAACGATCCATTTTGGCGCGCGTGGACAAAATATAGCGCCGCGGAAAAAACCAATTGGAAATTTATTCAAGGTCATGAATTGATGAAAATCGGCGGTAACGAGTTGGAATTTTTTTCTCCCGACAGTGCCGGTTTGGTCGTAAAAAAAGATGCTGATTTGGCCAATAATCATTCAATCGTATTTTTATTAAAAAATAGTTTGGGTCGGTTTTTATTTACCGGCGATATGGAGATGCCACTCGAAGACGCGATTTTGGAAAAATATTGTACTACGACTACTACACCGTGTTCAACTTTACAAGCCGATTATCTAAAAGTTGGTCATCACGGCAGTCAATCTTCCTCCGGAGTAGAATTTTTAAAAGCCGTCGCCCCACGCTATGGGATAGTATCGGTGGGAGCAAAAAACAGATATGGCCACCCCTCACCGCGGGTTTTGCGTAAATTAGAACGTGCTAACACGGAGATCTGGCGAACGGATTTGAAAGGTGATATAATAGTGGAATGAATTTTAATATAGTTAAAGTAAAGAAAGTTTCATTGCTAATATTTTTTGTTATTTTGCTTTGTGCTCGCCAGGTACAGGCAGCGGAAATTATTGATACCGATAAAGACGGTTTGTCCGATGAACTAGAACAAAAATTAGGCACCGATCCCAATAATCCCGATACCGATGGTGACGGATATCCCGATGGCATCGAAGTGGCCAACGGATTCAATCCATTGGTGGGAGACAGAAATAAAGATGTGAAGCGCAATGTGGAAGTAGATCTAAATTCTCAGCAGATGAAATATTTTTTTAATGATGTGGAAGTTGGTTCCGCTCCGGTGTCCACAGGCATCAGAGGTAAAGAAACTCCAACTGGAGAATTTAAAATTTTACGCAAAGTGCCGGTAGTACACTATAAAGGTCCGGGCTATGATCTGCCTAACACTAAATGGAATTTAGAGTTCAAAAAAACTTTCTATCTTCATGGCGCTTATTGGCACAAACAATTTGGTATTCGGCCGATGAGTCATGGCTGTGTCAATATCGCCTATGTCGATGCCGAAAAAATTTATAAGTTTTTACAAGTAGGGGATGATGTCAAAATTTTTGGGAAAACTCCCACCAAAGCCTTGGCCAAAAAATGATGATAGATAAAATTAATATATGAATTGGATACATATTTTAGTAGTGGTATTTGGACTATGCGTGTTTGAAATTATTAGTAGTGTGGATAACGCCATAGTGAACGCTCATGTTTTGCGCACGATGCCGGAGAAATTTCGTAAATGGTTTTTGGTTTGGGGTCTATTTTTCGCCGTCTTTGTGGTGCGTGGTTTACTGCCTTTTATTATTGTTTGGCTGGTCAATACCAATCTGAGCTTTGTTCAAGTTTTTTCTTTTGTTTTTTCCAATAATCCGGAGATTGCTCACTACGTGGAGTTGTCCAAGCCGCTTTTGCTTTTGGGTGGCGGTATCTATCTATTTTTTGTTTTTTTAAGCTGGTTATTTTTGGAAGAAAAAAAATACGCTTTTTTGGTGGAAGGATTTATTCATCGTCGGGGTGTTTGGTTTTATTCTATCGCTTCCATATTTTTAACTGGTGTTATCTATTATTGTTTAAAATACAATCCGCTCTTGGCGTTGTCGGCGACTATTGGGGCTACCGCTTTTTTTATTACCGATGGGTTTAAGAACAACGCGCAGGAACAAGAAAAAAAATTATTAAGTCAACATTTGAGTGCCTTTAGTAAAATTCTATATTTGGAAATTTTGGATATGTCTTTTTCCATTGATGGCGTCATCGGGGCGTTTGCTTTTACTATTTCCGTACCACTTATTTTAATCGGCAATGGCTTGGGTGCTTTGGTTGTTCGCGAAGTGACTGTCCGTGGTATTGATCTGATATCCAAATTTGCTTACCTCAAAAATGGCGCCATGTACTCTATTGGCATGCTCGGAATTTTGATGGCGCTTGAAAGTTTTGGCCAGGAATTTCCTTTTTGGTTGGCCCCCCTTAATACTATTCTTCTGCTGTCATTTTTCTTATTTTTGTCTTATCGCGAAATCTCCGCGGCTAAAAATACACGAAAAAAACGCGCTTGACAGGGGGATATTTTTTTGCTATACTTGACTACAGAATATAAAAGCCCTTCTGTAGAAGGTGCTTTTTTTAATAAATAATTAATTTAAAAACTATGTCGGAAATTACCAAGGCGATGCAAATGCTTTGCGACGAAAAAGGTTTGTCTTATGAAGCGGTGCTCGAAACTATCGAGACTGCTCTGGCGGCCGCTTATCGCAAAGATTTTGGCAATAAGCAACAAAATATTAAAGTTAAATTTGACCCGGAAACGGCCGATATGCAAGCTTGGGATGTAAAAAATGTGGTGGAAGATATTGCCGAAGATGTCTTACTCAAAGCCCAAGAAGAATTGGCCGCTCGCCGTGAAAAGGCGCGTGAGGAAAATAGAGAATTAAGTGAAGAAGAAACTGCCGATTTACCACGTTTCAATCCAAAGACTGAATTGATGCTAACAGCGGCCAAAGAAATAAATAAAAAAACCAAGGTTGGCGATGTCCTGGAAATTCCACTCGAAATTTCTGGTGCTTTTGGTCGTATGGCCGCGCAGACCGCCAAACAAGTAATCATCCAAAAAGTCCGTGAAGCGGAGCGCAACATGGTATTTGGTGATTTCAAAGGCCAAGAAGGTCAAGTCATTATGGGCACTATTCAGCGCGCCGAAGGTCGTAAAGTTTTGGTAGATTTAGGGAAAGTCAGTGGTGTTTTATTTGGCGAACAGCAAATCGAGCGTGAACATTATCGTCCTGGCGCTCGTATGAAATTTTACGTTATGTCCGTCAACATGGGTCAAAGAGGACCGGAAATTTTGTTGTCTCGCTCTTCCAGCAAATTGGTGGAAGAAATTTTTAAACAAGAAATTCCCGAAATTGAAAACGGGGTTGTGCAGATAAAAGGCGTGGCGCGTGATGCCGGCTATCGTTCCAAGGTAGCGGTGTTTACGGAAGATGAAGCGATTGATCCGGTGGGCGCTTGTATTGGTCAGCGTGGCAGTCGTATTAATACTATTATTGAAGAATTGGGCGGAGAAAAAATTGATATTATTGATTTTAGCAGTGATGCCGTGTCTTATATCAGCAAAGCGCTTTCTCCAGCCAAAGTTTCCGAAGTGGAATTAAACGAAGTAGAAAAAACGGCTAATGTATCCGTAACTTCCGATCAATTTTCTTTGGCCATTGGTCGCGGTGGACAGAATGTGCGCTTGGCTTCTGAATTGACCGGTTGGAAAATTAATTTGATTGATTTAAGCGGCGGCAAAACTTTGGAAGAAGCGGTTGGTGAGGTGACTCCCGAGAC
>CALRGC010000003.1:29837-55772 GCA_943357105.1 Candidatus Magasanikiibacteriota bacterium | reverse complement strand
AAGAAACAACTGAAGAAACTAAAACAGAAAATGTTTAAGGTATGATCTCTTCTATCTTTCATACTATTTTATATCGTCCGCTGTTTAATTTTTTTATTGAACTTTATAATATCTTGCCTGGACACGATGTTGGTTTGGTAATAGTGGTGATTACAATTCTCTTGCGTTTGGTAGTCTATCCACTCACATCTTCTTCCATCAAAGCTCAGCGCTCTATGCAAGCACTCCAGCCAAAATTGGAAGCGCTTAAAAAAGAATATAAAGACGATCAGCAAAAAATGGCGCAAGCGACGATGGAACTGTATCGTAATCATAAAATCAATCCGCTGTCTTCTTGTCTGCCTCTGTTGATTCAGTTGCCAATTTTATTGGCGCTTTATTGGGTAATGCGTGACGGTTTAAGCTCTACTAATTTAAGCGCCCAATTGTATTCATTTGTAGCTAATCCTGGCAACATTAATCCATTTAGTTTGGGACATTTTAATCTTTTGAGCCCAAGTATTTGGTTGGCTATTTTGGCCGGCGGCGCTCAATTTTTTCAAGCTCGAACGATGAGTCGTCAAATGCCGCCTAAAAATGCCGGCGAAGGGTCAAAGGACGAAAGTATGGCCGCGATGATGAACAAACAGATGCTATATATGATGCCGGTGATGACCGTTTTAATCGGTTTTCGTCTACCCGCTGGCTTGACTCTATACTGGTTTTGGAGCACGATACTAATGGCCGCTCAGCAATATTATTTGACCTACAAAGATAAAAAAACTGAAGCAATTATCACACCACTTGAAGGTGAAGTGATAAAAAAATAAATTAATAATGCGGCCGTTTTATGGTCGCATTTTTTTATGAATTTGTCGGTACTGGAAAAATCTATATTACGCACCTTGATATACTTTGACCTTGGTGTCTATCCTTTGACGGCCAATGAAATCTGGCAATTTTTGCATAAGGAAACTGTAAACGATTTAAAAAATTTACTTGCGGCTTTGGAGGATTTAAAAAATAAAAATATTATTGACGAAAAATATGGCTATTATTTTTTGTCTGGTAAAGAAGAATTGATAGAGAAGAGACGGTCTCAACTAGTGATATCAGAATTAAAATTAAAAAAAGCTCGCCGCGCCGTCAAATTTATTATGGGTGTGCCATTTTTAAAAGCGGTGTTTGTATGCAATAGTGTCGCAACCGGGACAGCCCTAAGTGATAGCGATATAGATTTTTTTATTATTTCTAAAAAAAATCGTCTGTATATCGTGCGTTTTTTTACCAATTTAATTTTGCGTATTTTTGGTCTGAGAACTTACGGATCATGTAGTGCCAACCGGATCTGCCTATCTTTTTTTGTTGACGATCAAAATTTAAATTTGGAAAAATTGAAAGCTCTGCCCGAAGATATTCATTTTGCTTACTGGGCTTTGCAGATGGTACCAATTTATGATCCGCAAAATTATTTTAAAAGATTTTTATCCGCCAATTTTTGGATAAAAAAATATACCCCAAATTTTAATATGCCGACTCAGTATAATAATTTGGTCAAGCCAAATATTATTAGTAGTACCTGGCAGAAAATTTGGCAAACTATGTGGCAAGGGCAGTACGGCAACTTAATCGAATCTCAGGCTAGAGAGTGGCAATTATTAAAAATGCAATTGAGTCTAAAAGAAAAGGCCAAGGTGGGGGACAATGGAGTAGTAATAAATAATGGCGTGGTAAAGCTACACGAGCGTGATACTAGAATGGCTATTTATAATAATTGGAGCCAAAAAGTTATCGAGCTCGGCCTGTAATATAATATGATTTTGTCAAAAATTAAAAATTATTTATTTTTAGCTTTGCTGTTGGCCTTGCCTTGGCAGACAAGATTGATATATAAAAGTGTTTATATCCAAGATAGATTTTGGGAGTATGGTAGTCTATTTTTGTATGGCACGGAAATTTTGACCGCGATTTTAATTATATTTTGGATAGTAGATAGACTAAAAGATAAAAATTTTTGCGCGCGGTTGGAAGTCGCCAATATCAAAAGAGTGTTATCTATCTTAGGAGTATACGCCATCTTTGCTTTTTATTTTTTTATCAGCGCCAATCGTGATCTGGCCTGGCAGTATCTGAACTGGGTGGTCTATACTGCGTGTTTATTTATTATAGTGTTGGAAAGTGAGTTTGGTTTTTATAAAATTAGCTTATTTGCTTGGCTTGGCAGTTTAGCGCCGGCAATACTCGGAATTTATCAATTTTTTTCTCAGTCGGTATTGGCCAATAAGTGGTTTGGTTTGGCTACGCAAAATCCGGCCACTATCGGGGTATCCGTCATTGAGTATCTGGATGAACGCTGGCTCAGAGCCTACGGTAGCTTTGGCTCACCCAATGCTTTGGGAATTTATTTAGGGACTATTTTTTTGCTTGGGATTATTTTGATTTTAAATACCAATAATCAAAAAGCCCGCTTAGGATTTTTGGTTGGTCAGATATTGATATTTTTAGCTCTATTTTTTTCCTTTTCTCGTGGCGCGTGGTTGGGAGTGTCTATTGGATTATTAATTTTGACTATTCAAAATAGAAAAAATATTTTATTTTTTCAACAACTCGGTTTATATCTTTTGTTGGTAGTAATTTTGTCATTTAATTTTTCTCATCTATTATTCGCGCGTGCCAATTTGGACAACCGCCTGGAGGCCAAATCTATTTCTGAACGGGTTACTCAATGGCAAGATTTTAAAATTATTTTTACCAAGCATGCTTTGGTGGGAGTAGGAGCGGGCAATTATCCGACCGCTCTACAATCGCTTCATCCGAATTTTTCAGCTAATTATTTTTCTCCTATCCATAATATTTATTTATTTTTTATCGGCCAATTTGGTTTGGTTGGCGCCTTATTGGTAATATTTTTGCTCTATCTTTTGTATAAAAAGATGACAAAAGAAATAAAAATATTTGTTCCACTGATCTGTATTTTGGTAGCTGGTTTTTTTGATCACTGGTCGCTGAGCATGTTTACCGGCTGGATATTTTTAGGTCTCATTTTTGCCCTGGCGGTAAAATCATCTTACATTGACACAACTTCCTCAAAGGAGTAAACTCCATAGGCTAAGTACAAGAACCCAGAGTTGGGGACAGACCCTTGCGTTCGCCATAGCTTCGGGCTAAACCATAGACAGGCATAGTCCGGACAATATATGGACGGCGCTTAAGAGTTCGTCTCCAACTCCGGGTTTTTATTTTAAATTAGCCAAAATTTAAATATCTCAAATTAGCTGTTTTGACCCCTTGACAAATTTAAAAAATCTATTAAAATAATGATAATTATCACTCAGCCAATTTGAGTGCTAAAAATTAATATTTTAAATTTGATAATATGAATATCAAACCATTGGGCGACCGGGTTTTGGTAAAACCAGCCAAAGAAGAGGAAGTGACCGCTTCTGGTATTTTATTGCCATCAGCCGCGGATAAAGAGAAAAAAGCGGAAGGTGAAATTGTGGCAGTGGGTAATGGGGAAGCCGTCACCAAATTGAATCTCAAGGTAGGAGATAAAGTATTATTCAAAAAATGGGGAGGCGAAGAGATTAAAATCGGCCAAGGAAGTAATGAAGAAACCTACAAAATTTTGTATGTTGGATCCGGCGAAGATAAAAATGATATTGTCGCGAAATTTGAATAATTAATTTTAGAAATTATGCCTAAACAGATTATTTACAGCGATGACGCTCGTCGCAAGTTGCTAAACGGTGTAAACACTTTGGCCAATGTGGTGAAAGTGACTTTGGGACCTCGTGGTCGCAATGTAGTATTGGATCGCGGTTTTGGCGCGCCCACTATTACCAAAGACGGTGTGTCTGTTGCCAAAGAAATTGAAGTAGAAGATAAATTTGAAAACGCCGGTGTGGAATTGGTAAAAGAAGTGGCTAGCAAAACCAACGATGATGTGGGTGACGGTACTACTACCGCCACTGTTTTGGCGCAAGCGATTGCGCGCGAAGGTGTGCGTTTGGTCGCCGCTGGCAGCAATGCCGTTGCTCTTAAACGCGGTATAGATAAAGCGGTCGAAGCTGTTGTGAAAGAATTAAAAGAAAATATTTCTAAGCCAGTAGAAGAAGATGAGATTGCTAATGTGGCTGCCATCTCCGCCAATGACAAAGAAATCGGCAAACAGATCGCCGACGCCATGAAAATCGTGGGCAAAGATGGCGTGATCACTGTGGAAGAATCCCAGAGTTTTGGTATGGAAATCGAAACCGTGCAAGGTATGCGTTTTGATAAAGGCTACGTATCGCATTATATGGTAACCAACGCCGAACGCATGGAAGCCGAATATGTCGATCCATATATTTTGGTAACTGATAAAAAAATTACTTCTATTCACGATGTGTTGCCGGTGCTGGAAAAAGTTGCTCAGAGTGGCAAAAAAGATTTAGTAATTATTGCCGATGATGTGGAAGGTGAAGCGCTCTCTACTTTTGTAGTAAATAAATTGCGCGGTACATTCAATGTGCTCGCGGTGAAAGCGCCAGGTTTTGGTGATCGCCGCAAAGAGATGTTGCAAGATATCGCGATTTTGACCGGCGCTAAATTTATTACCGAAGAAGTTGGTTTGAAATTGGACGCCACTACTTTGGAAGATTTGGGTAGTGCTCATAAAGTAATTGCTACTAAAGAAAATACTACCATTGTAAACGGCAAAGGTGATAAAAAAGTGATCGAAGATCGCGTTGCTCAAATTAAAAAATTCATCGAACAATCCGACAGTGATTTTGATAAAGAAAAATTACAGGAACGTTTGGCCAAATTGGCCGGTGGGGTGGCTATCATTCGCGTGGGTGCCGCTACTGAAACTGAGATGAAGGAAGTAAAACATCGTATCGAAGATGCCGTAGGCGCTACCAAAGCCGCGGTCGAAGAAGGTGTAGTGCCAGGTGGTGGTGTGGCGTTATTGCGTGCTCGTCGTGTGCTCAAAGATATGAAATTTGCCAATGATGAAGAAGAAATGGCTGCAGAAATTTTGATGCGCTCGCTCGAAGAACCAGTCCGTATCATCGCGCAAAATGCCGGTGTGGATGGAGCTAAAGTAGTCTTTGAAGTAGATCAAAAAGACGGCAACTACGGCTACAATGCCGCGACTGACAAATATGAAGACATGGTCAAAGCCGGAATTGTGGATCCAACCAAAGTAACTCGCAGTGCTCTGCAAAATGCGGCTTCTATCGCTGGTATGTTCCTCACAACTGAAGCAATCGTGACTGACATCCCAAAGAAAGAAGAGCCAATGCCACCAATGGGGGCAGGCGGTATGGGAGGAATGGGCGGCGGGATGTACTAAAAATTCAGAAATTAAAAAAATAAAAACACCTTAAAATTTTTACCACATAAAAGTGAGCCCCTAATTGGCGTTAAGTAAATTTGAGTGGTGCCCTGAAAGGGCAACGGCTCTACCCTTAGAGCCGTAACGAAAATTTATAGCCAATTATGCGAACTTTTATCAGGTAAAAATTTTAAGGTGTTTTTATTTTTGATTACAGAACTTATTTTTTTACAAAGACATCGCCCAAGGAGCAGAAATAGCGCCAAAGCCAACATTTGTCAAAAGCGTTTTTATAGGTTAAAATATAGCCAACAATAATATTTATGCATAATCAAATAATTCAGTATATTATTCATTTTTTTCAAGGCTTTCCGCCGGAGCTGACAGTTTTTATTTTGGCCTTTTTGCCGTTGACCGAAAAAGTGGCTTTGGCCATCGGTATTGCCGGTCTGCATTTGCCGGCTTGGGAAGCTTTTGCCTGGGTGATTTTTGGCAATCTGGTACCAATTACTATTATTTTAGGATTGGCCGAAAGATTTCATCTGATGGTTTCTAAAAATTCCGGATTTTTTGGCGCCGCTTGGGCCAAGGCGTTGTTGCATATCCAAAATAAATTCGCTAAATATCAAAAGTATGAATTGTGGGGGCTGTTTATTTTTATGGCTTTGCCGCTCCCGCTCAATGGTGGCATTACCGCTTCACTCATTGCTTTTGTTTTGGGCATGCCGGCCAAAAAAGCTTGGCCATATTTGGTGGCCGGTGTGATCGTTTCCAATCTTATCACTTTGGCGGTGACAGTTGGTTTGATAAAGATTTTCTAGTTATGAATTTGGAAAAGTTGAATAATTTAAATATTAAAATAGACGAAGCAGTTCGTCTTTTAAAGTTAGATGATTTGAAAAATAAGATGGAGCAGTTGGCACAGCGGATGAACGCGAGTGATTTTTGGTCGGATCAAAAAAATGCGCAAGCGATGAGTCAAGATTATCAAAATATAAAAGAAGAAGTAGAAAAGTGGGAACAGATCAAAAAACAAGGCAACGATCTTTTGGAGTTGGCACAATCGGGAGACACTAGTTTAGAAAAAGAAATTGATATCCAAACCGCGCAACTGGAAAAAAAGTTTGAAGCATATGAGCTCTTTTTACTTTTAAATGGACCATACGACCAAACCAACGCCATCGTGTCAATGCACGCCGGCAGTGGTGGCACCGAAGCGCAAGATTGGACCGAAATGCTTTTGCGGATGATTTCCAGATTTTGTGAAAAACAAAAATGGCGTATAGAAATTTTGGATGAAAGTCGGGGGCAGGAAGCTGGTTATAAATCGATTACTTTTCGCGTGTCCGGACGCTACGCTTTTGGCTATCTCAAATCCGAACATGGCGTGCATCGCCTGGTGCGTATTTCGCCATTTGATGCTGAAAAAATGCGCCACACCTCCTTTGCTTTGGTGGAAGTGTTGCCGGAATTAGATGACAAAGTGGAAATTAATATTGATCCAAAAGATCTGCGTATTGATACCTTCATGAGCGGTGGCAAAGGCGGCCAAAGCGTGAACACCACCTATAGCGCCGTGCGTATCGTGCACATTCCGACTGGCATCAGCGTATCCTGCCAAAACGAACGCTCCCAAACCCAGAATAAAGAAACGGCCATGAAAATTCTCAAAGCCAAATTATTTCGCATTGAAGAAGAAAAAAGAGCCAAAGAGCACAAAGAATTACGAGGAGAATATAAATCAGCCGAATGGGGTAATCAAATCCGTTCATATGTTTTACATCCGTATCATCTAATAAAAGATCATCGCACGGATTATGAAAGTGCTGATCCCGAAAGTGTTTTGGAGGGAGATCTTTTACCATTGTGCGAAGCCTATCTTAAATGGATTAAAGAATAAAGTATGCAAATACTTACAGAATGTAATTTAGCGCAAATAGTCTCCGAAATTTTAAACGGCAAAGTTTTGGTTTTTCCTACGGAGACATCTTATGGTCTGGGTTGCGACGCCACCAATCAGGCGGCGGTGGACAGAATTTTTAAAATCAAGGGCCGGAGCGACGACAAACCACTGCTTGTCACGGTAGCTAGTATTGAAATGGCCAAAAAATATTTACTTTGGAATAATAATTTGGATCGTTTAGCCTACCGATATTGGCCCGGACCGCTTACCGTAGTGGGTGAGTATGCGATAGGGGAATTAGCCAAAGGAGTGGTGGGAAAAGATAATACGGTGGCTATACGGGTATCGGATTATCCATTAATCAAGTCAATTACGGAAAAAATTCAAAGGCCACTAGTCGCTACCTCCGCCAATTTAGCCGGTCAGCCTAGTTTTTATTCAGCCAAAAAATTTTTTGAAACTTTCCGATCTCAAGCAGAACAGCCAGATATTATCCTGGATTATGGCGACTTGCCCATCAATCCGCACACGACTATCGTTTCCGCTATAGGGAGTAAAATTACATTGCTAAGAGAAGGTGGTCTTAATGTAAATATTTAGATAATGAAAAATGAATAGCTAATTGTCATTCCCGCGAAAGCGGGAATCTAGGAGGGGATATGATCTATTACGTTTATATATTATCAAATAAAAAAGATGGAGTTCTTTATGTAGGAATGACGAATAGTTTATTGAGAAGAATTTACGAACACAAGCAGGAAATGATTGAAGGTTTTTCGAAAAAATATCATATTCATAATTTGGTTTATTATGAACAGTATAATGATGTTAGAAATGCCATAACTAGAGAAAAACAAATCAAAAAATGGAATAGACAATGGAAGGTAGAATTAATTGAGAAAGACAATCCTGAGTGGGCAGATCTCTATGGTACAATAAAACCATTTTAAAACAATAATAAAATTATGATAACAGAGAATAACCAAGCCAAGATTTTAGGTGTTTTGATGTTAGTATCTTTATTTCCAGTGCTATCTGTTGTAGGATGGTTGATTTTAATTGGTTTTATTTCCATAGTTGAATACGGTATGGATCTTGAAGTATTAGTGTATAGCCTATTATGTCTATTATTTTTTATTTTTGCTATTTTTATTCCTATAAAATACATTATAAATAAGCCATTTAAACAAAATAGATTTTTAGGAAAATCTTTGGCAATTATCGGCATTATTTTTTTACTCTATGGATTTTTTGTCCATATTGTATTTTTTAAGTACCTGCTCGATCATGGATTTTTTTCAGAACCGGGTAAGGTTGGTTCGGCATACTATTCACCACATGTCTTTTTCAGTATTGGCTTATATTTAATTTTATTTGGGATAAATTTAAATTATTTTGGTAAGACTAATTATAAATGAGATTCCCGCTTTCGCGGGAATGACAATCATTAATATGAATGAAAAACTTTTTAATGTTGATTATTTAAAGCATTTGTGCGCCAAATTTCAACTCCGACCATCAAAAGAATATGGTCAAAATTATCTGATTAATCCGGAAGTAATCGAGATGATAATCGCCGTCAGTGGAGTGAATAAAAAAGACACGGTAGTAGAGGTTGGACCCGGTTTTGGTATTCTTACTTTAGATTTGGCCGCCAAAGTAAAAAAGTTGATGGCGTTTGAAATTGAAAAAAAATTGGAGCCATATTGGCAAGAGATTATTTCCAGGTTGGCGCAAAGTAAAGAAGATAATTTTGAAATTATTTGGGGTAATGTTTTGCGCGCCGATCCAAAAATTTTTCCAAAAAATTATAAAGTAGTGGCCAATTTGCCATATCAGATTACTTCGCCAGTTTTGAAGCTGTTTTTGGAAGATTTGGAGAATAAACCAAAGGAACTGACTTTGATGGTACAAAAAGAAGTGGCGGAACGTATTTGCGCCAAACCAGGGGATATGTCGGTGCTCGCCATCGCGGTACAATATTTTGGCCAAGCCGAGATAGTCGGCGAGGTAAAAAGAAACAATTTTTGGCCCGCACCGGCGGTAGATTCGGCCGTAATAAAGATAAAAGTAGATCAAAAACGTCCGGACACCGAATATAACAAAAAATTTTTCCAAATGGTCAAAGTCGGATTCGCGCAGAAGCGTAAATTATTGGTAAAAAATTTGTTGCCTTATTTTGGTAAACAAAATAAAGAAAAAATTCAATCCGCCCTCAAAAATATGGGTCTGGTTGATACCGTTCGGGCTCAAGAGCTGTCGGTAGAAAATTGGGAACAATTGGCAAAGATATCCACATTACAATAATGTGGTTTTTTGTGGTATAATAAAGAAAATAATTCCGGTTATGGCTGACAGTCAAAATAATATTAGCTCAATCTTGTCCAAAGAGCAGAAGATTGGTTTTGTCTTACTGTCGGCTTTTGCCATTCTAGCTATTGGTTTGGGAATTTTGCAGATCAGAAATAATATTTATAGCCGTTTTGCTTTAAATAAAGAAATTTCCGCTTCAATAAAAGATCAGGTAGATACAGTAGATGCTTTGAGATTTCGCGATACTGATCGCGACGGAATCAGTGATTTTGATGAATTATATGTCTATGGTACTAGCCCTTATCTACCAGATACCGATGGTGATGGTATCTCGGATGGCAAAGAAATACAGAACAAATCAAATCCGCTCTGTGCCGAAGGCACTGATTGCGGACAATCTTTAGAAGCTACTCAAGTTTTGGCCACTACTACTATTCTTACGACCCCACCAGATCTTCAGGCTCCAGCCTTGACGCCGGTGAATAATTTGGAACAAGCGATAAAAGATCCGGTTCAAATCCGAGCGATGTTAATTGGCGCCGGTGTAAAAAAAGAAATAGTGGATAAATATAGTGATGCCGAATTGATGCAGCTGGTACAAGAAATGATGAACCCCAATAATACTGCTAGCAATGTTCAAGATTTAAATAATTCCGCGACCTCATCTCCTAAGAAATAGATCGTATGTTTTTTAGAAAAACAAAAAAAATGGCAGTCGGTATACTTTTGGCTATATTTGTTTTTTCTTCCTTTACCGAATTTATTTTTTCGGCTGAGCCGGCGCAGGCCCAACTCGGGGTAGCGGTGGTGGCTGACGCCGTGAAACAGGCCGATGATATTTTTGCCACGATTAAAAATGGTTTGAAAATCGCGGTGTTGAACGCCGCTCAACAGGCCGTTGGTTATTTTTTGCGTAAAGTGGCTTATGACAGCGCGGTCTGGCTGGCTTCCGGCGGCAAAGGTCAAAGCCCGTTTGCACACACAAATGGTGTTGGTGATTATCTAAAAAATGTCGGTAATGATGCGGCCGGTGCGGCCATCGACAGTTTAGGAAAAGGTTTTGGTTTGGACCTATGTAAGATACCGGATGTAAAAATAGATTTGGCCTTGAGAATTGGTCTGCACTATAATTATGGCGCTGAGCCCCCAAAACCAAAGTGTAATTTGACAACTTTTGCTAGTAACTGGACGGCCGCCGGAAAAAGCATCTATCAGGGTGATGTTGACCCCAGCAAAGCCTTTGCCGCTTCGTTTAAGGTAGATGATACTGATCTGGGGGTTAATATTAAAACCACGGAAAAAATCGATCGGTTATTTTTGCAACAAACCGACGATGCCAAAGCCAATCGAGCTGAGGGCGGTGGCTTCAAAGCCGTTACCGGTTTGATAGATAATCGTATTAAGACTCCATCTCCAGTCATAGCCGACGAGATGAAAGCCAATGCTCCTAATAAACAAAACGCCAAGAGTGAAGCGCAAATTGGCGCGGCCATGGGCGCTGGTGCTTATGAAATTATTCCATCCACTCTTTCAATATTTTTAAACACTCTGTCTTCTCAGATGTTGAAAAATTTTAAAGAGAATGGAATGTTGCCGTTTGGAGTCGGTTGTATACAGGTACCGGGAGTGACTAACGGTAAATGTCCTGGGGCGAGTGTAGGACAAAATCCCAATAGTGCCGGCACTGAGCTGACTGGACGAGCGGCGGCTGAAGCGGTGTTTAGTGAATTTTTGACGCCAAAATTGAATTCGGTAAATGATTACGACATTTTAGGTCAATTAAGTAGCTGTGAATCACGCGGACTATATAATTGTCGCGCCGATCAGAGTTTGGTCCAAGCTATTCAAGAAGCTAAACACGGTGATCCGGTCACTATTGCTCAGGCCATTCAAAAAGGTTGGTTGCATGGTAGCGGTAAGCTTATTCCACCTTCGAATGTTTCCATGAATACCGACGCACACTGTTTTGATAAAAATAATTATTGTTACAGTAATGTCGCGGTGTTAAGACAACTTGGTATTTTGCCGATTGGTTTTGAAATCGCGGCCAAAAATAGCGACCCTGATCATCCAGCTACTTTGGAAGAAGTGGTGAAAAGATTTTATGACTGCAGTTATCAAAAAGATGTTCAAGGCAATGTCGTTGGCGTTAATTATGACCCGACCAATTTTCCTTATTGTCATCTGATAGACCCAAATTGGGTCATTAAATTAGATCAAACTCGTTGTGATGCTTTGGGTTATGGTACTACTCCGGTGGGCAGTGAAGTACCGGATCGTTTACAGGAATGTGTAGATCTCAAAACTTGTGTGGGCCGTGACAGTACCGGCAACTGTTTGGGATATGGCAACTGTGTGCGTGAAAAAAATGTTTGGAAATTTGACGCTGATAAATGTGATGCGCAATATGCCAGCTGTCGTTCGTTTACCAATAGCCAAGGACAACAACTTTCTTATCTATATCGCACTTTAGATACTGGCACTTGTGATCAAGGCAATGTCGGTTGTACTGCCTATAGTTTAAATCAAAATGCCAATGGTTGGACCGATCTACAGGGTGGTAATAATAGTATTTATTTAAATAAGCAGGTTTCCAGTTGTGATGCCTCAGCCGCCGGCTGTAGCGCTTTTAGGCTAGGTAATAGTTTGGCCTATCTTAAGAAAGCCCCCGATTATTTGAATTGTTATGACGCTGATCTCAATAGTCCGGGGATAAATTGGCCGCAAACTTTATCGGATATTATAAAAATGAATCCAAAAGCGGAATGTAAAGATTATACTCAAGTTTGTATTGCCAGTGAAGTTGGTTGTTCCCTGTTCAAAAATGTTGATGATGCCGACGCGCCCGCTATCCCGGGTAAATTTTCACCGGCTCAAGTAGTAAATAATTCAGTAACCGCTTGGAACGATCAATGTGACGCTCGTTGTGTGGGATATAGTGCCTACCAAGAGATGCCAACTACTTATTCTGCCGGCAATCCGGTCGCCTATATTATCCCGCCTTCCAAATATAATAATAATCAGTCCGGTACCGAATGTAGCGCTCAAGATGACGGTTGTACTAGTTTTACCAATATGGAATCAACTGAAAATGGTGGTGAGAAAGTGGAGAATTTTACTTTACTGCGTAATTGTATAAAACCAGATGATACCAAACAGAAAAATTTCTATACTTATGAAGGATCAAAAGTAGGAGGCTATCAGTTGCAGGTATATACTTTACAAAAAGATACTGATGGTAGTCCATTAGCAGTCTTTAAGGACAAGGCGGAAAGCGATTATGCCAATAAATATAAATGTAATGAATCCTTATATAAAAACAAGATTGCCGATCCGGATTGCCGACAGTTTAACGACGACCAGGGCAATGTTTACTATGAACTATTGCCTAATACGGTGGCCGTGTCGCCCGATTGTTCTCAATATCGTCTCAACGGCGTGGAACTAGCCGGAGCTGAACAGTGTTTTGGCAACGGTCAATTCAAAGACGGCGCTTGTTATTACTATGGTTTGCCAGGTGGAGTGGAGAATAACGCCGGCGCCAGTAAAACTTGTTCAGCGCAGATGGTTTCTTGTCGTGCCTACAAAGGAAATCATGGTAATAATATCAAATCTATCAGTTTGAACGCGAGTAGTAGTGATCCGATAGATACTTTTGAAACCGTCGCGTCGGTGTCAGCGCAAAATGGTTGGTCGGTGATCAATGGCACCATCAATCAATCCAATGAATCCACTCATGCCGGGGAACATTCTTTAGAATTGATCAGCACCAATTCATTAGCTGGTTATGCCCAAATGTCTAAAGAATTTCCAGCTTTAACCGATGAGGTGGACCAAGCTTCGGCGCAGAGTTACAATCTTTCTTTTTGGGCCAAAGGCACCGGCCTGAATGTGGAGGTAAGCATGACCGGTGACAACAATCAGACAGCGGCCAGCGCCGGTATTTTTAGCGCCAATTCCAACTGGCAAGTCTTTAAATTTAATATAAAATTACCAGCTTCAAATTCATCCACTATCAACGCCATTATTTTTAAATTACAGAGTAGTGGGAGTTTATTTTTGGATAATGTTCACCTCACCAAAGTTTCTGATTTTATCTATTTAGTAAAAGATTCTCTAAAAGTGGATCCAATTTGCGACGATGATCCTAGTGATAATCTCCCTGGAGCCGCTTTGGGTTGTACCGCTTATTCCGGGCCAAAAAACAGTTTAGGTGATACGCTATATTATCTCACCAATTTTAGCTATCTCTGCCGCGACGGGGCAATTGGTTGTACCGCTTTTAAAGACACTTTCAATAAGATCACGGATACCGGACCACGCGCTTACAATGTCTTCTTGCCGGTAGCTTCCGGTGGTGTCAAAGCAGTAGCCAAAATTGGTAACGATTCTTATTCTTGTCAGGTAGAGCAAGGTAAGTTTGGTTGTTATGTAAATATTAAAGGACATACAATAGAAGAAATTGTGGTAGGTAAAGTAAATAATGCCGCACCACCAGTGCCAGATGATTCCACTTATCTTGTGCCAGCCGATAGTACCGACAGTAGTACAATATATCTGGTAGCGGATGGCAGTAGTAATAGCGCTTGTAATGCCGTAGATGTCGGCTGTACCAATGTTGGTAAGCAGACAGTCACCCCGGCGGGCGTAAAATATGTCACTACTACAATTAAAATTGATCCAAATCAATTTGAAAGCGGTGTGGACGCTAGTGGCAATTCACAAAGCGGTATTTTGTGTCAAAAAGAGGCGGTGGGTTGTGATGAATATAGCTCAAGTAAAGGTACGGCCTATTTCAAAAATCCAGCTTTGACCGGTAACAAAATTTGTTCTTTCCAAAGTTTTGTTGACCCCATTAGCAATCAAAGCAAGAGCGGTTGGTTTTGGAAAGGCGTGAGTGTTTGCGGTACCGCCTCTACTCCGGCCGTGATTGCCCAACCTACCAAATATTGCACCGCTGATACGGATTGTTCCAATAATAATATCTGTCTACCGGACCTAAAAGATAAACAGCCCTGCTATCCGGATTATCAGAAGAACGGAAATTATTTTGATCTATGGTCTTTTGGTGATACCAATAAATATCAAAATTTTGTCGGTGAATGTCCGGCCGAGCAAGATACCTGTACTGAGTTGGTAGATCATGCCGACAAAAATCAGACTTACTATTTGCTTGATAATAATAAATTGTCAGAAGGGGATTGTGCCGGTCAGGTGAGCCAGAAAGCCGGCTGTGCCTTGTTTGATCAGACCGATAATCCTAATAAAACATATAATACCGCCGCCACTTACGCTCTTAGCGATAGCGCCGTTTCCAATACTCAAACGGACATATTTAAAGTTACCAAAGTCAAACCAGATACCAGTGGCAGTCTTGATGCCAATCGTATTATCTCCGTAAAGAGAGATAGAGAATGCGCGGAGTGGCTACAATGTAAAGCCAGTACCGATCGTTGGGATGACAAACAAAATAAATTTATCTCCCAATGTAGCGCAGTTGGTCTGTGTGATAAATTACCGTCTGCCAGCAATCCCAATGGTCAAGCGGCCAATTGTGCCGAATTTATTACCGGTCAAAGTGATTATTCTAACAAAGTACTTACGGAAGACATATATACCACTCGCGATGTTTCCTGGAAAGGACGTGATCTGGTCGGTCTTTCAATTTTAGGCAGTTATCCAATAGAAGAATTATGGCAATTTAATATTGCCAAACCATCCGTGGATCCAGATTGGAGATTGCTTAAGCTTATTCCTTGCGGATCGGATCTGAGTAAATGTGCTGGTGGAATTAGTCAGTATAGCTGTGCGTCGCCAACTTCTACGTATGCTTGTGGTGCTCAAAATCAAGGTATATGTGTAAACGGATTGTGTATGCAGGATAACTCAGGCAATGCTAGTAATATCACTGTTTCCGGTATTGGACAAGGTTGTCGTGCTTACCCAGAAAAAGATTCTCCATTCCCAAATGTAGCTTTCAATAATACTCAGAATTTTGCCAAATTAAATAAATGTTTTGAAAGCGGGGATACTGTTTTAAATCCGGCTGATAACACTGCCTATAAATGTGAATGTGACTATATTAAAGCTACTTTTGGAAATAAAACAGTTGTGAAATATTTTTCGCAGTATAGTGATTCAGCTTTGCAAAATACCTATGCTGGAAATAACGGTATTTGTATGGGCGGATCACAAGACGGTGTAACATGCCCCGCACCCGCAAAAGATGCAAATGGAAATTCTGTTCCAGGTATTTGTGAAACATCTGGTGGCGTTTGCCAATTAAAAGATAAAAAGACCCAAAATTTCTACGGATGGAAGGGTTTCTGTATGGAATATGATAAATCCAGAATTTTGGGTGGTACCAAAGACAACCCCCAGTATGCTTGGCTGAGCTGGCTACCTCTTGATTTGGTGGAAGGTTCTACAGATATTAGCAATAATCATCCGGAATCGGCTGCTATGTTGCCCGAAGGTACCAAATATTGTGTAGCCTCGAATCTTTATAGATCAAATTTGACGGGTTTTGATACTTGTTTTGATCCAGATGGTATTAATACAGATGATAATTGCAACACAAGCGCAATTTTGGATGATGGGCTTTTTGCCGATGGAGATCAAGGTCCCCATACTATTTGTGGTCCTGGATTTCATCATGAAGGTAAATCTACATCTCAAGAAACATCATATTGTGCGCATGATCCAGATTGGTGTATCGTTCATTGTGTTCCAAATAAGACAAAAGATTATAAGGTATATTATGATCTGGTTGACGGTGCGTGGTATTCAAATTTAGTTAATTATTTTAAGGATAGACAAATTGGCTGTCAAGCTTATGTGCAGTTTGATAGTCTAGGTAATAAACTATCTCCATGGACAGATAGAATATGGCAGTATAATAAAAGCGTCTTTAAAAAATTAGATGTTTCGGCAATTGCCGCTCCATATCAAGATAAGGTAAATTATGCTTGGGATGCCATTTCTCCGCCGTTTGCTTTTGCCAGCGATAACAAAGCCCAGGGTAACGCCAGTAGTCTTTTGTTATTGCAGTCTTGTATGGCCGGTAGTGGAATTTTTGATCAGCCGCTTAGTAACTCTTCGTGTGCGCCGGGTAGCAACTTGCAAAAATATAACAATTTAGCCTCCAATAACTTGGCCTATGACCATTGGAGTTTTGGTTCTTATTCCAGTTGTTCCAATGACACGGTTTGTAATATAAATACCGTCTGTGCAAATCATAATAACAATAATACTTGTCAGTTTAAATGTAAAAAGACCGATCAAAATGGCGTGGTAACCGGCGATGACACCAAATGTAAAAATGCTTTTGGTCAGAATTCAGTTTGTGATCTCAGTGTCAATGCTTGTACCAGCACCACTACTCCAAAAGTATCACTGGATTGTAATTCATCCGGCAATAGTAGCAATTGTGAAAACAACGGTTTTGTATGCGGAGGCAGTTGTAGTTTTGGCGGAGTAGTAAGTAGTACTATTAGTTGTTCAAGCGATGCCTCTTGTTATCAGAATAGTTGCGTGGGTGACTCGGTAAAAGAATGTTTGCCAAAGAATCAAGCGGCCAAAGCTCCAACTAACGACAAATCTCTGGTAGATAAAGTAAAAGAGTCTTTGAGTTTGCTCTTACAAATATACGCCAAAGTTCCATTTTCCAGCATTAAAATATTTTCCAACGATAAAGATCAATTTTATAGACCGCCTACCACTACGGATAAATTGACTATTGGTAACAAAGATTTAGATATTACCGCTACGGTCACCAATTATGATGGTGACGCGCACGATCCTTCCAAGAAAGTGCCGCAAGTACATCCAGTGGGAGATTGTGACACTAAAGGTGTGTGTCAAGAAATATATCAAGATGGTTTTAATATTAATGGTAAGTGGCCTGCTTCTGAAACCGATGATGTAATCATTGACACCAAACCATTTGAAGCTAATTTTTCCTTCTTTTACAATGCAGATTCGAATCACATGCCGGTCAAAAAAATTATCGTTGATCCCGATACCGGCGTGCCAAGCGACCTACAGACATCCAATGGAAATTTTTGGAATCAGCGTGGGTATTTCATCGGCGGTATGTGTAAAGGCGGAGTCTGTAATGGTTCAGTGGTGCCTTGTCAGAAAGACATTGAATGTTCTGGAAAATTATTACCAGAATGTACTACTGACGAAACTAAAGCGCCTTCATTTGGATATATCCTTAATAAAACTTGCGATCTCCACCCATATGTAGCGAAATTTTATTATAACTGTAAGGGAGCGGCGGAAGATCCAAAATCTGGTATTTGGAACCCAACTTGTGATGTACTTACTGGCGCGCAAAAGAAAAAATGGGATGATGCCAAATTGGGCGGCTGTTGTGTTTATCAACCAAAAGTTCAGGTGTTGGATAATTGGGGGTGGTGTAATGGGAAGTGTGTAGGTGGGGCGGATGGAACTGATGGATGTCATGATGCAGGGCAATCTGGTGGTTCAGATATATGTTATAATAAAGTGCAATCTAAGACATTAGACCAACATGCCAATATTCTGTTTAAAGCCAAAGTTATAGTGCCAGCAAACAAAATAGAATAAATTTTAATTACCTCCTAAATAAAAAAATCCTGATTATAATCAGGATTTTTTTATTTCCTTAAAATGCTAATAATAGTACTCTAAGGGGATGCCCGCGGCCGATCGTGTTGATCGGCCATGCAGTTGCGGGCGAGAGGTGGCGAACGCGGTAGGAAGAACGCGTTGCATGGGGAACCGGTTGAACCGGTCGGGCAGTACTGCATTTACTGCCCCTTCTTGTGCCAGCGGTGGACTAGGCCGTCGCCGTCCTTGATCTCCAGGATCGGATCGTTGAACGTGGCCTTGTTGAAGGACGTGTTGTCGTAGAACGCTGTGGCTACGACGTGGTCTTTCATGTCGCGCAGGACCAAGGTCTTGCCGTCGTCCTCGAGGCTGGTCTTGATCTGCTTCAGCGGCGGGTCTTCGTCCAAGCTGTCGCTGATGTATGGATCGTAGACGATCGCGTCCGGGAACTTGGCGACGACAGGTTGCTTGTCGCCAGGCTGTTCGGCGGTGGTCGCCTTGGTGCCGCTGGTCACGGTGGGGTTGGGGCTGTTGACCACCGGTCCGGGATGTCCGGCTTCGGTGGCGCAAGCAGCGCACAGGAGGGTGGCCAGGATGGCCAAGAGCACAGTGCTGCGCATGTTGTCCTCCAGGACAATGGTGTGGTCCAAAATGGACCGACCACTATCTTTTGGAGCAACGTTGCGCCTAAGATTGTGGTGGTAAATCTGTCTGCATAAACAGACAAATTTTCCACCACAATCCTTCCTTTTTATTTCCCATCTCTCGTTATATTGGCCATTTTTGCCCTAAATAGGCAAAATAGGCACTTGTAAAGAACGATTGCTTATTATAGCACAAATGGTCTTTTTTGTCAACCATTTGGCTAGATTTTGGGTAATTTAATACCCATACTATTTTAGTATGCCACATCTATATAAATTTACAATACACCTGTGGATAACTTTGGTTTTAGGGATGCCAGGGGCCGACTTTTCAGCCGGCCAACTGGCATTGTACCCCCTTGAGCACCTCATTTTTGTCGCACGAGGCAGAGCTGGACTTCCGCGCTGTACTCGTAGCGAATCTTGATGTAGCTGTGCGATGCGTCCGCTTCTACCCAGTCGCTGGGATAGGAGCGAAAATCGCACCACAGTCGACACCGGTTGTCTTCCGAGATCTTCACTTCGGCGATACAGAAGACCTTGCCTGGACCGCAGTTGAGTTCGTTGCCGTCGATCCATTGGATGCTTTGACATGGATCCAGCTTGGGCGTGGCCGTGGGCAGAGGTTCAGTGGCGCAGGAGAAGAGCGCCAGACAGATGATCATGGTGACCGGCTTTTTCATGGCGTCCTCTATGGGGGTTGAGGTGTTGGAAAAATTCCAAACACAGGTAAAGAGCGAATAATTTACGCTAACAAATTGTGGCTCGATTGTCAATTTTCATCACTTAAAAAAATGTGTGGATAACTGTTTGACCATACAACCGTTTTGTTTGTTCACTTAGCTGAAATATGATATAATAAGCAGGTAAATTTATTTTCATGTTCTCCAAGTTAAAATCGAGAACAATTAAGCTATACAATTTTTTATTTGCCAACAAAAAACAGTCGGCACTTTTTGTATTTTTAGTGGTTTTTGGTTTGGGCATCTATTCTATACTTGGCGCTCATGTAGTTTTGGCGACCGATCCCACCACGATTGATCAAGGATTTTTTATGAGTGCCGTGACCAAGATGCTATTGTCTGGCGCTTCGCTTATGATCAAGCTGGCGGTTTTTTGTCTGTCATTTATCATTGAAATTGCGGGATACAATGGCTATCTCAATTCTACCGCGGTTCAAGTTGGCTGGGTAATGGTGCGTGATATTGCCAATATGTTTTTTGTGGTGGTGTTGCTTTTGGTCGCCTTTGGTACAATTTTGGGGCTCGAGCAATACGAATGGAAAAAAATGTTGGTAAAATTTTTCTTTGCCGCGATTTTGGTAAATTTTAGTCGCGTTATTTGTGGTCTGATTATTGATGTGGGTCAAGTGGTGATGATCACTTTTGTTAATGGTGTCGCGGCCACTGCGGGTGGTAATCTTATTAACGCTTTTAATCTGACGGACATTTTGAAGATGTCGCAAAATTCCAACGCTGTCTCTGATACCGACCCAAAAGAAATTTTTGCCGCGGCGGTTGGCGCTATTACTTTTTCCGCGCTTACTTTGGGCATCATGCTAGTGTTTGTATTTATGCTTTTGTCGCGCATGTTGGTGCTTTGGGTGTTGATAATTTTGTCACCGTTTGCTTTTGTACTCAGTGTCGTTCCTCAGACTGAAAAATATGCTTCGCAATGGTGGAGTGAATTTGGTAATCACATAATTGTTGGCCCGGTAGTGGTTTTCTTTTTATGGCTTTCGTTTGCGGTGGTTGGCAATGGTCAGATTAATTCTGAAATCGAGTCAAACAATTCCGCTCCGGCCGCCAATATGCCAAGTAAAGGAGCGGCCAGCGCCGGTATTAGCGCCGCGATGAGTTTTGATAAAATTGCCAATTTTGCCATCGCGATTGGGATTTTGATGGTCGGCGCCAAGACTGCTCAGTCGTTAGGTACCGTGGGTGGTAGCGCGATGAGCAAGGCGACAGATTTTGCCAAGAAAGTGGCTACGGTTGGATCGGGTGTGGCGGCGGGTGTTTGGACAGCCAATAAGGCTAAAGAAGGTGGAATTGGTTTGGCGAAGTTGGCGGGAAAAGGTTTGTATAATGCCACTTTGAGCAATACTGTAGAAGAGGTCAAAATGTGGGGTCAGCGACAACTTGAGGGTTATCGCGACTGGCGTGCCGCTGGTCCAAGGCCAAAATTGGATAAAAATGGTAATATTATACCCGGTGAATTTGAAAAAGAAAAACAGGGAGGTATTCTTACTAGATATATCCGTGGACGTCAAGCGTCGCTTATTGCTAGCGAAAAGATGCTCGAAAAAGTAAAAAATCAACGCACTATTCGCGAAGATTTATTGAAAGCCAGAGCAGGAGCAACGCCAAAATATTTAATGCAGGCGTTTGAAGGTCCGGAAATTAGAGATTTGGATAGGATGGAGCAAGGAGAATTGGACGAAGAGAAAGCAAGATCAGCCGCTAAGACCGCTCAATTTAAAGCTATTGGTAGAGAGATGGTGCTTTCATCTGATCGTTTCAAAAAAGGTAGATGGGAAACAAAAGAAGAAATGGGAGATAAATATAGAGGCACAGTAGCTGAACAAATCGCTGTTCATAAAGAAGAAGCGGCCGCCAGCGAAGCTAGAATAAAAAGTTTATTTTCTACCGCCAAAGAAACCTTTGTTTCTGGAAAAAAAGGGAAAAGTATAGTCACGGCTAGAATTCAAGCTGAATTATCAGCAAAAAATGCTGACGAAGCCTCTCATTTGGTAGAAGGTGGGCAGAAGCTGCATTTGATTAGAGATAAAGCGGAAGGTATAGAATTATTAAGGAGACAGACTGAATTAGCCGCTGAAGCTAAGAAAGAAAAAGCTTTAACCGAAGAAGTCGAGATTGAAGCCTCTAGAGTTTTTGAAGGTGGACGAGAAGGTAAAGGTATTAGAAAAGATGTGCTCAGAAGTGAACAAGCAAAAGTAGCTGCTGAAAATGCTATCAAGATAATGAAAGGGCATGATTTGGCGCATGCTTTTCAAGAAGCTGCCGATGAAATGGCAAGAATAATAAAACAGGGTGGTCCAGATATGGTAGCTAGATTGAATACTGCCTCCGAAAGAAATGATTATATAAAATCTCTGCGTTCAGCCACTCTTCTCAAAGAAGATGAACGCGCCGAACATCTATCCCAAACTCGTGCTGAGGAAAAAGCTAGGGCTGGTTGGTATGAAATTCCCAAACTCGGTTATGCTTCTCCTTCTCAGGCGATGGATCAGATGATTGAAGAAACAGGCAAAAGATTGAAATCTATGGAAGCTCAAGATGGTGGTGCGATGGCCGCTATGCAGATAGCTCATATTTTGCGATTAAAACAAACTCCTGGGGCTGAGATTAGTGATGAACAGCAGGCCGCGCTTTTTAGTTCGGTAGCTCATATCACCAAAGAAGCTTGGACTGATGATACGATTGCTGAAATCTCAGCTCTTTTTAAAGATCTTCGTGAGGGTAAAATAGATGACGTAGAAAAGGCCTCTAATGTAAGAGCGATGGAAGATATTTTTGTGGATCAACTTGGTTTGATTAACAGAGGTGCGGATGGATCTTATCATTCGGTTTCCAACCAAGAAAATGCCGCCGCTTTACAGAATTTAGTTGTAACGGGCGGTGATGTTGGTATGGTAAAAGCAAATCAAAAGATAGATGCCGCTTTACAAAGAGTGCAGAGTCAAGGAAATGGTGGTGTGATAAGAGTAAATGGAGAAAATGGGCAAGTGTTCAGTTTAACAAACAAATCAAATTATGAAGATGTAGCAAAGGCTTTGGGAGGCAAGAGTTTAGCACAGGGAGGGCTAGGAATGTCTTTTGACGAATTTAAAACTAATTTACAAAAATCTCAGAATCTGATCCAAGAAGGTGCGGCCACCTTCAAGCGTGCCGCCTTGGATGCTGGTCATGCCCAGATGGGTGGTCATCAGGTCTACGATCGTAGTATGGGAATGTATCGTCTCAATACTTTGGACGGTGCGATGGGTTGGATGGTCACTGAATTGGGTAAAAGAAAGGGTATTGAATCAGCCCAGATCCATAGTTTTGGTACAATAAATAATGAAAATGGTAAATTGGAAGCTATAAATGTTGGACTGATGAGAGCTTTATGTGCCAACGTCACTACTGCTAGACAAGCTGGATTTGTATCCAGAACTACCGATAAATTATCAGGGTACGGCATTGGTGAGCAGGAAGCTATGCACACTGAAGGAGACAAATCTTATGGATTAATTGGTGGCGGAAAAGATTATAGCGGAACAGCTGAAGCACGCAGGCAATTTACTAACGTTATTCTAGGGGAAATAGAAGCCAACTCGGAAGCGGCTAAAATTGCTTGGGCCAAAAAAATGAAAATTAATAACGATTTGGTTGATAGAGGAGAGGTTAAGTTTGCATTTAAACTTGAAAATGGAGATATTGTTAAAGGTGATAAATATAGCGAATTCTTGACAGATCTAAAAGCAAAGCTTGGTACGCAACTTACTGTCGCCCAGCAAGCTATGCTGGATAAAGCAGTAGCTACTTCTCTATCCAAAGAAAGAGGACCTCGCGGTGGTGGTGGGGATGGCCAGGATTAAGTAGAATAAAATAAATTTATGCCAGAAATTAATCCAGTAAAATTTGAAAGTTTTTTCAAAAATGATTTTGAAAAAATAAAAGACAAAATTTTCTTTTTGGATTCTTTTGGTATTAAACAAAAATTTGTCTGTGAAAATTATAATTTTTGGCAATTGATTCGTTTTATAAAAGAGGAGATAGAAGTGAAAGATAGTCGCGTAGATTGGTTTGTGGAAAAGGCGGTAATAACAATGATTGATTTGATGAAATTGGACTCGGTTGTAAAGAATGATCAATTTTTTGCCGACGATGGCCTGTCTTCTGATCTGTCCGTAGTGGCAGCTTTTCTAAATCAGGTTCCAAACTCTACTATCTACGAATTGGATAAAATTAAAAAAATTTTGTCCGGTAAAGATGTTGATTTTGACCGTCGCTCATTTATTTTCACTCTGCGACAAGATGTGAATCATCCGGACGGTCGTGATGCGATTTTTTATTTTGTCAATAATATTTTGGATAAGCTCAATACTGAGTCAGATTGTGATTGGTATAAAGCAATGGTATATATTATTTTATTTCATATTGCGTTTAAACATTTTGATTCTTTTGCCGAAGATATGCAGGTCTCGCTCTTAAAGAAGGGATTGTTCAAAGCGGTCATAGCTGGCGCCCCGGTACGCGATTCTTTGGCTCAGTTTTTGTATGATACGAACAACATGACCGATTTTTTGATAGACAATAAATTGCTATTTGATGCCGTGTCAAGTAATGAAGAAAAGATTTATTATCAAGAGAAAGTTTTGGATCTAAAAACCGCAATGTCGGATTTTGTAGAGAAAAATGATGATGTTTTAAATACCTCATTAATGGTAAAATATGTTGAAAGCTTGGGTCTGGCAGTAGATGCCGGACCAGTCAAAAAAGCACTCGTAGAATCCATAAATATTTATAGTTTGATACACGAAGCAAAATTAATTGATCATAATAGTAGTCAGGATTTATCCGAAAGTGATTTGGCTTTTCGTCAAACTGAAAAACTGCTTTTACTTTTTGCCAATCGTGTTCATTGGCCGGAGATGTTGGAATATTTTAAAGAAAAAGAAGGCAACTATCTTTCCGTACTATCATTTTTAAGAGGTTTTAGCAACGCTGATCTTAATGATGAAGCCGCTGTAGAAAAACTTACCGCTTTTGGGCAATTTTTGAGAACTAGTGGTTTCTTAAAAGATAACCAAGATTTAATCGAATTTCATGAATCCGATAACAAATTCCACTGGGCAGAGTGGATAACCAAATAATATGCCAGAAGAAGCTCCAATATCACACAACTTATTCTTCTTCCGCTTAGAAGATTACGAAGGCGTAAAGAATGGCCTGGTTCTTTTGATACAAAATAAAGAAAAATTATTGGCGCTCAATGATAAGGTTATCGAAAAAATGTTTGAGTATATCAATCCGATGTATTCCGCCACCCAATTGTATAAATCGGACAATATTTTTGATTTGATTGACATGTCTTCCTGTTCTTTTTTATCGGCGGCTTTAATAAAAGAATTTATCAAAGATCCAAAAAATTTAGTTCTCAGGGATAGGCTCTCAGTACAACTTGCTTTGGTGGGTGCGGCAACTTTTAATTTCTTGAAGCCCGATCTTGAGCCTTATAACTATGAAGAAATAATTAGAATTTTGGTGAACGGAGAAAAGGCTATGTATACTGATTTTACTTTTCTTTACTCTCTGCGTAGTTTGCTAGAAATAAATGAACCGGATGATAGGGTGGCTGCAATCTTCACCACTTTAGACAAGATTAATCCGGAAGATTCCGAATTTCCTTTATTTTATTGGAATGAAGCCTTGGCATTTAGTCTGGCTCTCCAATTAATTTGGAAGAATTTTTTATTTTTTGATTTTAAACAACAGGAATTTATTCTAACAAACTATCTTTTTTCGGCGATAGTGGCCGGTGTGCCGGTAGATTATTGGTTGAAGATTATTTTATCGACCGTGGCCGAAGGTTTCGATAACCAACATACCGGTAAATTATTTTTAAAATCTATTGAAAATAATGAAGAAAATATTCCTACCAATACTGTTACTTTTGATAATAGAAAATTAAGAGAAGTATTATTTGAATATGTGGGGCAAGTATATAGTGGGGGAATAAAAACTTTGGTGCAAGAAAAGTTTATTCAAAGTATCTATGGCGGCCAGCTGGAAGAAAAAAAGTTTTCTTTTTGGTTACGTAATTTATTACAATTATATTATAATTTAAGAAGCGACGAATACTTGCCCAAGTAAAATATATGGCAGATCAAACAACGTCACCAACCATCTTGGTAAAAAAAGCCGACGGCACGACCGAGCGTATTTCTTTGGCGGAGCTGAAAAAACGTCAGGCTAAACCAACGCCAGCGGAAAATAAACCGGCTCTAAAACCGGCCGATTCAAAACCGCTTTTGCACGAAGAAGTGCCGGAGAGTCCACACGCCAAAACCACCGTGGTATCCGACCGCACCGATCAGGTTTCTAAAATTATTTCTAGTCTATCATTTAAAGTTTCGCCTCAGCTGGATAATCGTCTGCGTAGCGTCATCCAGCTTC
>CALRGC010000003.1:0-29827 GCA_943357105.1 Candidatus Magasanikiibacteriota bacterium | reverse complement strand
AGATATTCGGAGTGAAGCCGATACTTTGGATGCGTGCGCTCGCTCCATAAAAGACGGGGGTTTGGGATTGACCGAAACCCAAGCCAGAGAACTAACGGACAGATCCAAACCAACCACCTATACTCCAAAAGTAGAAAAGGTTGAAAAAAAGATCGTGAAGGAAAATATTGTGGACAAAATTATTTCCAATTCCGCGCCTGCCTCCGCGCCGATTGAAGATCTGATAAAAAATGTTGCGCCGGTGCGTGTCGCTTCTACTACCGCCAAAGCAATGATGCACGATGTGAAGGTCAAACCGCTGGCTATGGGGCCGCTGGATGAAATTCAATTCTTTTCTTTAGTGGATTTTCGCCGTTTGTCTTCCAAGCCGGCCGATGCCGCCGAGCGTCTTAAACAAAAATTTTTAAATCTCAAAGAAGAATCTTATTTGCTGTTTATGAAATCTTGGGAAGCGTGGCGCAATAGCCCGCTGTATCAGGCGTATATCAATGTGGTGGATGAAGCGATAGAACAAAGACGACCGCTAGCGAGTGTTTTGGGAGAAAAGGACAAAATTTCCCTGTTGGAAATCGAAGTATTAATTAATTTGGAAAAAGAGTTGGGAATTTAATATATGGATCAGTTTGTAGTACCACAATTTATCGATGTTGAAGACAAAATCTTTGGACCGGTCACCACGCGTCAATTTTTGATCTTGCTTATTGCCGGCTTGTTTCTATTTGTGGTTTTTAAATTGGCGGATACTTCTTTGTTTATATTTTTTTTGGCGACGGTTGGTGGTTCTGCCCTGATTTTGGCCTTTGTAAAAATTAACGGACAATCCTTTCACTATTTTTTATTGAATTTGTTTCAAACTTTGCGCCGTCCCAGTCGCAGAATCTGGTATAAAATGGATACCAAAGAAGAGCTCGACCAACTCCGCAAAATAGAAAAAGTAGAATTACCGGAAAAAATAAGCACCGTGCCAAACTTATCTTATAGCCGTTTACGCGACCTGGCTTTGTCGGTAAACACCGGTGGTTATTATAAGCCGGAAGAGTAAAATCAATTTAAATTTATGAAAAATAAAAAAGCCGCCGCCAAAAAAGCCAATATTCCTTCCGCCCAAAGATTTTTGTCTGTGTCGGAAATCAGACAAGATACTCTAGTGATGAAAGATGGTACCTTGCGCGTTATCTTATTGGTATCGAGTATTAATTTTGCTTTGAAAAACGAAGATGAACAAAATGCTACGATATCCGCTTATGTCAGCTTTTTGAATAGCTTGGATCATCCTTTGCAAGTGGTAATTCAATCGCGTGAATTATATATCAAACCATATCTCGAAGATCTGCTCAAACGTGAGCGGGAACAGACTAATGAATTATTACGCGCTCAAATTGCCGATTATCGGTCCTTTGTGTCGGAATTGGTAGAGATGGGCGAAATTATGAGTAAAAATTTTTATGTGGTGGTGCCTTATGATCCACTCTCTAATAAACAAAAAAGTTTTTGGTCGCGTTTGAGCGAAGTGTTTCATCCGGCAGTGACCGTAAAATTAAAAGCCGAACGATTCGCCAAGCGTAAATACGATCTGGATCAGAGAGTGCGGCAAGTGGAATCGGGTTTGCGCGGTATTGGTCTGGAAGTGGTGCGCCTGGATACGCAGTCGCTGGTAGAAGTGCTGTACTCTACCTACAATCCCGATATTGCTCTGACCGAGCGCATGGCGCCGATGGATAAAATGCAAATTGAACAAGCATAATATATGGCCTTTAAACCACAATTTATTGCCAAACAGAACGATAAAGTGACTTTGGCCAGCAAAGATAAAAGCAAGCTGGAAAAAGCCACCGCGGCTGAATTGATTAGTTTGCAAGAAGAGCAGACCTATCGTGAAGGCATCGTATCGCTCAAAGATATTATCGCCCCTTCGGCTTTTAATGTTGAATCAAATTTTATTCAGTTGGGTACTACCTTTTGTCGTACGCTTTTTATCATGAACTATCCGCGCTATATTTCAATCGGCTGGAGTTCGCCGGTGATTGGACTGTCGGTGAATATGGATATTTCAATGTTTTTTTATCCTATTAAGGCGGAAATTATTTTGAAACAATTAAAAAATAAAGTTGGCGCGCTTGAAGCGCAAATAAGCGCCGATGCCGAAAAGGGTGCGCCACGCGATCCGATTCGTGAAACCGCTCTACGCGACATTGAAGGTTTGCGCGATAGCTTGACCCAAGGAACGGAGCATTTTTTCCAGTTTGCTTTTTATGTCACGATTTATACCAAAAATAAAGAAAAATTGGACCAACTATCCGAAGATATTGAAAGTATTTTTGGCGGTAAATTAATAATGAGTCGCAAAGTTCTCTATCAAGCCGAACAAGGTTTTAATTCCACTTTGCCTCTATGTAATGACGAGTTGATGATTTCTTTCAACATGAATTCATCGCCGATTGCCGCTTCGTTTCCATTTATTTCCGCCGAGCTTACTTCTGACAATGGAATTTTGTACGGCATTAATCGTCATAACAATAGTCTGATTTTGTTTGATCGTTTTTCGATGCAAAATGCCAATATGGTGGTATTTGCCACCTCCGGTGCCGGTAAAAGTTACGCTATTAAATTGGAAATTTTGCGTTCAATGATGATGGGTCTAGAAGTAATTGTCATTGATCCGGAAATGGAATACAAACATCTCTCCGACGCGGTCGGCGGAACTTATATAAATATTTCTTTGAGCAGTGAAAGCAAGGTGAACCCCTTTGATTTGCCACGTCCAATGGAGCAAGATCTGTCGGTGGACGATATTATCCGTAGTGCGGTTATTACCGTGAAAGGCCTGCTTCGTATTATGCTTGGCGGTATTACTACCGAGCAAGATTCGGTAATAGATAGAGCGCTCATTGAAACTTACGCCAAAAAAGATATTGTTTCTGGTGTGGATCTCAATACTATTGAGCCGCCGATAATGCAGGATTTGCAAGAAGTGCTGGAAGGTATGGAAGGTTCGAATGAATTAGTCTTAAAATTAAAAAAATATACCGAAGGTACATTTAGTGGGTTGTTTAATTCGCCAACTAATGTGGAGATGAAGAATCAACTGGTGGTCTACAGTGTGCGCGATTTGGAAGATGAATTGCGTCCTTTGGCAATTTACGCGATTATTAACTATATTTGGAATACGGTACGCTCGGAACGCCGCAAACGCATATTGGTAATCGACGAAGCCTGGTGGCTGATGCAACATGAAGATTCGGCTAGATTTATTTTCGCGTTAGTCAAGCGCTGTCGAAAATATTATTTGGGCGTGACGACCATTACTCAGGATGTCAATGACTTTTTACATTCGCAATATGGACAGGCGATAGTGACCAATTCGGCTTTGCAGTTGCTTTTGCGTCAGTCGCCGGCCGCTGTCGATAATATCCAAAAAGTTTTTATGCTTACCGACAGTGAAAAATATTTATTGCTCGAAAGCGCTCCGGGTGAAGGAATATTTTTTGCCGGTCTAAAACATGCCGCCATCAAGATTGTGGCTTCTTATACTGAAGATCAGCTTGTGACCACCAATCCACAGCAGTTGCTGGAAATAGAACGCGCCAAACAAGAATTTGAAAAACAAACTAAATAATTTTATATGATTTCATTACGCGCCCGCATCTTTATCGTTGTAAGTTTGGTGGTATTATTTATACTCGGTGTCAGTATATTCTTGTTTGTGAGATCAAAAAATAAAAATAACGCGACTGTCAATAATGTCGCTAATAATGTGTCGTCCGGATCAGACAATACTTCCGGAAACACTCCTTTGCCAGTGACTAATTTAGAGAATTTAAAGGTGCCAAAACTTAGCACGATTGAAACCGAACAAAAGGCCGTTCAAAATTTAGCCAAAATTTTTGTGGAGCGTTTGAATTCTTATTCTTCCGAAAGTCGTTATCAAAATATGAAAGATGTGGAAAGTTTGGTTACCGCCAGCTACTGGAAACAATTGAGCGCTAAAATTCCCGCTAACATCCCAAACAACAGCCCAAATTTTTACGCGGTTAGTGTGGAAGCCTATAGCGCTAAACTTTCGGCTTGGACCGATAAGACCGCCAGCGTTGATTTGCAAGTAAAAATTACCGAATCAAAAAGCGGAGTGATTACCAAAAAAGACGCCCAAGCCAAAGTTAGTCTGCTAAAAAACGGCGATAAGTGGTTGGTAGATAACTTTAATATGGTAAAATAAAGTATGTTTAGGGGAGGGGAAATTGTACAATTGATAAAAGATTGTTTGTTTCCGATTTTTTGTTTGGATTGTCAAACGGAGGGAGAATGGTGGTGCAAAAATTGCGCGCAGAAAAGTTTTACCGGCGGAGAATTTTATTGTCCGGTTTGCCATTTAAAAAATTTAAACGGTAAAAGTTGTTTTAATTGTCAGGCGGTAAGCAGTCTGGAAGCTGTGGCCGCCTTTTTTAATTATCAAGAGAATAAAACGGTGGCTGAATTGATAAGAATTTTTAAATATAATTTGGCCAAAGATATTAATACTCTCTGGTCTCAAATCAATTTGGAATTTTTATATAGTGTTTGGCAGTCTGGTGGCTGGCCTTATTCTGGTATCACCATTATCCCCGTACCACTACATACAAAACGTCAGCGCGAACGCGGTTTTAATCAGGCCGATTTGCTGGCAAAAAATATTTTTGAAATATTAAAAAAAGATCATCAGAATATTGAGTTCGATAATTTAAATTTACAGCGAGTAAAATTTACGAAGCAACAAGCCAAGCTAAATCGCCAGGAGCGTTTGGTGAATTTAAAAGATGCTTTTATTTGGAAAGAAAAAAAGTCGCCGACGGCGAATATTATTTTAGTCGACGATGTTTTTACCAGCGGAGCGACCATGCAAGAATGCGCGCGAATATTAAAAAAGGCCGGCGCCCAAAGAGTGTATGGACTGGTTATGGCGCGGGATTGATTTTTTCCCAGATATTGGCGCGCGCATCGGAGTATATTTTTTTCCAGCGGCCACTGTTGTCAATTTTTTCTCTTAATTTTTCTTCGTGATTTACAAAGTATTCTTTAAAATTGGCGCCAAATAAATATCTGTCGGCAAAACTGGGTGTCCCGCTAATCACAAAATTTGGATAACGCAACATAATATAGTTGACACCGGTCGCTTCGATTTGCTCTACCGCGTCGTCTTGTTCTTTCATCTCTATGTAGCGCTGCAGCATGCTGGTTTTTTGATCATACATCCAGGTGGCACTACCGCGTCCATCTAAGAATACCAAAGCATTGGGTAGCGTCCAATTTAAATATCCGCCCCAACTAAACTCGTTGAATAATTTTATCGGCTTACCGGCGGTGTATTGGCGCAGAAATTGCACGGCTTCATATGGCGGGGCGTTATTATGAGATAAAATTTTATCATTCCAAACATCGTCGGTGTAGTGGATTTGGAGAGCATAAAAATTAATTAAAAATAAGGTGGCCACCACTCCGATAAAATAAATTTTTTCTTTGTGTTGGATGATGAATTTATAAAATTTTAAACTGTTCATCCGTTCAGTCATCAAAATGGCGGTATGACAGAGAATTGGCGCCGAAAGCAGGGCGGTAAAAATTGCCTGGCGTTTATATATCATGGCCGCGTAAAAGAACGCCAGAAAAAAAGTGAAGTGGGTAAATTTGACCCGGCGTTTGATAAATCCATAAATTATGAGCACCAGGGTAATGGTTTGCAAAATTAAAATTTTGGGAAAGACCGGATAAGCGTAGCTCGGTGTCCACTCACTAATGTGAGCCTTGTAATAGTTCTGTCCAAAGTACTGTAAGATTTCTTGCCATATTTTTATTCCGTAGGGGTTGATAGTGATAAGAATCGCGCCGATAATTTGAATGCCGATTAATTTATAAATAAAAGTAAGTGGTTTTTTTTCTTCATTAAAATATTTTTGGTATTTATTGGAGACGATGTGTGGTAGTAGAGCACAACTCAAATAAATATTGATAATAATAAAACCCAAGATCCAGCTACCGTGTATGGACGACCAGAGCCATAGTATAAAAGGTATTAATAATAGCGCGCCTGGACGGGAGTAATATTTTTCGAAAATTAAAATAATGAGAGCGGCAAATAGTTGTGAAAACATAGCCAAGCGGGGCGAAAAAATATGGTAAGCGGCCAGTTGGCAAACGAGCGCAAAAAATAAAAATAAAACACCCGGTTTTTTTACCAACGCTTGGCCGATAATTAAAAAAGCCAGCACTCCGGCGATCGTCACGATAACATTGATCCAAAAATATCCCAGATGAGTATAAATTTGATAAAAAAACCAATCGCCGCCCCACTCATGATTGATCCAAGGCTGACCATATTTGGTAAAAGTATAGGTGTCCAAATAGGGAAAAGAGCTCTGTGTATGGATGTCCTGGCCAAAGCGTAAGTGCCAGCCAAAATCACCATCTAAGGCATTGGACACTATTGCCAACGGGAAGACAAAATTAAGTAAGAGTAATAGCCAAAATAGTAATTTTTTCATAAATAGAGCTGAATTTATCAGGTATAAGGGTTGACTTTTTTTATTTTTCTGGTACAATTATAAACGAGTTTGAAATTACGTCGCGCCTCATAAATTAAATTAAAATTTCATTTATTCGCCGCTAGTAATTATACCACAATTATAGAAATTGGAGAGGTGGCTGAGATGGTCGAAAGCGGCACACTGCTAATGTGTTATGCGGCGTTAAAACCGCATCCAGGGTTCGAATCCCTGCCTCTCCGCGAAACAGTCCAAATGGGCTGTTTTTAGTTTGTGTTGTAATGTGCTATAATAGAGTTATTAATTTTTAACCTTTATATCTTTATGATGAAAGGTAAAATGTGCCCCGTACATATGGTGGCGCTAGTCTTGGTACTAGTCGGCGCCTTGAATTGGGGCTTGGTAGGTTTGTTTGGCTTTAATTTGGTGAGTTATTTGCTAGGTAGTTGGCCAATGGTCGAACGCGTCGTCTACGTCTTGGTAGGTTTGTCGGCTGTTTTGATGGTTTTTGGTTGTCATTGCAAAAAATGCGATGAAGCCTGCGGTACTGCCCAAAAGATGTAATTTAGAGAAATTATAATAAAATAGCCCTCTTGTATAGTGGGTTATTTTATTATATGATAATCAAGTAATTTATTAACTTAATTTTGTATGGAGGAAACAAAATTAGCCTTTTTTAAAGGCAAGGAAATTCGTAAGACTTTATTTCAAAATGAGTGGTGGTTTTCGGTGGTGGATGTGGTAGCGGTTTTAAGCGAAAGTGTTGATGCTGGCGCCTATTGGCGCAAGCTAAAACAGCGTTTAGTTGAAGAAGGAAGTGAGGTCGTGACATTTTGTCACGGACTGAAATTAACCGCATCCGATGGTAAAAAATATGAAACCGACTGTGCCAACACTGAAGGTATTTTTCGTATTATCCAATCAATTCCATCTCCCAAAGCAGAGCCATTTAAACGCTGGCTTGCCAAGGTAGGATATGAACGTGTGCAGGAAATTGAAAATCCAGAGCTGGCCACTAAGCGCACCAGAATGCTATACAAGTTAAAAGGCTATCCCGATAGCTGGATAGAAAAAAGAATGCGTGGTATAGAAGTGCGTGAAACTCTGACTGATGAATGGCAAAAACACGGCGTGAAAGAACAAAAAGAATTTGAAATTTTAACCGCCGAAATTGCTCAAGCTACTTTTGGTGTGACTCTCAGTCAGCATAAGAAAATAAAAGGATTAAAAAGAGAAAATTTACGTGATCACATGAACGACGTGGAATTAATATTTTCTATGCTCGGCGAAGCGGCTACCACCGAAATTACCAAGGTTGAAAATCCGGCCGGATTTGTGGCAAATAAAAAAGTAGCCAAGCGTGGTGGCCGTGTGGCGGGAGTGGCGCGCAGTCAAATGGAAAAAGAAACTGGTAAGAAGGTGGTAAGTAAGGATAATTTTTTGCCTATTATTAAAGGTAAGAAAAAGTTGAAATAATTTGGCAAAATGCACACTCCCGCTCAAATTCTCAAAACCAAATTTGGTTATGAATCGTTTCGATTCAACCAAGAAGAAATCATTCAAACCATTTTGCAAAAGCATGATGCGTTTGTTTTGATGCCCACTGGCGGGGGAAAGTCGCTCTGCTATCAGATACCCGCTTTGATATTCGACGGTCTCACGGTTGTGATCTCGCCACTCATCGCTCTAATGAAAGATCAAGTAGACGCTTTGCGCCTCAATGGTATCAAAGCGGCCTATATGAACTCCTCACTAGATAACGAAGAACTGTCGGATATTTATGACCAGCTAAAACGCCAAGATATTAAATTACTTTATGTTTCTCCGGAGAGATTGCTTGGCAACAATCAGCAATTTTTAGTTTTTTTGCGCAGTTTAAATATTTCACTTTTTGCTATTGATGAGGCGCACTGTATTTCCAGTTGGGGGCATGATTTTCGTCCGGAATACCGGTTGCTCTCATCGCTCAAAAAACAATTTCCCGAAGTGCCAACTATCGCTCTCACGGCTACAGCGGATCAATTGACTCGTGATGATATTCTGAACAAATTACAATTAAAAAAACCGCAAATTTTTACTTCGAGTTTTAATCGTCCCAATATTCACTATAGTGTCGAGCCTAAACGAAAAATGTACGAGCAGATAGTTGCTTATCTCAAAAAACATCGTGACGAGTCCGGTATTATCTATGTGTTGTCGCGCAATTCGGCTGATAAAATGGCCGACAAATTAAAGGCGGATGGATTTGCGGCCAAGCCTTATCATGCCGGTTTAAATGCCGATAAAAGACAAAAACATCAGGAGATGTTTATTAAAGATCAGATAAAAATAATCGTCGCCACAATTGCTTTTGGGATGGGAATAAATAAATCAAATGTGCGCTTTGTGATTCACGGCGATCTGCCTAAAAATATTGAAAGTTATTATCAAGAAACCGGTCGCGCCGGTCGTGATGGATTAAAAAGTGAAGCGATTTTATTTTACAGCGGGGGCGATGTGATGAAATTAAAAAGATTTGCCGCGGTAGAAAATAATCCGGAGCAAACAAGAATAATGCTCCACAAACTTTCGCAGATGGCTACACTGTGCGAAGCCAATGCCTGTCGCCGGCGCGCTATCCTAAATTATTTTGATGAATTAGCGCCTGAGCAATGTGGTAATTGCGATGTCTGCCTTACCACTCGCGAAAAATTTGATGCCACGGTAATCGCGCAAAAAGCTTTGTCCGCCGTGGCGCGGCTGGAAAGTAGATTTGGCTTAACTTATGTAGTGGATTTTTTGCGCGGATCAAAAAATCAAAAGATCAGCGAGTATCACAAAAGTCTCAAAACTTATGGTATTGGCAAAGATATTTCCAAAGAAGATTGGTTTCGATATTTCAAAGATCTTATTTCTTTTGATTATCTCAAACAAGTGGGGAGTGAGTATCCAATTTTGACACTGACCGAAAAAAGTCGCGATGTGTTGCTCGGCAAAGAGAAAATTTTTTTGGTAAAAATTGCCGATAAAAAAGAGAAAGAAGCGGTGAAAGCCAAAGCCAAAAAAGTGACTTTGGGGGATCTGCCTTATGAAGAAAAATTATTTAGCAAACTAAAAATTATTCGTACCGAACTGGCGCGTAAAGAAAATGTTCCAGCCTATCTTATTTTTTCCGACGCGACCCTGCTTGAACTCGCGACCTATCTGCCACAAACCCTCGAAGAGGTGCGGAAAATTTCCGGATTTGGCGATATTAAGCTGGCCCGCTACGGTAAAATTTTTTTGAAGGCGATACTAGATTATTCTTCCGAGCGAAAATTATCCTCCAAAATTCACGAAAAAGTCCCAAAGCGTTAAATTCGTTGCCAACGGTCTGACCTTGTTGTATAATAGTACCATATGAATAATAATTTTTCTTTACCGCTTCAAGACAATAGCGAAGATTTTTCGATATTAGCCGATTTCATGAAAGGAAGTTCAGTTGAGTCTTCGGTTTTAAATACTGAAGGTCAGTTGGCCATTGATGTGGTGCAGACAAAAGACGAGGTGGTGGTAGTGGCGCCAATGGCTGGCTGTCGCGCCGAAAATTTGGAGCTTCATCTGCAAAATGACGTGCTCACTATTCGCGGTGAACGCCAGTCGCCACTAAACAACGAAGCAGATTTTTTTTATCGCGAATGTTATTGGGGGAAATTTTCGCGCACGATTGTGTTGCCGGTAGAAGTAAAAGTGGAAATGGCACGCGCCGAATTTAAAAACGGGGTGCTCACAGTGGCGTTGCCAAAAACTAAAGTGGATGGTAATATCCCGATTGTTATTGTGGAAGAATAAAATTATGGAAAGCGTTCAAGAAATTTTACCGATTAATCTCCCGCCCAAAAGATCGCCCCAGCATTGGTTTAAAGTATTAGGGCTATTTTTTTTGGTTTTATTTTTGATTTTTGGCGCGGTTTCCGGAGCGGCCGCTGGTTATCTAAAATTTTATCAGGATAAAATTTATCCGGGAATTTATGCCGGACACTATCAGCTGGGCGCCATGACCCGCGCTGATCTGAATAATTTTATTGAAACTACCAACAATCGTCTTTCCAGAGAGGGTCTGAATTTGGATGTGACAGTGGGCGGCAAAAAAACCGTCGTGCGAGTTAACACAATTTCCAATGATGCCAACGCGGCTGAATTGGTAAAGCTCGATAGTTATGCTTTGTGGCAAAACGCCTATAGCCTTGGTCGTAGTGGCCGTTGGCCAGTGCGTTTGTTTGGGCCAGTTTATTATCGCATTGCCAATACCAATTTGAATGTGCCAGTAAAAGTAGACTGGCCCAATCTGCTAAACGCGCTCAAAGATAATCTTGATGATATGGTGGACAAACCACGCAATGCTAATGTAAGTATTAATTCTTTTTCTCCTTTGAACTATCAAATTGTTCCTGAGCAGTCTGGTTTAGAATTTGAGTATGAAAAAATTATTGATCAGATTCAAACAAATTTGAGCCAACTATATTTGGGAAATATAGTGGTGAATGCCAAGCAATTTGAGCCAGCTATCAAACTAGCGCAGGTAGAAAAAGCCAGCGCTAATTTGAACGCGGTGGTGGGTTATGGTGATTTAGGTTTTAATTATGTGGATCCACAAACCAAAGTTCGTCATGATTGGCCTTTGACTCTGGCACAGTATGGTAATTGGCTGGAAGTAGTGATGGACGATAATCAACAGCCAATATTTATTTTAAATCAAGAAAAGGTTAAAATTTATCTGGAGAGTCTGCGCCCCTTGGTAGATAGAGTGGCGCAAGACGCCAAATTTGCCGTGGATGAAAGCGGCAAAGTCAAAGAATTTCAAGCTAGTCAAACTGGTTTGGCTTTGAATACGGACAAAACTTACGCCGATTTAGACAGCGCTTTTAAAGAAAGAAATTATCATCCCGCCCAAGTTACCAAAACCGTGGCCCTTACCGTGGATGTGGCCGAGCCGGTAGTGAAGATGTCCAATTCCAACGATTTGGGAATTGAAGATGTAATTGGAGTAGGTTACTCCACTTTTCACGATAGCCATAGCAATCGTATCAAAAATATCGCGCACGCGGTGGCCCGTCTCAATGGAGTGCTGATAAAACCGGATGAAGAATTTTCCGCCATTCACTATGCCGGTCCGTTTACGGCGGAAAACGGCTATCTGCCTGAAGCCATAATCAAAGGCACGGAAATTAAAAATGAAATTGGCGGGGGAATGTGTCAGATCGGTACCACACTTTTCCGTATGGCGATGAATTCCGGAATGGATATCACTCAGCGCCAAAACCATTCGCTTGTGGTGGGTTATTATTCTGATCCGGTTAATGGCAACCCCGGTACGGACGCCGCGCTTTATGAACCAATTTTGGATTTGAAGTTTAAAAATGATACCGGACATTATCTATTGTTACAGACCGATATTGATTTTAAAAAACAACAACTTACTTTTACGCTGTGGGGCAAACCGGATGGCCGTAGCGGATTTTATACTCATCCACTGGTAAAAAAATGGATTCCATCGGGTGATCCGCAAGAGATAAAGACGGATAAATTAAAACCAGGTGAAGTGAAATGTCAAAACGCTTTTCGCGGCGCGGTGGCCAGATTTACCTATACGCGCTTGACTTCAGATGGTGAAAAAATTGATCGGGTGTTTGATAGCTACTATCGACCACTGCCAAAAATTTGTATGGTGGGAGTGGATCCGGCAGTGTGCAAAGAGGGAACGGTTTGTAATACTCCTCAAACTGTTAGTTTAGAAACGGTGGAATCGTTGGTACCAATTGCCAGCACCACTCATTAATTTACCAAAATAAAACCCGCCTACTTTAAAAAAGTAGGCGGGATTGTTTTTGTGGGGAATAATTAAATTCCCCGGAAACCGCACCCAAGAAGATGTGTCAAGGGAGAAGACGAGCGTGAGCCTGTTCTTTCCGTCAACACATCCCCATGCTTGTAGTGGATACGGGTCGGTGCTAATTATATCTTACTTGATATGAACTGATAATTTGCACTGACCTGGATCCTAATACCCTTATGGGGTGGCGGTGCGTTTTTATCCTGCCTAGGACTTGGCCTAGACGCTTTCATTTTTAGCAACTCACCAGTATAGCACAAAGTGAGGTTCTTGTCAAGGGGGTAAGGGGGATTTTATCTTATTTTGGCTAATATTAGCTAAAATTTTAAAAACAAAAAATTTCAGAACTTTTATCAGGTAAAAATTCTGAAGTTGTTTTGTTTTTAAAATTATTCAACTATTTTGTCTACTAGACCATAAGTTACCGCGTCTTTGGCGACCATAAAGTTGTCGCGGTCGGTGTCTTGTTCTACTTTTTTAATATCTTGGCCGGTGTGGTCGGCTAAAATTTTGTTAAGGGATTGTTTCATGCGCAAGATTCTCTCGGCGTGTATTTTGATGTCGCTGGCTTGGCCTTCCATCCCGCCCATAACTTGGTGGATCATTACTTCGGCATTTGGTAAGATAAGACGTTTGCCTTTAGCGCCCGAGGCGAGCAAGACGGCGGCCATACTGGCGGCCATGCCGATACAGATAGTGGAGACATCGGCCTTGATGTATTTCATCGTGTCATAAATGGCCATGCCCGCAGAAACCGATCCGCCTGGAGAATTAATATATAGTTTGATATCTTTGCCTGGATCTTGGTTTTCCAAAAATAATAACTGAGCGATCACAATATTGGCCACATGATCATCGATCGCTTGGCCAAGAAAAATAATTCGGTCAATAAGAAGGCGAGAATATATATCATAGGCACGTTCGCCGTAGCTGGTTTTTTCGATCACTGTAGGGATCAGTATTTGGGATTTTATATCTGTATTCATAATATTTTTAGTTATTTTCGAATATTATTTTCCATTCACTCGCCTGTGAAAATACTCGGATAATTTGCAACCCACTCGGCTCTAGCCCTGAACTCGTCGCTTGACGCTCCTCAAACAGCAGGGCTAGCCACGCCTCGTGGCTCACAAATTATTTCCTCGTATTTTCAGCGGCTCGTTCATTGGAAAATAATATTCTCTATAATACTATTATTATACTCAGAGGTCAATTAAAAAATTACAAAGCCATGATTTTTTCCAGTACTTCGGTGATAGTGCCGGCAGTAGAAAATCCTGCCGCTTTTTTGTGCCCGCCGCCGCCCATTTTTTTGGCCAAGGCGGAAACGTCGGTATCGTCGCGCGTGGTGCGGAAACTGCCTTTGATGCGGCCATCTTGGGTTTCTTTGAGAATTAGAGCCAACTTGCCTTCGTCTAAATTATTCAAGAAATTTGCGATGCCTTCGCTGTCATTTTCGCTCACTTGGTGTTTGATCAGATCCGCTTGAGTAATATAGGTATAGACCATATCTAGCCCAGGGTGTTTATTAAGGCGATTTAAGACTTCCCCCCACAGATGTAAAAGACTGACGGATTTATTGCGTACAGTATGAGTGTTGATCAGATTTAAATTTCCACCGTGGCGAATCAATTCACCGGCCGCGACCAGCGCGCTTTGTGAAGTGGCGGCATTGGTGAAATTGTCGGTATCGGTAATAATTCCGGTCAGCAAGGCAGTCGCGATGCGATGAGTAAAGCGCGCGCGGACATGACGCAAGAAATGAAAAATTACTTCGCAAGTGGAGCTCATAGTGGCGTTTACCAAATTGTGCACACCAAATTGTTTATTGGTGTGGTGGTGATCAATATTAATAATTTCGGCCGGATGATCTTTTATTAGATTGTTGACGCCGGCATATTCCAGGTCTCCGGAGTCCACTACAATGATATAATCAATCTCTTTGTCCAAAAAAATATTTTGATCAGTGGTCAATTTTTCACTATGCGGCAAAAAACTCAATCGAGGGTTGAGTGGAGTAAGACAAAAAATTCGCACTTGAATTCCTAGGGCAGTGAGATAATCAAAAAGCGCGCCGGCACTGCCCAGGGCGTCGCCATCGGCATTTTGATGCGGAATCAAAATCACATTTTTGGCGTTTTTGATTTTGTCGTGAATTTGTAAAATTATTTTTTTCATTATGTATGCTGTCTTAATTTTGGATATGAATATCATCTCCGACCGAATGCTGAAAATATTCGACTATAATTTGTGAGTCACTGAGCCGTGGCTGGCCCTGCTGTTTGAGGAGCCAAGCGACGAGTTCAGGGACAGAGGCTCAGGGAGTTACAAATTATTCGAATATTTTCATAGTGAGAGAGGAGATGATATTCATATCCAAAATGAAAGGAACAATGGAGTATATCCCCATAAATGGATTTTGTCAAGATATTTGCCCTGTGGTATAATAAGCCGCAGAATTATGTATCTTAAAAGTCTATCCATTTCAGGATTCAAGTCCTTTGCCGAAAAGACAAAATTAGATTTTTTGCCGCCTCAGGACGGCCGTTTTAGTATTACCGGAATTGTGGGTCCAAATGGTTCGGGCAAGTCCAATGTGGTGGATGCGATTCGCTGGGTAATGGGCGAGCAGAGTCTCAAAACTTTGCGCGGTAAAAAGAGCGAAGATATTATTTTTGGCGGTACAGCGTCGCGCGGTGCTTTGGGCGCTTGTGAAATTTCGATGGTGCTCGACAATGCCGATCAGCGCGCGGATATTGAAACGGAAGAAATTGTGATTACTCGTCGTCTTTATCGCAGTGGTGAAGGTGAATATCTTATTAATAACAATCCGGTACGCATGTTGGATGTTCATCTGCTTTTGGCCAAGGCGCAATTTGGACAACATTCATATAGTATAGTCGGACAGGGGACAATTGACAAAATGTTGACGGTCACGCCGGCCGAGCGCAAAGATTTTTTGGATGAAGCGTCGGGAATTAAAGAATACCAAATTAAACATCATCAAGCGAGTTTAAAATTGGCCCGCACCGAAGATAATATGAAGCAGGTGGAGACATTGCTCACAGAAGTGGAGCCGCGTTTGCGTCTGCTTTCCAAACAGGTGCGTAAATTGGAACAGCGCCAAGAGATAGAGATAAATTTGCGCGAAGCCCAGGAAAAATATTATGGCTCACTCTACACTAGCAATAAAAATGAGTTGGACAAATTGGAAAAAACCATAAAAGAATTGGACGAAAATTATCGGGTCGCTTTTAAAGAATTGGAGACCGTGCAAAATGAACTGTCGGACTTGGCGCGTGCCGAAAGTCGTCAGGAAGTGTTTGTAAAATTACAAGAAAAACATCAGGCGGCGGTAAAAATAAAAAATGATTGGGAACGTGAGTTGGCGATATTATCCGGTAAAATTCAGAATGCTTATAGCGATTTAGGGAAACAAAATATTGGCTGGTTGGAAAACAAAGTAGCGGAATTGCAAGTTCAAAAAGAAAAATTAAATCGCGATAATGAAGTGGTGGAAGCGGATATTCTGAAAGCCGAAAAATTATTAACGCAGAAAAATGCGGCGGTGCAAGATTTGGCGCGCGAAAAAACTCAGGCGGCGGTGCGATTATCGCAATTGCAAACCAAACAATTTGAACAAAAAAGTGAACGCCAGTATTTGGAATTGAGCGGTCTTACGGCTGTGCGCTGTGTTTTGGAAAATAAAAATAGATTGGGTAAAGTATATGGCTTGGTGGCTGAGCTGGGCGAGGTGCAGGATGAATATCGTACGGCTTTGGAAGTGGCGGCTGGCGCGAACCTATCATCGCTTGTAGTCGCCGATGAAAATGTGGCCAAAAACGCGATTGAATTTTTGCGCGAAGAAAAGATGGGGGTGGCGACCTTTTTGCCTCTTAATAAAATTATTTCCCGTAATTCTGGCTATGAAGCGCAAGATTTGGTCAATGAAGACGGGGTTTTTGGCTTGGCAATTGATCTGGTAAAGTTTGACGAGAAATTTCGCAATGTTTTTTCTTTTGTTTTGGGCGATACTTTAATCGTAAAAAATTTAGCGGTGGCTCAGCGCCTCGGTATTGGCCGTATTCGCTATGTTACTCTTGATGGCGATGTGGCCGAAAAACGCGGCGTGATGAAAGGTGGCTTCCGCGGACAAAAAAGAATGCACTTGAGCTTTTCTGGTAGTACTTCTTTTGGCGAAAATGCTGGATTGAATTACCAAGAAGAATTAATCAAACAAGAACAAATTTTTAAAGATTTGGAGACTCAATTAGATAAAGCTAAAACGGATCAACTGTTGGCGCAGATGGAAAAAGAAAAATTACAAAATCAATTGGCGGTTTTGCGATCACAGAGCGACTCGCAGACAACCGAATTTGTGCAGATGGAAAAAGAGTTGAATTTTATCCGCATGAGCCCAGAGGAATATGGTGAACATCTCAAAGATTTGGAAGTGGAAAGAAATAAAGTAAAAGCGGAAATTGAGAATAGTGAGAAAAATATTTTGGCGATTTCCGGCGAGATTAAAAATTTTAATGACGCGGAAGAAGCCAAAAAACAGCGGGTATTTGCTCTGCAAGAAGTAATGCAGAAAAAACAGACCGAAGTAAATGGGATTTTAAGTAGCCGTAATGAATTCAAGATTCAACTAGCCAAAATTGAAACTAAAAATGAAGATTTAAATAATGAAGCCAATAATGAGCTGAGCTCTTCGCTCCTTAGCATTGCCGAGCGTTGGCATATGATTCTTTCTCAGGCCGAGCTGGAGGAAGTGGCCGCCGCGATTTCCAAATTTAAATATCAATTAAGTCTGATTGGCGGGATTGATGAAGAAGTGGTAAAAGAATATGCCACGACCAAAGAGCGTTATGATTTTCTCTCTAGTCAATTGAGCGATCTCACCAAAGCGGTGAGCGATCTGACCAAGATGATCGAAGAGCTTGATGAAATTATGAAGAAAAAACGCGCGGCGGCTTTCAAACAGATTCGCAAAGAATTTGATCGTTATTTCCAAATTTTATTTAATGGCGGGGGAGCGCAACTGGAAGAAATTTATGGCGAGCCGGAAAGTGAAGAAAGTTTGGATGCTAGTGGCAATGTCATTCCCGCGGAAGCGGGAATCCAAGATCCCCGTTTTCACCCTCACGGGTACAGGCACGGGGATGACAACGGTGGTGTACTGAAAACAAAAAAACGCGATAAAATCCTCACCGGTATCGATATTATCGTGAACCCACCAGGCAAGAAGATAAAAAATATTAGTTCGCTTTCGGGTGGTGAACGCACTCTCACTTCCATTGCTTTGATCTGCGCTATCTTAAATTGCAATCCATCGCCATTTGTCGTAATGGATGAAGTCGAGGCCGCGCTCGATGAGGCCAATACCTTGCGGTTTGCCAATATTATGAGTGAATTGGCCGCCAAATCGCAGTTTATTGTGATTACCCACAATCGCGTGACTATGCACAGCGCTGATGCGCTTTACGGTGTAACGATGGGCGGGGAAGGGGTTTCCAAACTACTCAGCGTCAATATTGGCGAAGTTGGCAAGTACGCCGACAAGGAAAATGTTGACAAAAAGAGCTAAATATAGTATAGTAGGCCAGCTCTTAACTTCTCCGTGATCTTCACAAGTCCCGAGAGAAACTAATCGATTCCCGCTTTCGCGGGAATGACAATATTAAAATAATCTATGTTAGCAATTCGTTTACAACGTATTGGTAAAAATAAATTTGCCACCTACCGTTTGATAGTTTCCGAAAAGACCAAGGATACTTGGGGTACTTATTTGGAACAAGTCGGCACCTTCAATCCGCATCTGAAAGAAAATCAACTTTTGGCCAATGCTGAAAGAATTACTTATTGGATGTCGAAAGGCGCTCAGCCATCTCCAACTTTGCATAATTTATTTTTGAAAGCGGGATTGGTAAAAGGTAAAACTAAGAAGTCGGTATTTATAAGCAAACGTCGCGCCACCGAATTGGCCGAGAAAAAGAAGGCCGCGTAAGTTTGACCGAATTTCCGGATTTTGATAAGATATAAAAGCAGAGCTGGTGGAACACTCCACACGTCGACAGACTGTAAGAAATGAAATATATAAAGACAATACTATGGAAGCAGATCAGATGTTTGTTGAATCGCTGGTAAAGGCGATTGTGAACAACCCAGACAAAGTAAAGACTGACCGCATCATTGATGAACGCGGTGTGCTCATTACTTTGGATGTAGATCCAGCCGATATGGGCTATGTCATTGGACGCAGTGGTCAAACCGCTCGCTCCATCCGCACTTTGCTCAAGATCGTAGGCGCCAAGCACAATGCTCGCGTGAACCTAAAGATCAATGAGCCAGTAGGCGGTCGCGGTCCTCGCCCTATGCAGAGTGCAAGTGCGGCACCGATGATTGACACCAGCGCCGTGGATGATTTGGGAATATAAGAAAATTTAAAAACCGTTTCGATTCGTCGAAGCGGTTTTTTGTTTTTTTAATCTGTGTATAGGCAAGTTATCCACATATATTTTCATTTTATCCTTTGCAATGATTTTTTAAAAAGTGTATAATATATTTGTAGTCTATTTTTAGTCGAATGGCTACAAATCATTTTATTAATTTTTTTGTTAAATAAAAAATAATTAACTCATCTCTTCTATGAATACGAAAGTATCATTTCTGAGTAGATCAAAACTACTCTTACTGGGAACAGCGCTCTTTGCTGTCTCCTTATTTTTTGGCGGGCAGGCGAATGCGGCTGTCTGTACTTGGACAGCGGCTAGTAGCTCACTTGTATCTAATATGAGCAATTGGTCAGGATGTACTACTCTTACTGGGAATGTTCTCTCATTTGCCGGTGGTACAACTTCAACCAATGCCACTTTCGATGTTTCTACTACTACTGTCGTGATATTGATCGATTCAGCTTATGTCGGTACTATTAATGTCAGTAGCACTATTACTGTCACAACAACTGGTGATTTTAATCAACTTGGTGGTAATGTAACTCTTTCAGGATCAGGCATATTGGCTGTTGGTGGCGCTTTTGGTTTATCTACTAGTACCGGCTCCTTTAATATGAGCGGCGGCACACTGAATGTTACCGGTGACACTACAGTTACTTCTACTTTTACCTTAACAGGTGGTTCTGTAAATTTATCCGGTAGTTTAATAGTGCCGGCCGCTGGTACATTTTCTGGCTCTGGAGGTACAGTAACAATGTCAGGAACTTCTAAAAATTTAGGTGGTGGTGGTACTTTAACTTTTTTTGATTTAGTAACTAGTGGTACAATCACTCTGACTGGTAGTAATATTACTTGTAGTGATGTATTGACTGTTAGTGGTACTTTAAATGCCGCTGGTTTTAGTATCACTCTCTCCGGTACCGGCACAGTTCTAGATACTAAAGGTAACACCGGCACCTTCACCGCCAACAACACCAACGTAGTCTTCTACGGTGACACCGCTAACATCGCCTCCACCACTTACTACAATTTAACTGTCAACAACGGCACCGCTGGTACTTTGACCGGTTCTACTACGGTTAGCAATGTGTTGACTGTGAATGCTAGTAAGACCTTGGCTCTTGGTGGTAGTCAACTAACCCTCTCCGGTACTGGCACACCTTTATCTCTAAACGGTACTGCCACCTTCAACGCCAACACCTCCACCGTAGTCTATTCTGGTGCTACTAATAACGTCGCTTCTACCACCTACTATAATTTAACAATTAACAGCTCTGGTACAAGTACTATCGTTGGTTCAACTGATGCGACCAATAATTTGACAATTAATAGTGGTGGAAAATTGGATTTAGCATCAAACCTTGTTACATTTACTGGTAATATAATTAATTCTGGTACATTGACATCGTCTGGGGTGTCTCTTCTTGGATTAAGTGGTAATTCAAAAACATTTGGCGGAACAGGTACTTCAACTTTATATGATATTAACGTAGGTAATAGCAGAACTTTAACTGGTAATATTAGTCTAAGTCATGTTTTGACAATTACTAACGGTTCTACTTTAAATGCTGCTGGTTATACTATCACCCTCTCCGGTACTGGCACGGTTTTGGACACTATAGGAGGTACCGGTACCTTCACCGCCAACACCTCCACCGTAGTCTACTCCGGTGATAGTGCCAACATCGCCTCCACCACCTATTACAACCTCACTGTAAACGATGCCACTGCCGGTACTTTGACCGGTTCTACTACTGTCAGTAATGTGTTGACTGTTAGTAGTGGTAAGACTTTAGCTTTGGGCAGCAATCGATTAACTCTCTCCGGTACCGGCACCCCACTTGTTAGAACTGGAGCCACTCTGTCATCCACTGCTCCTACAGTAATATTCTCCGGTGCTGGAACAACTCATATTGCTACTGCCACTACTTATTATGATTTGGTAGTCAATTCAACAGCCGCTGTGCTTGATGGTGATGTTTCTATACATAGTTTGACTATCGGCAGTGCTGGTGCCTTGGATGCCGCTGGTGCTACTATTACTATAGCTGGTACTGGTGACGTATTTTTAAGAAATGGTACCTTTACTGCTAGTACCTCTACAGTTTCATATACCGCCATCACTTCTGCCAACATCGCCTCCACCACCTACTATAATTTAAACCTAAATACCACCAGTACCTTAACTGGTTCCACCACTGTCAGCAATCTTTTGACTGTTGGTGCTACTAATATAGTATCTCTTGGTGGAAGTCAACTAACTCTCTCCGGTACCGGCACCCCACTGTCTTTACCTAATACTGCCACCTTCAACGCCAACACCTCCACCGTAGTCTATTCTGGTGCTACTTCTAACATCGCCTCCACCACCTATTACAACCTCACTGTAAACGATGCCACTGCCGGTACTTTGACCGGTTCTACTACTGTCAGTAATGTGTTGACTGTTAGTAGTGGTAAGACTTTAGCTTTGGGCAGCAATCGATTAACTCTCTCCGGTACCGGCACCCCACTTGTTAGAACTGGAGCCACTCTGTCATCCACTGCTCCTACAGTAATATTCTCCGGTGCTGGAACAACTCATATTGCTACTGCCACTACTTATTATGATTTGGTAGTCAATTCAACAGCCGCTGTGCTTGATGGTGATGTTTCTATACATAGTTTGACTATCGGCAGTGCTGGTGCCTTGGATGCCGCTGGTGCTACTATTACTATAGCTGGTACTGGTGACGTATTTTTAAGAAATGGTACCTTTACTGCTAGTACCTCTACAGTTTCATATACCGCCATCACTTCTGCCAACATCGCCTCCACCACCTACTATAATTTAAACCTAAATACCACCAGTACCTTAACTGGTTCCACCACTGTCAGCAATCTTTTGACTGTTGGTGCTACTAATATAGTATCTCTTGGTGGAAGTCAACTAACTCTCTCCGGTACCGGCACCCCACTGTCTTTACCTAATACTGCCACCTTCAACGCCAACACCTCCACCGTAGTCTATTCTGGTGCTACTTCTAACATCGTCTCCACCACCTATTACAATTTAACCGTAAATAGCACAAGCACCTTAACGGGTTCTACTACTGTTGGTTCTGTACTAACTATCAATTCTAGTAAAGCTTTAAATGCAGGTTCTGCTCAAGTTACCTTAACTGCTACTGGCACTCCATTTGTTAACAATGGTACTTTTACAGCCGCCACATCTACATTTATATACTCTAGTGCAAATGCTACAACCCCTGGAAATGAAACTTTCTATAATTTAACATCTAATTCATCTCTTAGTCTTGGTACCGGAGACACTGTAAGCAATGATCTGGTTATTAATTCTGGCAAATTTGTTTACAATGCCTATAATTTGACCGTAGGGCATAATATTACAAATTCTGGAACTTATTCTCAAACTTTTAGTACTTTGACCATGTCTGGTAATGGTACTTTGGGAGGAGTTGGTACTTATGATCTTGTAAATTTGACTTTTTCGAGTACCACGATTCTATCTTCAAATATTAGTGTAAGTGGAATTTTAACAGTTAGCGGTATCTTAAATGCAATGACCAGCACAATTACTTTAACTGGTACTGGAGGCACACCTTTAGCTATATCTGGCAGTGCCACCTTCAACGCCAACACCTCCACCGTAGTCTACTCTGGTGCCAGTGCCAACATCGCCTCCACCACCTATTACAACCTCACTGTTAACGATGGCACCGCTGGTACCCTCACCGGTTCTACGACGGTTAGCAATACTTTGAGTGTTCCTAGCGGAAAAACACTAAGTGCTGGTGGTAGTCGATTAACCTTAGCTGGAAGTGGTACTCCGTTTGCCCTAGTTGGTAATTTCAACTACAACACCTCTACGGTTGTCTATTCCAACACAGGTTCCGTTACCACTACAGGGGCTTCTTACTACACTCTCACTTTAGGCAGTGGTACCTATACTCAGGGAGCCAGTTCAACTTGTTATAATGCCTTCACTAATGGTGGTACCTTTAATGTTGGGAATTATAATTTAAATGTTCCTGACGCTACTTATACCAACAGCGGTACGGTTACGGTAAATGGTACTGGTGTAATCAAGAAACCATCTAGCGGTGGTATGGATGCCGGTTCCTATACTAGCGGCAGTGGAAATGGCACAGGAAACCCTATTGTTATTACCGGCACCGATAGGACAGCTGATCTTAATGCTTCTTCTGCTGATACTCATAATGTAACTTTATCCGCCTCTACTTACAGCGATTCAGAAACAGTTGCTTTGACTGAAACTGGCGCTAATACTGGTATATTTACAGGTACTATCTACTTCAATGTTGCTCCAGCTTCACTTGCAAATAGTAAATTAGATGTTACAGGTAATGGTACTGTATCTCTTACATATACTAATGGTTATGGTGACTTGACAGGTTCAGCCACATTCTCTGGTGCAAACTTCGCCGCAGGTGGTGGTGCCGGTGGCGGTAGTGGTAGTGGTGGTGGCAGTTCATCTCCTTCAGTTTCTTCTCCTGCGGCCTCCGCAATATCTACCGATCCAAAAGCAACTTCTCAGACCGTCGTCCTTACTTTCTCAGTAACCAACGCTTCACAGTTAGCTCTGTCTGAAGATCCAAGTTTCGCCGGTGCCAGTTGGGAAGCTTATGCTCCAACCAAATCATTTACATTGTCCAAAGGAGCTGGTCTAAAGACTGTTTATGTGAAATTCCGATCTGCTTCCGGTGGTGTCACTAGTGCCTATAAGACCACTGTCACTCTAGATTCCAACTATGTTCCAGCCGTAGAAGCTCCTAAACCAGCTACTCCGCCAACTACTCCTTCTGAATCTATCCTGTCAGCCTCTGTACCAACCTTTAGCCTCTCCAACCCAAATTCAAAATTAGTCATATTGCCAGTGAAGAAATTGCAATATGTTCCAAAAAGCTCGGTCGCCTATACCTACACTTTCAAGAATGAAACAAACAACATTTTGAAAGTAAAAGTATTACGCCAAGTAGTAGATGCTTATGGAAAAGTATTGGCCAAAGTAACTGGTAGCGCTTCAATTGCTAAAGGCAAAGTATTTAAATCCAATGCTAACAGCACCTTAGGTAGCAATTTAGCCGATGGTAATTACACCGTCCAAGTCAAAGTCATGGATGCCAAGAACAATGTTTTGGCAGAAAATAGCTTTGATGTAATGGTCAAAAAACCGGCACCAGTGGTAAAGAAACCAGTGGTAAAACCAGCCCCGGTGGTAAAAAAACCGGTAGTCAAAGCCCCAGCTAAAAAGGCTGCTAAGGCGACGGTGAAGAAGAAAAAATAATCAGTAATAAAATACAGAATACCGACATCCAGTCGGTATTCTTGTTTTTTTGATGTTTAGGTAGTATAATCAACACATTAAGTTTTTCTGGAAAAATTATGAAATTTAGTATCCTGACACTTTTTCCCGATCTGATTTACAACTATTGCCAAGATAGTATTTTAGGCCGTGCGCAAAATAAAGATTTAATTCAAGTGGAAGCGCATAATTTTCGTGACTTTACTCTCAATAAACAAAATCATGTCGATGATAAGCCATATGGCGGTGGAGCGGGAATGATCCTGCAAGTGGAACCGATTTATCGCACGCTGGAAAATATGGGATTGGTAAAAAATGGCAAGAAAATAAAACATCCAAAAACAAAAATAATTATCATGGATCCGGATGGGAAAAAATTTGATCAAAAAATGGCCAAGCAATTTTCTAAATTGGACAATCTCGTTTTGATCTGTGGTCGGTATGAAGGATTTGATGAGCGCGTTTATAAATTTGTCGATGAAAAAGTTTCAGTAGGAGATTATGTCTTGGCTGGTGGTGAATTACCGGCTCTGGCTATTACCGAAGCGACTGCGCGTTTGATCCCAGGAGTATTAGGCAATATCAAATCATTAGAAGAAGAAACTTTTGTGGAAGGTTTAATTGAATATCCGCAATATACTAGACCAGAAAATTTTATTGGTCTAAAAGTTCCAAAAATTCTCCTTTCCGGCGACCATAAAAAAATAGGAGAGTGGCGTAAGAAAAATACTAAAAAATAATTTAAAAAAGCAGTGCCCCACGTCGGAAATCCGAACGTGGGGCATTTGCTTCTCTGGGTTTCACCTCACTTTTTGGCAATTGCCAAACCAAGATGGGGCAGGGCGCGCACGGTGCACATCACCGAGCTCCATTCGCTGATTTCGCCCTTTGTGACTGAATCAATCCAATCGGCCAACGGGACCAGGCTGACCTCGATGTCTTCGCCCTGGTCAAGTTTCTGCTCCGCCACCTTACAGCAATTCGCGCCTCATGACCTCCTCTTTGAAATTTTGTCAATAATGTATCGATCCCAAATTATAATTTCTGTTAGTGTGGTTTTATCCACAACCAAGCCATTTTTCCGCCCTTGACAGCCTTTTTACCTTATGCTATTATGTAAAAGCTTTTGAAAATAACTACCTCAAAATAGTACCTCAAAAACCAAATCATTTTTCTAAGTCTACTTGATTCCCGTCCCCACTTTCGTGAGGACAAGCTTTTACGGGAATGACAGAACGATACTGGAAAGAGAAAAGAGTAAGTCAAAATGGCTTCCTCTTTTTTCTTTCTCAAATACGCCCTATCTAAGGCAGTAGGGAAAGAATGAACCTTGACAACATAAATGTGACAAAGACCATAAATATATAAAGTAAAATTTGTATATTTCAAATCTGTCTATTCAACAACAAATATAAATAATAGTTCGGAATTTTTCCGAGCTTATCATTCTCTTTTTTTAAGAGTTTGATCCTAGCTCAGGATGAACGCTGGCGGCGTGTTTAAGGCATGCAAGTCGAACGACGTGCTATAGCAATATAGTTACGAGTGGCAAACGGGTGAGTAACACACTGGTAACCTACCTTGAAGACGGGGATAGCTCTCCGAAAGGAGAATTAATACTCGATGGTAATGCGGGGACATATGTCATTCGCATTTAAAGATTTATCGCTTCAAGAGGGGCCTATGTATGATTAGCTAGTTGGCGGAGTAAAAGCCCACCAAGGCTACGATCATTAGCAGGCGTGAGAGCGTGACCTGCCTCACTGGGACTGAGAAACTGCCCAGACATCTACGGATGGCTGCAGTCAAGAATATTCCTCAATGGACGAAAGTCTGAAGGAGCGACGCCGCGTGTAGGATGAAGGTCTTCGGATCGTAAACTACTTTTATGTGGGAAGAATTTGTGACGGTACCACATGAATAAGAGGTTGCTAACTCTGTGCCAGCAGCAGCGGTAATACAGAGACCTCAAGCGTTATCCGGAATTATTGGGCGTAAAGCGTCCGCAGGTGGTTTGGTAAGTCAGGAGTTAAAACTTCGCGCTTAACGCGAAGATTGCTTTTGAAACTACCTTACTAGAGTATGGGAGAGGCAAGCAGAATTCTCGGTGTAGTCGTAATAAGCGTTGATATCGAGAAGAATACCAAATGCGAAGGCAGCTTGCTGGAACATTACTGACACTCATGGACGAAAGCGTGGGGAGCAAACAGGATTAGATACCCTGGTAGTCCACGCCCTAAACGATGTATACTAGGTATTGGCAGTATCGACCCTGTCAGTGCCGTTTAAAATAGCTAACGCGTTAAGTATACCGCCTGGGGAGTACGATCGCAAGATTAAAACTCAAAGGAATAGACGGGGACCCGCACAAGCGGTGGATTATGTGGTTTAATTCGATAACAAACGGGGAACCTTACCTAGGCTCAACTACTAGCTGCATATGACCAGAAATGGACATAGCCTTCGAGGGTGCTAGATAGGTGCTGCATGGTTGCCGTCAGCTCGTGCCGTGAGGTGTACCATTAAGTTGGGAAACGAGCGCAACCCACGCCTTGTGTTAAATGTACACAAGGGACCGCCCCGCACTTTTATCATAAATTTTTTGTGATCAGAGTGTGGGGAGGAAGGAGTGGACGACGTCAAATCAGCATGGCTCTTACGTCTAGGGCTACACACATAATACAATGGCCGGTACAACGGGTTGCGAAATCGCGAGATGGAGCTAATCCCACAAAACCGGCCCCAGTTCAGATTGCAGGCTGCAACTCGCCTGCATGAAGTCGGAATCGCTAGTAAACGCCTATCAGCCACGGGGCGTTGAATACGTTCTCGGGTCTTGTACTCGGATCGCTTGGCAGCGATAGAGAAAAAGATGTGCAAATCATCTACGGCGAATTGAAACGCCAAAAGCAGAGGGCACGTTTTATCCGCGAGGAGAAAACGAAGGGCCCATAAGCATTTTACAGCTTGAGTTCACGTTATAATAGTTATATGGTTGACGACCCATTTGTGAGTACATGGGGAAGTCTTTCAATACCAATACCATTTAGCTATCGGTGAACCAGAGATGCAAAAAAATGTTCTCTTTCGTAACCCAAGGAGATCTGACATAATCCTCGGATAGTTATTCACAAGACAGTTTGTCTGTTCTGTGGTAAACTAACCCCGAGGTAGATTAAGAAGTAATTTTTAATCAAGGTTATGTCAGAAGTCTGCAGAGTTCATAGTACCAACAGGAAGCCGTTTAGGCGCAATCCTAAACTTAAGCCGCCAGTTGGGAAGGAACAAATCCAACTAAAACCGCTCAATCCACATTACATTGCTGGATTTATAGATGGAGAGGGTTCATTTTCGGTGAGTATAAATCACCATAAAACCCTTAAAAGCGGTATTGAAATCAAACCGGAGTTTGAAATAGAACTTCGCGCCGATGATAGAGAAATTCTTGAGCGCATTGTTGTCACCATTGGTTGTGGGAAAATTTATGATTGTTCTTATGAACGTTATGGATGGTTCCCACATGCCAAATTCAAGGTGACCAGCGCGAGAGATTTGGAAGAAATAGTTTTTCCTTTTCTTGATCAATACCCTTTGCAAGCGAAAAAGCGCAAAGTCTATAAACTATTTCGGGAAATTGTTCTTATGATAAGAAGTAAGCAACATTTAAACGAAAAAGGATTTGAAAAAATTCAACAATTACGGAATGAGATGCGTGAATTAGGCAAGAAGCACAACTTCGTTGACAAATTTAACGCTAAGTTGGAAGCCGCCAGGATACGGGAAAGCCGTTCGTCCGGTGGCGTCCTGACAATAAGTTAGTAATAATTTATTTGAACAGAAAACCGCCCGTCACACCACGGGAGTTGGCAATGCTCGTAGGCCCATTTTATGGGACGAAGGCAGGGTCAATGACTAGGGTGAAGTCGTAACAAGGCATCCCTAGCGGAAGCTGGGGATGGATCACCTCCTTTCTGGAGATACTCATACGAAAGTATGTGAATCCAAGTCGAGCTGATCTTGATCTAGATATCAAAATCGGCGAGCAGACAGACATGGTTCTTTGTCACATTTATGAAGTCAAGTAAAAATCAGCTACCAAGCTGATTTTTTGTTTTTGCTTGACAGCCAATTATTTTTATGTTAACCTTAAGTTAATCTAAAGATTAACTTAAAAATATGCAAAAATCCAAAACAATCGTGGGGGTAAAGGATCTTCGTGAGCATCTACAAGACTACATCAAGAAAATTAGTAACGGTGCCAGTTTTACTGTGATCAGACGATCAAAGCCGGTTTTTACGATTAGTCCGGTAGATGAAGATGAAAATTGGGAAGAAGTAGTGGATTTTACCAAAATCAAAAAAGGTGGTGTGAAGATCGACGAAATTTTATCCAGACTGTAATTATATGGTGGATAAGATCCAAAAAGCACTTAATAAATTCTCGGCGAAAGAAAAAGAATTGGTTAAAGAATTGCTCAAGATGATTAAGGTGGGTACGGTGATAGGATTGGATATAAAGAAACTAAAAGGTCAAAAGGATATTTATCGGGTCAGAAAGGGCAAAATTCGGATTATTTATAAATTAGATAAAGGCACTGTGTATTTGCTGGCCATTGAGCGAAGAAACGATAATACCTATCGTGATTTTTGATGTTCACAGAAGCTTGATTTTTTTCTAATATTTGTTATACTGCGTGTGTTTAGGGCGGCTAGCTCAGTTGGTTAGAGCGTTACATTGACATTGTAAAGGTCACAGGTTCGAATCCTGTGTCGCCCACAGAGCCTTGATTTTTTGTAAAAAAAATGTTATAGTCTTTTTACTTTAAACGGGCGATTAGCTCAGATGGTTAGAGCGCGTCACTGATAATGACGAGGTCTGAGGTTCGATTCCTCAATCGCCCACATAGTCCCGAATCATTTCGGGATTTTAAATTTGCCAAAAGCCAAAAAATCGGGTATTATATAGTTTACTAAATATATTTATGACTGAAGAAAATAATCAATTTAGCGCGAATTTATGGCGTTATTTACGCCGTTATCTAGCTGGTGCCGGGTTGGCGCTTTTGGAATTTATAAAAGTAGCGCTGTTGGCCGGTATTACCATTGCTTTGGTGCGTTATTACCTTTTCAAACCGTTTTACGTCAAAGGCGCTTCGATGGAGCCTACTTTTATGGATCATGAATATTTGATTATCGATGAGTTGAGTTATCGTCTGCATCAGCCTCATCGCGGGGAGGTAGTGGTGTTTAAATATCCAAACAACCAGCAAGAATATTTTCTCAAACGCTTGATCGGTTTGCCGGGTGAGCGCGTGAAGATTTCCGAAAATAAAGTGACAATTTATAACAACGAACATCCCGAAGGTTTGGTGCTCGATGAAACTTATATCCCAAAAGATGTGGTGACAGAAGGAGAAGTTAACGTGTCACTTTCCAAAGATCAATATTTTGTAATGGGGGATAATCGCGAAAATAGTTTTGATTCTCGTCGGTTCGGTAAAGTCGATTCGAGCCTGATTGTCGGCCGTACCTGGCTACGCGGCTGGCCACTAAATCGTGTGCAAATTTTTGAAGCGCCAAAATATTAATTCTTCTTTTATGTCTAAAGATAAAAAAATGAAAACAAAAAAACCGGAACTGAAAAAGCCAGCCAAAGCTAAGCCTTCCAAAGAAAAAGAAG
>CALRGC010000002.1:73317-83690 GCA_943357105.1 Candidatus Magasanikiibacteriota bacterium | reverse complement strand
TAATTTATTTCACTCGTTTATGAACATTAATGATTTTAAGGGGGAATTTGATAAGGTGCTGGATTTTTTAAAGAAAGATATTGTCGGCTTGCGTACTGGCCGCGCTTCGGTGGCGATGGTGGAGGATATTTCCATCGAGGCCTATGGTACTTATCAGCCTTTGAAATCCGTCGCTTCAATTATGGTCTCTGATGCCAAGACTTTGAATATTGAGCCTTGGGATAAAAGCGTCGTTGGAAATATCGAAAAAGGTATTCGTGATTCCGGTATTGGTGTTAATCCGATAAATGACGGACGGGTCATCCGCGTGATTCTGCCGGATCTGACCACTGATCGTCGTCGTGAATTGACCAAAGTTTTGCACGAAAAATTGGAAAACGCGCGCGTGTCGACGCGCAAGGTTCGTCAAGAAGCCAGAGAATTGATAGAAATGGAAGAGGAAAATAAATCAGTTAGTGAAGATGAAAAGTTTAAGCTGTTTGAAGATTTAGAAAAAATGGTAAAAGATTACACTGAAAAAATTAAAGAAGTGGGGGACAAGAAAGAAGCTGAAATTAATACTATTTAATGTATGAGTAAAGATCTAGAAAAATTAGAAAAGGTAGTGTCGCTTTGTAAACGCCGTGGTTTTATTTTTCCCGGTAGTGAAATTTATGGTGGTCTGGCTAATAGTTGGGACTATGCCCCGCTGGGTCATCTGCTCAAACAAAATATTAAAAAAGCCTGGTGGAAATTTTTTGTTCAAGAACGCAACGATATGGTGCCGATGGATACGGCCATTATTATGAACCCCAAAGTGTGGGAAGCCTCCGGTCATTTGCAGAATTTTAGCGATCAATTGGTGGAGTGCAAAAAATGTCACCATCGTTTTCGTCCCGATCATCTGCTGGAAGCCGTGAGTATGCGTCCGGAATATGACAAAGCTAAGGTGCAATCTATTTCCGAATTAAAATGTCCGGATTGTGATGGTGCTTTGACTGAACCAAAAAGTTTTAATTTAATGTTTAAAACTTTTTTGGGTACCAATGAAGATAGCGCTACGACTGCTTATTTGCGTCCGGAAACCGCCGGCGGTATGTTTGTGAATTTTAAAAATATTCAGACTGTGACTCGTCGTCGTCTGCCATTTGGCATCGCTCAAATCGGTAAATGTTTCCGCAACGAAATCACTCCGGGAAATTTTATTTTCCGAACGCGTGAATTTGAAATTGGTGAATTTGAATATTTTATTAATCCAAAAGATTGGGAAAGCGTGTTTGAGATGTGGTTGGGTGAAATTAAGCGTTGGTGGAGCGAGGTGATGCAAATAAATATGGACAATTTGGTCTGGCATGAAATCGAAGACGGTGAACGCGCTCATTACAGCAAACGCACTGTTGATATTGAATATAAATATCCGTTTGGTGTGAAAGAATTACATGGTATCGCGTATCGTACGGATTTTGATCTGTCTCGTCATGAAAAAGTGAGTGGTCAGGATCTGCACTATACCGATCCGGAAACCAATGAGAAATTTTTGCCCCATGTGATTGAACCAACTTTTGGTATTGATCGTATGTTGCTGGTCTCATTGCTTGAAGCCTATACCGAAGAACAAGCGCCAACCAGTGAAGCAGGTGAAACTGAAGCCCGTGTCGTAATGAAATTTCCAAGAAAATTAGCGCCAATTCAGGTAGCGGTGTTGCCTCTTTCCAAAAAAGAAGAGTTATCTTCTGTCGCCAAAGATGTAGCCAATGATTTGCGCAAAAATTTTAGCGTGGATTATGACGAGACTCAGAGTATTGGTAAGCGTTATCGTCGTCAAGACGAAATTGGCACACCATATTGCGTGACTTTTGATTTTGAATCACTGGAAGATAAAAAAGTGACGGTGCGTGATCGCGACACTATGGCTCAAGAAAGAATCGCCATCGCTGAATTGAAAAATTATTTGCAGAGCAAATTCGAGTAATTATGTATAAAGTTCAAAAATTAAAAAATAAAATTACTCTGATTACCGTGCCACTCACCGGCACCAAAGCCACCACCGTGCTGGTTATGATTCCGGTTGGTTCGCGTTATGAACACTCGAAAATTTCCGGTATCTCACATTTTGTGGAACATGTGATGTTTAAAGGTACTCACAAACGACCAACCGCGCAAGATATTTCGCGCGTCCTGGATGCGGCCGGAGCCGATTATAACGCTTTTACTAATAAGGACTACACGGGCTATTACGTCAAAATTGATTCAGCTAAACAGACACTCGCTTTTGACCTAATCTCCGACATGCTATTCAATTCCAAATTTGAAGCGGTCGAAATTGAAAAAGAAAAGGGTCCGATAGTGGAAGAATTAAGGATGTATGAAGATAATCCCACGATGAATTTGGACACGGTTTATGAAAAATTGTTATTTGGTGACTGTCCTTTGGGTTGGGATGTTGGTGGTACTGAAAAAACCGTGCGCGGCATCACTCATGAAGAGATGTGGAATTATTATCAAGCCGCTTACCAGCCGGGTAATATGGTGCTCGTGGTGGCCGGCAAAATTGATAACCGATTAAAAAATAATCTGAAATTTTTTGTAAATGAAGACTCTAAGAAAAATAAAAGTAAACAAACAATTAAAAAAGATAATTTTAAAAAGTTTGTTTGGCCAAAATCAGTTCCAACTTTAAATGAGCGTGTCACAGTAAAAGCCAAAAAATTGGATCAATCTCATGTAATAGTTGGTTTTCCCGGTTTGCCACTTAATCACGCGGATAAATACACTCTTTCGGTACTGCTTAATATTTTGGGCGGTGGTATGAGTTCGCGCCTATTTGTGGAGGTGCGTGAAAAGCGCGGTTTGGCCTATATGGTGCGCACCGCTAGTAGTAATTATCGTGATGTTGGTACCGCTTATATTCAAGCCGGTCTTGATCCGGCGCGACTTTCAGAAGCCCTGCAAGTTATTCGCGCTGAATTACGCCGAATTGTAGATGAGCCGGTGACCGCCAAAGAATTGGCCGACGCCAAAAGTAGTATTAGCGGCCGGATGACTTTGGGTATGGAAGAATGTAACGCTCAGGCCGAATGGTTTGCCAAACAATTTTTGTTTGCCGATAAAATGCAAACTTACGAAGAGGTGTTGAAAAAAATAGATAAAGTAAGGATCAAAGACGTACAACGCGTCGCGAAGAAAATTTTTGATTGGAAGCAGGTAAGGGCGGCCGCTATTGGCACAGTCAAAAAAGAAGATTTAATTAAACTTTTAAAATAAAAATATATGGCCAAAACCAATATTTATCTTTTTGCCAATTGGAAGATGTATTTGGATTTAGCCGAAAGTGAAAAATTGGCAAAAGAGTTGGCAAAATTTTCCAAAAAATTACCCAAGAAGATTAAAATGGCCGTTTTTCCAACGGCTTTGTCGACTATTGTGGTAGTAAAAAATTTAAAAAATTCTGTCGTTGGCGTCGGCGCGCAAAATGTTTATTTTGAAGATAAAGGTGGTTTTACCGGCGAAGTTTCGGCTCTTATGCATAAATACGCCGGAGCTAAATACGCGCTTGTTGGTCACTCGGAGCGCCGACATCTTTTTCATGAAACCAATCATGAAGTAAAAATGAAAATGGAAGCGGTGCTCAATGCTGGCTTAATGCCGGTGTTGTGTGTTGGTGAGACGGCCAAAGAGAGAGAAGATAGAAAGACCGAAGAAACAATTGAAATCCAACTGCGTTCCGCTCTTCACGAATTAAATTTGAATAAAACCAAGAAATTAATTATTGCTTACGAACCGGTTTGGGCTATCAGCAAGGGCACTGGCGTCAATGACGCCGGCAAACATTGCGACAGCGCCGAAGCTGAACGCCTACATCAATTTATTAAAAACACTGTCCGACAACTACTCAAAGGCATTGAACCGATCGTGCTTTTTGGTGGCAGTGTTCGACCAAACACCGCCAAAGAATATTTGCAAAAACCAAATATTGACGGCGTGTTGGTAGGCGCCGCCTCTACTCACCTTGACAGTTGGAAAGATATTGTGCACAATGCCCGTTAAATATGCTGATCAACATTTTATTTTTATTGGTTACTTTGGCGTGTTTAGGGGTAATTGGTTTTATTGTTTGGAGTAAAGTGCCACAAATTTCCAATTTAGATACCGCCAATTTGCCTCAAGAAAAAACCAATCGCAAGAAAAATGAAATTATCTTGCGTCGTTTGGATATCAAATCTCATGAAACCAAACAAAAATTAGGCAAAAAATTAAAACCACTGCAAGCGATTTGGGGGCAGTTTCAGCTGAAATTTAGAATTTATGTCGGTAAAATCGAGCGCTTGCTTCATCACGAACAGATGGTCAAAACGAAACAAGAACATAGCCAGCTCAGCAATGAAGAATTGACTAATAAGTTGAAAAATTTAATTCAAGAAGGCAATCAGTATTTGGAAGTCGGTAGTTATGATCAAGCCGAACAGGCTTTTATTGGCGCTATAAAAATTGATGCCAAATCAGCCGATGCCTATCGCGGTTTAGGTGAAACTTATCTGCGCCGTGGCGCCAGAGAAGAGGCGAAACAGACTTTTTCTTTTTTACTTCAGCTTGAGCCAAATAATGACGCCGTAATGGTGCGGTTGGCCCAGATGGCCGAAGAAGATAATGAGATTGATCAGGCCATAGAATACTACCAATTGGCGGTGGTGGCCAACGATGCGCTCTCCCCGCGCTTTGCGCATCTAGCCGATTTATTGCTTAAGGTTGGGCAAAATGAGGTGGCCAAAGAGGCGATAATGCAAGCCGTAGAACTGGAACCACAAAACCCAAAATATCTTGACTTTCTGCTTGAAACTGCTATACTATGTCAAGATAAGAAATTGGCTATCGACGCTTTTTCTAAATTGCGCATGTCGAATCCGGAAAATTCCAAGTTGCCTGATTTCAAATATCGCATTGACAGTATATAGAATAAGCCGTTGTAGCTCAGTTGGTAGAGCATTTCCATGGTAAGGAAAAGGTCTCGGGTTCAAATCCCGACAACGGCTCAAGTGAGCGCTCTATCCAGATTTCTCACACCAAATTATGCCGGCTTAGCTCAGTTGGTAGAGCAGCTGTTTTGTAAACAGCAGGTCTAGGGTTCGAGTCCCTAAGCCGGCTCCAGTTTTGTTCTTTTTAAGTTATAAAAAATTGGGCAGATACCAAAGTGGCTAACTGGGGCAGACTGTAAACAATTGCAGCTCTTAAGGGTAACCTTAAGATGAACTCTCTGGGATAACGGTGAAAGCTAATGGGGGTGCTAATACCGTGGGAACTCCGCAATGTGCGGGGAGCGCCGTAGAGACTAGATACCAGAGTACCCATAATAGGGTAAAGATATAGTCCATGCCAAAAGGAAACTTTTGGGTTAGTGAAATCTGCTGGCTCCGCCTTCGTAGGTTCGAATCCTACTCTGCCCACCAGGTAAATTTAATAAATATATATGTCACAAGATACCCTAGCGAAAATGGAATGTTCAGTTTGCAAACGTGTGAACTCTTTCACTACTCGCAACAAAAAGATCAAGACTCGTTTGTTGTTAAACAAGTTTTGCAAATCTTGCAAGAAACACACTGAACACAAAGAGACCAAATAAATTTGGTTTATGAGTTTTTTTAACTCGCTTTACAACAGTTTGTATAATTTTAAATGGCTCCGTCAGCAAAGAGATAATACTAGCTGGGCTTGGGGCTATTTTTTTCTGTTGACCTTTTTTATTTCCGGATTAGTAGTTATTCCAACCGCTTTCAAATATTTTTCCGATGCGCCGACTTGGAAAGCAAGACTATCTCAAGAACTTCCTGATTTCAAAGCGCAGATGAGCAATGGTCAATTACAGGTGACTGGTCTCGCTCAGCCTTATATCAAAAAATATGACAATGCGGTAATAGTAGTGGATACAGTTTCTACCGGCACACTCGTGGTGAAACAGTTTGTCACTAGTGACAGCCAAGTTGGTATTTTGGCCACTCGTGATCGTTTGGAAATCTATAATCCGCAAGATCAAACCGTCAAAACCCAGGCTTTTGCCGCTGGTACTGATTTTCAGGCCGATCGCAATTTAGTGTTAAGTTGGGCCGATAAATTATTGAATAATAGAATGTTAAGTTTGTTTACTTTGGCATTTTCTATTATAATATTGTTATATTTGGTTGTAGGTAATTTGCTCAATATCTTTTTTATCAGTTTGGTATTTTATCAATGGAGCAAGAAACGTAAATTGGATTACAAATTCAAACAGGTGTTTACTGTCGGATTGTTCGCCATTACTTTGCCGCTTATTTTGGAGCAGTTGAACGTTGGCATACCTTTTATGAGTTTGGTTTGGTCGCTGTTATTTGCTGTGATAATGTATTGGGCGTTATTTAAAAGTGAATTGCCGCAAAATAGGTAATTGACATTGTTATTAGAGCTATGTATAATATAACCAATATACATCGTTCGATTTATGAAGTTAAAAAAGAAAATTCAAGCACAAACTTTGAGAAGAAGTGGATTTTCAATTACAGAAATATCTAATAAGTTAGACGTTTCTAAGAGCAGTGTATCCCTGTGGGTACGTAATGTAAATCTGTCTAAAGCCGCTAAATCAAGGATTGCAGGCAGAGCTTTATCTGGCAGGGCAAAAGCAGTAGAAACAAATAAATTTAAGAGCCAAAAAATTAAAGAAGCAATTTATAATAAAGTTTTTGATGAGTTTAATAATTTACACTATTCAAAGACCTTGGAGAAAATATTTTGCGCTTTACTTTATTGGTGTGAAGGAGAAAAATCTGCTAATTCAATAAGATTTGCTAACTCTGATCCAAAATTAGTAAAAATTTTTTTAAGATTATTTCGATCAGCATTTGATTTGGATGAAAGTAAATTTAGAGTTTGTTTACATCTCCATAATTATCATAATGAAAAAGATTTAAAATTTTTTTGGTCCAATATTACCACTATACCAGTTAGTCAGTTCATAAAAGTCTATAAAAAGAAAAACACTGGTTTGACTATTAAAAAAGATTATCCAGGTTGTGCATCTATAAGGTATAATGACTTTATGGTTGCAATTGAGATGGAAAAAGTGTATAGTATTTTCGCAAACAAAATTTAGGCCTGTAGTTTCAACGGTAAAACATCGCTCTCCAAAAGCGAGGTTCTCGGTTCGAATCCGAGCGGGCCTGCTAAGAAATTTACCGTTAAGATCAACATTATTTTTGTGAGGTTTGGGCGGAAAAAAACAGTGGTACGATATATGAATACAGAACAAAATCAAAAAACTCACCTAGTAAAAGTTTTGTTAGCCGTAAGTCTTATTGCCGCCGGTGCTGGAATTGAATATATATTGACAAGAAACAAACAATTTCCGTCTCGCATAGAACCGATTGTCACTCGGAAGATCAATCCTCTGTATCCATTAATAAAACCAATGGTTCGTATCGATTTTCCTCCACAATTAAATTTTCCAGAGTTGAGTGGTTTAAAGAATAAAGTCAGTGCTTTTATTGGGCAACAACAGGCTACCGGCAAAATTAAACGAGCATCATTTTATTTTCGTGATACCAATAATGCTCATTGGACTGGTATTGGACAGGATGATAAATATCATCCGGCAAGTCTTTTTAAACTTCCATTCCTCATGGCGCTTTATAAAGAAGCTGAAATTGATCCAACATTATTAAATAAAAAAATTTATTTTTCTGGTGTTGGACATAACAGCACTGATCAAATTCAACATCTGGTGAGTGGCCGTGATTATACCGTTGAAGAACTAGCTAGAGCAATGATTAAACAATCAGATAATGATGCCAAAGACCTTCTGTTAAAAAAAATCGATCACCAATCTCTCACCGAAGCTCTTAATGATAACGGTATGGGTCTTCAGGATTCTTCTGAAAATACCATGTCGCCCAGAATTTACACTATATTTTTTAGAACTCTTTATAATGCATCTTTTTTGAATCAAGATATGTCAGAGCGGGCACTAGAATTACTCAGCGAAGTTGATTTTAAGGACGGGCTGGTAGCTGGGGTACCATCCATATTCAAAATTGCTCATAAATTTGGTGAATATGCTAATCTAGATAGCGGTAGTGTAGTCTCACTTGAACTACATGATTGTGGTCTTATTTATTATCCAAACCACCCCTATTATTTGTGTGTTATGACTGAAGGATATTCTAGGGATGATTTAGCCGCCGTTATTAAAGGTATTTCCAGTATATCTTTTAGTGAATTTTCAAAGCTTTACCCTGCTCAATGATAGACAAAAACCAAAAACTGTAACAATTTTTCATAAACCACGTCTACTATTATGTAGGCGTTTTTTTTATTTAAAAAATTCCGCTATGACCGTATTTGAGCAACTTATTAATTGGTACGCACATCGCCGTAACATGTATTCGGACAGGCGGCTTTTTGTTGCTTCATGATCGGTTAAATATCATATTTAACCTTCGAAAAACTCTATAGCCTCCTGTCCGGGAGGCTATTTTAATTTAACAGTTTTCCGATCAAATATGACGCCACCAATCCTACCTAAAAATAATCAAAACAATGAACAAAATGACATTATTATTGATCTGCCGTTTATCACCGCCCAAGTGATCTCTATCGCCGCCAATCAAATTGGACACAGTTATTTTAAAGTTATCGCCATCAATATTTTTTTGCTATTGTCGGCAAAGTTGATCTTTGTTTTGGTTGGCAAAATTAATAAATAATTCACTACTATTGCATCTTTCTTTTTTTTGGTATAATAAATATCGTCTGCCCCTTTGGGCGTGAGATTATTATATAAAAATTATGTTTGATATCCTATCTATTGGTGGTACGGCGCTTGACGTTTTTTTGGAGCTTCATGAGGCTACGGTAAATTGTCGGATAGACAACAACGCTTGCCAACTCTGTATAAATTTCGCCGACAAAATTCCGGTGCAAAATGTGACCAATGTTCCGGGAGTGGGCACGGCACCCAATAATGCCGTGGGAAGCGCTCGACTGGGTTTAAAAGCCGCGCTATATACTATTATTGGCAATGATTCTCCGGGCAAAGATAGTTTAGCGGTATTTAAAAAAGAAAAGGTGGCTACCAAATATGTGATGGTGGATAAAAAAAATCGCACCGACTATTCTTCAATTTTGAGTTTTCAAGGTGAGCGCACGCTTTTGACTTTTCAAGTGCCGCGCAAATATAGTTTACCAGCTGGTATCAAAACTGAGTGGATATTTTTGGGCGCTTTGCCCGATGGTCACAAATTGTTGCATTCTCAAATCGTAAAAAAAGTTAAAAAAGATAAAGTAAAAATTGGTTACAATCCCGGCGCGCATGAATTACGCGATGGCATTGATGGGATGAAAGATATATTAAAAGTAACGGAAGTTTTTATAGTCAACAAAGAGGAAGCTTGGCGTTTAATAGGCAAAGATGAGGATATCAAGATTTTATTGACTAAATTAAAAAAATACGGACCAAAATTGGTGGTGATTACCGATGGTAAAAATGGCGCCTGTTGTTTTGACGGTGAAAATTTTTATCATCAACCAATTTTTAATTTACCGGTAGTGGAAAAAACCGGCGCCGGTGATGCTTTTGCCACTGGTCTGGTATCCGCTCTGATACACGGTCTGGATGTAAAAACCGCTATGCGTTATGGGGCCGCTAATTCAGCCAGCGTAGTGGGCTATGTCGGCGCTCAGGCTGGCCTGATGACCAAATCACAGATGAAAAAGTTTTTGGATCAACATAAGGAAACCCGCGCGAAGATTATCTAGAGTTTGGTAAAATAGTTTATGACACATCCCACTTCTTTTTGGAGAAAAATGTTGGCCTTTTCCGGTCCGGGTTATTTGGTGGCGGTAGGATATATGGATCCGGGGAATTGGGCGACCGACCTGATGGGTGGTGCCAAATATGGCTACGTGCTTTTGTTTGTAGTATTACTCTCCAGTTTATTCGCGATGGTGTTGCAATATTTATCCGTCAAGCTCGGCATTGTTACTGGTCGTGATTTGGCGCAGATCTGCCGCGACCATTTTGGTAAAAAAGTTTCTTTCTTTTTTTGGGTGATGGCTGAAGTGATGATTATTGCCTGTGATTTGGCGGAAGTGATTGGTTCGGCGATTGCTTTGAATTTACTATTCAAAATTCCTATGGCGGCTGGCGTGATAATTACGGCGGCTGATGTTTTTATTTTATTACTTTTACAAAATCGCGGCTTCAGATATCTGGAAGCTCTGGTAATTACTCTGATTATTACCATCATGGTTTCATTCAGTTTGGAACTGTTTTTTTCTCAGCCGGTGATTAGCGCGGTGCTCCACGGTTTTATTCCAACTAAAAATTTATTCACAGATAAAGAGATGCTATATATCGCCGTTGGTATTCT
>CALRGC010000002.1:49137-73307 GCA_943357105.1 Candidatus Magasanikiibacteriota bacterium | reverse complement strand
GTTTTTATCGGCGCCACCGTGATGCCACATAATCTCTATTTACATTCCGCCGTAGTGCAAACCCGCGCTTACGAAGAAACCACAGCAGGAAAAAAAGAAGCGTTAAAATTTTCAGCAATTGATTCCACTATTGCTTTGTCGTTTGCTTTTTATATTAACGCCGCAATTTTGATCGTTTCGGCAGCCACTTTTTATACGCGTGGGTTTAATGGCGTGGCGGAAATTTCTCAGGCTTATCAACTTTTATCACCATTGCTCGGCATTGGTGCCGCTTCAGTATTATTTGCTATCGCTTTGTTGGCTTCTGGGCAAAATTCCACTATCACCGGTACTTTGGCCGGGCAGATTATCATGGAAGGATTTATTAATTTAAAATTGTCGCCTTGGCTCCGCCGTTTAGTCACTAGACTTTTGGCGATTGTGCCGGCAATAATAGCGATTTTAATCTATGGTACTGGCAGTCTGACAAAATTATTAATACTTAGTCAGGTTATATTAAGTCTCCAATTACCATTTGCCGTTTTTCCTTTGGTATATTTCACCGGCAGTAAAAAATACCTGGGAGATTTTGCCAATCGTCCCTTGACAAAATTTTTGGCTTGGGCGATTGCCGCTATAATTGTGGCACTGAACATTTGTTTATTATATTTACTTTTTGCGAATTAAATTTTATGAAGATTCATTTTTTGGGAACCAACGGTTGGTACGACAGCAATACTGGCAACACCATCAGCGCTTTGATCAACACCAAAGACGCCTATATTATTTTGGACGCGGGATTTGGTATTGCCAAAGCCAATGATTATATTAAAGAAGATAAACCGGTTTTTTTGTTTCTTAGTCATTTTCACATGGATCATATTTGTGGTTTGCATACTTTGACCAAGATGAAATTAAAACAGCCACTGACAATTATTAGCCATAAAGGATTAAAAAAAATGATGAATACAGTTTTTGATCATCCTTATGCTGCTTCGTTAAAAGAAATTGGTTACCAAGTAAATTTAATAGAAGTAAAAGCCGGTAAATATAATCTGCCCGTGAAGTTTGATTGTCTACCTTTGCAACATATTGATGAAGATTTTGGTTATCGTTTTTATTTGGAAGATAAAATTGTTACTTACTGCACGGATACTCACCCTTGTGCCAACGATGTGAAGTTGGCTGAAAAAGCTGATATCCTCATTCACGAATCCGGCTATTGGAAAGAACAGCTGGGAGATTTTTGGGGGCATTCTGATCCGGAAGGTGCCGCCAAAGTAGCCAAAGATGCTGGCGCGAAAAAAATGTATCTAACCCAATTTGGGCCAAACTCATTCAATACTCGTGCCAAGCGATTGGACGCGCAAAAAAGAGCGCGTAAAATTTTCAAAAATTCTTTCGCGGCGTTTGATGGTGTGACTATAAAATTGTAATAAAAAATTCCTAAATTAATTTGGGAATTTTTTTCTATCACTGCCGATAAATATTTATCTTCAATGGTAGGCCGCACATCCTACCTCCTTTGGTTGGTGTGCGGGTTGTGAAATGGTGTCTTAGGCGTACTTGGCCGTTTTGCGCAGGTCTTCGATTTCGGACAATGTAATCTCGATTTCTTCCGGCTGTGCTTTCGCTTTACTCAAAAGATCCAAGATTTTGTCCACGGCCAGATTTGTCTCGCGAGTAGACCGAGAGTACTCACCGCGTTTTATACGCCTAATTTCTCGTCTTGCCTGTTTTAGATAAGCGGATCGGATCCAACTGCGCCACTTTTCGATTTGGCGATTGGTGTAGGTGATGTCGGCGTAGGTGATCAGAGCCTCGAAGATTTGTCCGGGCGTAATTTCCATCCAGGCCTTTTCTGGATAGTGTTCCAAGGACTGTTCGAGGACACTAACATGGCATTTCAGATGGGCAACGGACATTTCTTCCGTTGAGAACGGACAGATCTCGATGTGAGAAAGACCAAACATTTTGCTGATTTTTTTGATTTCAGCGATTTCTTTTTCGAACCTTGCTTTGGCCGACAGTGCCTCTTTTACAGAGGTCGCTTTGTGACTCATCAGATCACCACACCACACTGTAAGGTAGTGCCGTGCAACATCGCGCACTTGATTTGAGTCCACATGATTACGGATCTCAATGAGTTTCGCCAGAGCATCCTTCGCTCCGCTCCAGCTAAATTCACCGAGGTCAGCCAGGAGCTGTTGGTGTGCTTTCTTTTGTTTACTTTCGCTGTACTTCATGGCCACCGCTACGATGATCAGAATTGCCACGATAATGAGCAGATTTTCCATTGTTTGTTTTCCCCAGCTAGGATTTTGTAGGCTATATAGACACCATGTCTAAAAGCCAAAATCGATTGGTAACTAAAGATATTATCTTGAATTATCAACCGATTTTGGACTATTGTAAAAAGAACGTGAATTTGGCCGATTATAGCATAAAAAAGGGTTTCTGTCAATATTTTATCATTATATTGACTAAGTTTAGTTTTTTTGTTAGAGTAATTAGTCTTTATTGTAAATGTTTAAGAAAATAATTTTTGATTGTTTTTCTAAACATGACTGATAAGGGATCAGTCAGTAGGCGTGCCAAGTAGCACACAGGAGAAAAGGGATGAATCCAAATGTTCGGGTCACTCGTTTGCTCGCGCGCGTCCTTCAGCGTTTGGAGGATGACTCGGACGGTAGCTTCTTTGCCAAGCTCGATGACTTGGCCGGTGACAACTCGGATCGGTGGGATCTTCTGGTGGCGGCTTGCCACAATCTGCAGATCGTTGGTTTCGACAAGTGTCGGTTTCCGATCGAAGACGGTGCCAGCCTCGAAGGTCTCAAGGAGGTGAAGATCAACGGTTCCTTCAATCTCGCCCAGATCAAGTCGGCCCATCAGTTGGTCGGCCCGGGCTCCGCGCTCATGTACATCGCGCGTGGTAGCATTGTCGCCAAGCGCCTCGTGCTGAGTGGCTGTTTCCTCACGCTGGAGAAGACCTACGTGGCGGTCTACGAGAAGCGTACCCACTCGGTCGTGCTCGACGACATCAGTGACATCCTGCCCACGGACATTCTCCTGGTGCGCTAGCACCTTTGACCACTGTACGTCAAATGTTGGCTTCGGCCGGCAAATGACGTGCAGTGGTTCCTCATTTATAGGCTAATTTTAGCTAAACTTAAACTAAATAGGAATAGTTTTTGGCCTTGTTTTTTTTATTATTATGTGATAAAATAATCAAGTCTAAAAATGTCTGTTTCTGTTTTAAATTAGCTTTTATGTCATTTCTTACTAAAATTTTTGGCGATCCAAATGCTAAGGTTTTGAAAGAAATTTATCCGATTGTAGATAAGATAAATTTTTTTGAACCACAATTGCAAACTTTGTCGCTCGAACAATTAAAAAATAAAACCGTTGAGTTTAAAGAACGTCTAGCCAAAGGCGAAACTTTGGATCAGATTTTGCCGGAAGCCTTTGCGGTCGTGCGTGAAACTTCGCGCCGCGTTACCGGCATGCGTCATTTTGATGTGCAATTGATCGGTGGTATTGTTTTGCATCGTGGACAGATTTCGGAAATGCGTACTGGTGAAGGTAAGACTCTGGTGGCGACTTTACCAGTGTATCTCAATGCTTTGGCCGGTAAAGGTGTCCATCTTGTGACAGTCAATGATTATTTGGCCAAACGTGACGCGGTTTGGATGAGTCAAATTTATGACGCGCTTGGTTTGAGTGTTGGTATAATCCAACAACAATTGGTATCTTATAAATACAATCCTAATAAATTAAAAATTACCGATGCCGACGGTAAAGACGCCATGAGTGAAGTTGGCAGTATTGATCGAGAGCGTGATGCTAAAGGCGCTTACAAAGTAGAATACGAATATTTGGAAAATTGTAGTCGCAAAGAAGCCTACGCTTGCGATATTACTTACGGTACCAATAATGAATTTGGCTTTGATTATCTGCGTGACAATATGGTGGGCAATCTGTCCGAAATGTCTCAGCGCCCTTTTTATTTTGCGATAGTGGATGAAGTCGATTCAATTTTGATTGATGAAGCGCGCACTCCCTTGATTATTTCCGCGCCGGCGGAAGAAGCGGCCGATACTTATTATAAATTTTCCGACATCGTAAATACATTGGAAGAAAATGTAGATTATAATGTCGATGAAAAAATGCGCGCCAGCACACTGACCGAAGCAGGTATCAAAAAAATGGAACAAAAACTTGGCGTGGAAAATATCTACGCTGATGGCAGTATGAGCATGGTGCATCATACCGAGCAAGCCTTGCGCGCCAAGGCTTTGTTTAAACGTGATCGCGATTATGTGGTGGAAAACGGCGAAGTAATAATTGTGGATGAATTTACCGGCCGCAAGATGGCGGGTCGTCGCTACAACGAAGGCTTGCATCAAGCCATAGAAGCCAAAGAACGCGTGGCTATTCAGCGCGAAAGTCAGACGATGGCCACAATTACTTTTCAAAATTATTTCCGTCTTTATGAAAAATTGTCCGGTATGACTGGTACGGCGGTTACCGAAGCGGAAGAGTTTGGTAAAATTTATAATTTGGAAGTGGTGGTAATACCAACTAACCGCCCTAATTTGCGTTCTGATAATCCAGATAGAATTTATAAAACCGAAGAAGCCAAATTTCAAGCGATTGCCAAAACCGTAAAAGAATTACAGAGTAAAGGCCAACCAGTTTTGATCGGTACGATTTCGGTGGAGAAAAATGAAGCTTTGAGTTTGTATTTGGAACGTGAAGGCATTAAACATGAAATTTTAAATGCTAAGAATCACGAACGTGAAGGTGAAATTATCGCTCAAGCTGGTCATGCCGGCGCAGTGACGATCGCCACCAACATGGCTGGTCGTGGTGTAGATATTATTTTGGGGGGCAATCCACCGGTAAAAGAAGAAGCCGAAAAAGTGCGCGCCAATGGCGGTCTGTTTGTGATTGGTACGGAGCGTCACGAAAGTCGTCGTATTGATAATCAGCTCCGTGGTCGCGCTGGTCGCCAAGGTGATCCGGGGGCCACTCAATTCTATCTTTCCACTGAGGATGATCTGATGCGTATTTTTGCCGGTGATAGAATTCGTAGTGTTATGCAGACTTTGCGAGTGCCGGATGATATGCCGATTGAACAGCGTTCGATTACGCGCATCATTGAAGCCGCTCAGAAAAAAGTAGAAGGTTTTCATTTTGATTCTCGTAAACATTTATTGGAATACGATGACGTCCTCAATCGTCATCGTGAAGTTATTTACGGACGCCGTCGTCAGATTTTGGAAACTTTTGAAAAACAAAAAAATAATCAATTGGCTGAAAGTGAAAAAACTTTACAAAGTTTAATTTTAGAAATGACAGAAAATGAAATTGAACAACTGGTTTCTTTTCATACTAATGCCGAAGACAAAAATATTTGGGAGATGAAAGAGTTGGTCGACAGTGTCGGCACGATTTATCCATTGACTCAAGAAGAAAAAAATAAAATTACTAATCTTGGCGACCATGGTAGTGAAAAGATCGAAGCGGTAGAAGAACGCACCAAAATAATTGAACTGCTTACCAATTTTGCCAAAGAAAAATATCAGAAATTATTGGTAGAAAAAATTAATAATCCTGAGCTTCAAGCCGAAGTGGAAAAACAAATTCTTTTGCGGGCGACTGATGGTCTGTGGATAGATCACTTGGTGGCCGTGGATTATCTGCGCGCCGGTATTGGTCTGCGCGGCTATGGTCAACGCGATCCATTGGTAGAATACAAACGCGAAACCTATCACATGTTCAATAGTTTGCTTTCGGCTATTTCTCATGATGTGGTCTATAATATTTTTAAAATAAATGTCGGGATTCAGATGGCTGAAGAGTCAATGAATAAAAAGAATTTGGTATATAGCGGTCCAGAAACTGAATCCAAAATTGCCGATGACGGAAAATTAAAAAATGATGCCGGTGAAAAAGTTGGGCGCAATGACGCGTGTCCGTGTGGGAGTGGGAAAAAGTATAAGAAGTGTCATGGGGCGTAGAGAATAATTTAACTATAAATAAAAGAGTTTTTAAATAAAACTCTTTTTTGCTTTCAAAAATGGCGCTTGACCTGATTTATTTTTTAATATAGTCTTATTTCAGTCGCAATTTCGCGGCTTCTAGAGGTAGACCATGGAAAGCAAAATCAAAGTTCCAGAGTTGACCTCGAGTGAGGTCATGGCGAGGTTGCGCGCGCTCGGTGTGGTGCGCGTTACGGCATCTAGTTTGGGGGGGTTGGGGATTTCGGATGGAAATATGTGGATTCGGATTCTTTTGAGTCAGAAACTTTTGCGTCCTCTGTCTTCCCAAGAAATCGCCAACAGTCAGCTCAGTGATCCTTATGATGTTGTGCAGGAAGACGGTACGGTGGTGGCTCAAAAGGACTTGGATCGTTCGGGGATGGTTAGACGCGCCAAACCCAAGAATCCCGATCAAAACCAGAAAGCTGAAAGTATCGTAATTCGCACTGAGAAGCCGGTCAAGGCCGATCCTAAGTGGATGGATTTCTGGTTTCGTCATCCTGAATTTCGCTGTTCGCCAATCTCGGGGGATCTTTATATCCTGTCTCAGGGAAAGGATATAGAGTATGACGGTTTTTGCAAAATCATCTTACAGCGGAAGCTCGGCAATGCCTGGATTCCGAGTCGGATGCACCTGGCTAGAAAGTTGGGTCATATCGATCCAAAGTGTAAGGGCTCTCGCTACCGTCCGATCAGCGCCATCCTCTGGAATCAAGACCAGATTCCGCCGGAATGCAAGAGGTTGCTTGAGCGGCTACTGATTGAATTCAGGCAGGAAAACAGGGGAGCAGAAAATTCCACTTCGCTCCTCTAGGGGGGCGGCAGGGAGGAGGAAGAAACAATCGACCACCGAACTGCCTTATATATTTTTGTGTATAGGGCAGTGTGGTCGATTGTTTTTTATTTTATATTGATTAAGCCAATTTTATCTGATAAGATTAAGTTGTATAAAAAATTAATTATGTTTTTTAATCTTTAATGATCCGGATGGATTACCAATTGAAATTTACGAAATATGATTATTCCAGGAATTTATCGCCACTACAAAGGTAATGATTACGAAGTAATCGGAACTGCCAAGCACAGTGAAACTCTAGAGGAGATGATAGTATACAAACCGCTATATAACAATAGCGGTCTTTGGGTCCGTCCACTCAAAATGTTTGAAGAAAGTGTGGAAATAAATGGGGAAATGGTGCCGAGATTTAAATTAATAAAAGCCAAAGTTGACTAAAAATTTTGGAGTGTTATAATTTGTAGTATTATTCTTAATTAATATAATTTTATGTCGGAGGATAAAATTATCGCTAAATTGTGGGAACATGATAAATTGTTCGACAAGATCCATCAGCGTTTTGAACAAGTTGATAATAAACTCGAGGAACATGATAAGTTTTTTGATAGAATTGTTGCCAAATTAATTGAACACGATGAACGTTTTGATGAGATGTTGACCAAAAAAGAATTTTATGGCTTTAAGGACGATTTGGCGGTAACTTTGGATACCATGATGGGGATATTGAAAAAATTAGATCAAGAAATGGTGGCTAACATATTTCTTTTAAGAAAAGTAGTAGATAAAGTGTAAGTTCATGATCAAGATATATTCAAAATAAAAACACGGTTAGAAATGGCATAGCAATTAAATTTAAAAGATCGGCCCAAAAGGCCGGTTTTTTGTTTATGGCTAGCCATATTTACCAGCCATTTATCCACTTGCCAAAAAGCCAAAAAAAAGGTAAAATCGCTCTACTTAATTTGATTACTAAAATCATTAATTTTATTTAATTTATGGCTAAGAATGTGAAGCCGACGGTCACTTTGACTAGATCGCAGGTTAAATGGAGAGTGGGCTGGATCGCAATTTTATTGGTAGTTTGTGCTTTGGTGGTAATGCCTACTTATGCCAACCGTGGTATTGATTGGCTCAACAACCAGACTAATTTTGGCGTACCTCGCTTACCGGAAAACGGCTTTAATTTAGGCTTGGATCTGCAGGGTGGGGCGCATTTGGTTTATCAGACCGATACTCGTCAGGTACCAGATGCCGACAGAGCCGACGCGGTAGAAGGTGTGCGTGATGTTATTGAGCGTCGTGTGCGCGGTGGTCTGGGTGTGGCCGAGCCATTGGTGCAAACCACTAAAGTTGGCAATGACTACCGCATCATTGTAGAATTACCGGGTGTGACCGATGTGAATACCGCGATTAAAATGATTGGTGAAACTCCAGTACTCGAATTCAAAGAACAGAATGATCAACCTGCTCGTGATCTTACCAAAGATGAGCAAAAACAATTAGATGATCATAACGCCAAAGCAACTGCCACCGCCAATGCCGCTTTAAGAGAAGTAAAAAGTGGCACGGATTTTGCTACGGTAGTAACAAAATATTCTGAAGATACTGCCGGAAAAAATAATGGTGGTGATCTTGGTTTTATTAATTCTAAAGTTTATCCGGAAATTTATACTTGGGCTAAAGCGCATAAAGACGGAGAATACAGTACTACGCTAGTAAAAAGTTTTGACGGTTTGAATATCGTGAAAAGAATTGCTGAGCGTAAAGGTGAAAAAGAAATTTTCGCCGCACATATTTTGATCTGCTATAAAGGCGCTGAATCTTGTGATAATCCACAGTATCTGACTAAAGAAGACGCTTTGAAAAAAATCCAAGAAATTAAAGCTCAGGCCACAACTGCTAATTTTGCACAGTTGGCCAAACAGTATTCCACCGAACCGGCCGCGCAAAAAACTAGCGGTGATTTAGGAACATTTAGCAAAGGTCAAATGGTACCGGAATTTGAAAAAGCGGTCTGGGATGCTCCAATCGGCAGTATTTCCGCTCCGGTAGAAACTCAATTTGGTTATCATTTGATTTACAAAAAAGGTGAAGATTTCGCCAAAGAATATCAGGTGGCCAGAGTATTTGTAAAAACACAACAGAAGACCGATATTGTTCCGCCAACTGAACAATGGAAAACAACTGGATTGTCTGGTAAACAGCTCAAACGCGCTGAGGTTACTCAGGATTCCCGTACTGGTCAAACTCAAGTAAGTTTGAATTTCGATGATGCCGGCACCAAATTATTTGCCGATATCACCGGACGCAATGTTGGCAAACCAGTTGCGATTTTCCTTGATGGTCAGCCAATTAGCGTGCCAAAAGTAAATGAGCCAATTTTGAATGGTAGTGCCGTGATTTCCGGTGGCTTTACTTTGGTGCAAGCCAAACAACTTTCTCAAAGATTAAATTCCGGTGCTTTACCAGTACCGGTAGAATTAATTAGTCAACAAAAAGTAGACGCTACTTTGGGTAGTGATTCGCTCACCAAAAGTTTTCATGCTGGTTTGGTTGGTCTACTGGGCGTAATGATCTTCATGGTTATCTATTATCGTTTCCCAGGTTTGCTTTCCGTATTTTCGTTAGTAGTTTACGCCCTTTTGAGTTTAGCTACCTTTAAATTAGTTGGCGTAACTTTAACTCTATCTGGTATTGCCGGTTTTATCCTCTCTATTGGTATGGCCGTGGATACGAACGTCCTAGTATTTGAGCGTCTTAAAGAAGAATTGCGTTCCGGTAAAAATCTCCACTCCGCTTCCGAAGAATCTTTCCGCCGCAGTTGGCCGTCTATTCGTGATGGTCATATTGCCACCTTGGTAAGCTGTGTCTTCTTGGTCTGGTTTGGTACCGGTTTTGTGCAGGGCTTTGCCGTGACTTTGGCTATCGGTGTGTTGTTCAGTTTATTCACCGCTATCGTCGCTACACGCGCTATGTCTCGTTTGGTGTTTAAATGGTTTAATGAAGAAGGAAACTTCCTTTTCTTGGGCCACACCAAGCGTAATGAAAATAATAAATAATCTTATGCAGATACCTTTTGTTAAATACGCTAAATATTTATTGGCCGTGAGCGCGGTGGTGACTGTGGTTAGTTTTGGAGTTCTTTTTAAGTGGGGTCTGAAACCAAGTATTGATTTCACTGGCGGCTCCTTGCTCGAAGTGAGTTTTAGTGGCACCGTGCCTGATACCAATCTCGTAGAAGCCACGATGAAAACTTTGGGTCAAGAAAATATTTTGATCCAAAAAACCAATGACAATAAATTAATTATCCGCACCGCTTTTTTGGATGAAAATCAACACCAGACTGTGCTCAAAGGTTTGCGTGCTAAATTTGAAACCAAAGATAATAAAGTGAACGAAGACCAGTTTGAAACTATTGGCGCCGCGGTGAGTAGCCAGCTTCGTCAGCGTTCAATTACGGCCGTAATTTTGGTAGTGCTCAGCATCGTGGCTTTTGTCGCTTATGCTTTCCGCTCGGTATCATTTCCGGTAGCCAGTTGGAAATACGGCGTCACCGCTATTATTGCCGCTATTCATGATGTGATTTTGGTAGTGGGTGTATTTGCTTTTCTTGGTCGCTATCACAATGTGGAAGTAGACATTGGTTTTGTGGTGGCTCTACTCACTGTCATGGGCTATTCCGTGCAGGATACTATTGTGGTATATGATCGTATTCGTGAAAATCTTTTGCATCGCCGCAGTGGTAGCTTTAGTGAGATGGTAGATATTGGTTTGAATGAAACTTTGATGCGCTCTATCAACACCACTTTAATCACCTTGATTCCTTTGACTGCTTTGTATGTGTTTGGTGGTTCTAGTATCCATAATTTTGCTCTAGCCTTGCTCGTCGGTATCGCTTCTGGCGCTTATTCTTCTATCTTTGTTGCCAGCCCATTATTGGCTTACGTGGATAAGTGGCAAAATAAAAAGAAGTAGTCAATAATTTAAGACCCGTACTCACAGAGTGCGGGTTTTTTATTTTTATGGTATAATAATTATATATTTAACAAGAAAATATGTCTGGTCATGGTAGTGGGTCAAGTTCCCGGCATTTAGTGGCTTTTTTGGGGACAGCCGTTGCCGCTTTAGCCTACATTTCCGGCTATAGCTCGGGCGTACACGGTTGGTGGTGGACCGCTTTTGGTCTGGCCATAATTTATGGCGGAATATATAAAATTATAGACGCTTAGGTTATGACTGATTTTTCTTTTTTCTCCGTTTTTGGTTTTACCATTAATTGGGATTTTTGGAATTGGATATTAGAACAACCACCCAGCAGTACGGTCTGGTATATTTTTGTAATTGTTGGCTGGGCCGCTTTGGCGCTGGTATTTTTTTACATGGGTGAGCATTTTTGGGTAAAATATAAACAAGATAAATATACGGCCAAATGGCAATGGATGGTGCTGGCGGTGGATGTGCCGCCGTTATATATTCAAACCCCAAAAGCGGTAGAGCAAATTTTCGCGCATTTGAGCGGTGCCAAAGTCGGTATTAGTATTAGGCAGAAATATTTGGAAGGTAAAAAACAAAAATATTTCAGTTTTGAAATAGTTTCGATTGAAGGCTATATTCAATTTTTAATTCGCACCGAGGCGGAATTTCGGGATCTGGTGGAGGCGGCGGTGTATGCCCAATATCCGGAAGCGGAAATTACCGAGATTGAGGACTATGTGGATATGGTGCCAAATTCTTTCCCCAATCCTACTCATCATATGTTGGCGGTGGAATTCAAATTGGCCGATGCCGACGCTTATCCCATTCGTACTTATCCGAGTTTTGAATATAAAATTAGTAAAGACGATGTTTTTAGTGATCCGATGGCGGCCATTTTGGAAAATTTTTCGCGTATTGGTCACGGAGAAAATCTATGGTTTCAGATTATTTTGGAGCCAGCGAGTAACGCTTGGAAAGCCAAAGGCATTGATCTAGTAAAAAGTATTATTGCCGGTGATCATGGTCACCACGGGAATCCTGTCTTGCATTTTATTGGTGATTTGCCAATGCGAGTAGCCAAGGAAATATTTAAAATTTTTAATACTCCGTCAGAGGATAGTCACGATAGTCACGATGAACATCCGGCCGGGAAATTGAGCGATGTCACTCCGGGAGGAAAAGTCACTTTGGAAGCGATTGAAGACAAGATTGCCAAAATTGGTTTCAAGACCAAGATGCGCGCGGTGTATATGGCGCGCAATGAAGTGTTTACTCCTAGTCGTTGTATTGATGGGTTTGTTGGTGCGATGAATCAGTTTCATATTCAAAATCGTAACGCGATTGTGCCCAATCGCATTAGTCACGGACATTTTGTTTTCTTCAAACGCTGGCAACAAGAGATGCTGGATAATAAATTTATTAAATCATACGTCAAAAGAAAAATAAAAACCGGCGCCACTCCTTATATTTTAAATATTGAAGAATTAGCCACCGTGTGGCATTTCCCACTACCTTTTGTGAAAACCCCACTTGTACAAAAATCCGGTGCCAAACGTGGCGAACCGCCTATCAATTTGCCGGTGGATTTGGTGGAGAGCCCACTCAAGGTCAAGGCCAAAGTCTTGCCGACAGTTACTTTGCCGGTGCCCGAGCCGGAAGTGCCGGAGGATCTACCTTATGGATAAAATTAAACCCACCTTTTGGTGGGTTTTTGCTTTATTTTAGCCAAAATAGACGAGTACCCCTTGACAAAACCTGGAATTCGTGCTATACTTATCTGTTAATTAATAAATTAACCTAAATTGGCAAATCGTACTTACCCTAGGTTTGAGAGAGACCAAAGGGTAAAAAGGCCAAATAGATAATAGATTATGATATAATATAACTCTCTCAAATAGGAGAGTTTTTAATTTAATGGTTCTTTACAATATAACTGCTGTAAAATCTCGTGTGCAAGTGGGTTAAACAATGATGTTTGGTCAACTCGCGCACGGGATTCGGTTCTGAGTGTAGTTCGGCGATCAGTCTAAAGCGGCAAGGGTTCGCTAAAGTCTGTTTGCTAAAAGTTTCTGGAGGCAAGCCATGTCCAAGTCCACGCTCGTCAGCATTTTGTGGTTCGTGAATTTTCTCGTTTCTTTGGTCGTGATGTTGGCCGCCCCGATCAAGCTCGGCTGCACCAACAAGGCCGGCGGCGTGATGTTGGCCGCGTTCTTCGTGGTCATCTTCCTGCTCTTCAAGGCGAAGAGCTTCCTGACGCCGGCACCGGAGGACGTGCAGCAGTAGCGGAAAAGCCGCCTCTCTCCCGCAAGGGACGGGTTGGCGACTTTCTACCAAGATCGTCCCAACTCGTTTTCATCATAATTCATTTGTGATAAAAACGAGGACGATCTTGAATATAAATAAAAACACACCAATTTAATTTGGTGTGTTTTTTGTTTTGTTTATTTTGTCACTTGCGCGTTCATTTCCGGTACCAATTTTTTTATCATCTCATATCCACCGATCAGCACACCGGTATAAAACAGATCGCCAATAATTTCATTGCGCCAAAAGGGGAGTGCCATATAGTAGCTCTGCAATAATCCAGAGAAATTATGAGTATACATTGTGCCAAATATCCAGACCGCACCATTGGTGAGTAAGAAGAAAATCAAACTGCCGGAAAGTACGCCAATAGCGACATTAGATAACCCGATTTTATTTTTTAGATATTGACCAATCAAAACCATCAGAATAAATCCAACATACACCGAAGCCATAATTGACGGCCGATAGAACCCAATAAATATATCGCTGATAAACATCGCGGCCAAAGGCAATATTAAAGATTCTTTTTTACTTAAATACAAACCACTAAACAGAGCAATCGCGCCCATGGCGGTAAAATTTCCCGGATGAGGCATGAAGCGGGTAGCAATGCCGAGAAATAGTAATAAGTAGATAGGCAATTTTTTCATAAGTAATCTTTAGTGGACTAATTATAACACGTTTTTAAACAATCTCAAACCAAGATATAGACCAAGCGCAGCGGCACTACCGCCAGTTACGGCGAGCACTTTTTTGGCGGTGCGGCGGGTGGGGGTGTCAAGTGGTAAGTTGTCGATTGGGTTGGTTTTGTCGGTGGATTTTGGTCCGGCTGTTAATTGCTGTTGTGATTCTGAAGAGGGAGTTTTTTTGTCGGATGAATTATTTGAATTTTCAATTGGAGCAGGAGGAGTTTTTGTTACTTTAATTTTAGTGCTTTGACCGGTGGTCGAAATCACGGGTTTGATTTCAGGTTTTTCATTTTTTACTTCTGGAGTAATTGTTGATGTGGTAGTCGCCACGGTCGTGGTCGCTGTAGTGCTGGTGGAAATGGTGGTAGTAGTGACTGTAGAAGTAGCTATGGTAGAAGTGGTCAGAACAGTCGCAGAAGATCCTCCTCCACCACCGCCGGTAGTCACTGTTTTTGGATCAAGAATTATTGGCCAAGATTTTCCTAGTAAGGCTGGCACGGCGTGTTTGGTGCCGAACCAATCAATATTTCCATCCCAAGATTGAGTGAAGTGATCGTTATCAAGAGTGGTCAAAATATACCAAGGATTTTTACCAGCTGAATTAAACCATTCATTTTGGCCTTCACCCAAAGCGTTGATGCCCATCATCGCCCAGCCGGTAGTCAAAGCATCGGAAGTGCCATAGCCCCAGCCGCCATCAGTCAGTTGCTGTGTTTTCAAGTATTGTTTGGCTTTGGTAAAAATATTAGCATCAACAGTCGCGCCATTATTCTGAGCATACTTCAAAGCATTTATGGCCGCACCGGTAAGATCCGGTGATTCATAGGGACCTGGATAAGCAAATCCACCGTCGGCTTGTTGATTGGCTTTGATTGCGTTTAAAGTTGTGGACACTACCACCGAATTTTGATCTTCACCGATAGCCAGAGCAGCAATTAAACCAAAAACATCGTCATTAATTCCCGCTTGTCCAAAATTATTATTTTGCGCACAAGCATCCAATTTTATTTTTAGTGCTGCAATTTTTGCATCACTCTTTGGTACGCCACTTGCGAGCAAACCTAATATGTGACGAGGGTAAGCGGCACAGCTATTGAGTTCGGCGGCTAACAAATTATTATCATAATTATATAGATAATCGTATAGAGACGATGTTCCGTTCTTTACATCCGCGGCATAAATACCTTTTACGCCAAAACTCATCGCTACCCAATCCGAATTACCACCGTCCACGATTTTTCCGTCAGCCTCTTGTTTGGATTTTATGAAGTTGATTAATTTGGTGACGCTGTCGTTTATTTTACTATCAGATACCAAGACATTTGCTGAGGGGGTTGAACCGCCACCGCTAGGAGTAGAAGTGGTACTGGTACTATTTTGTTGGGCAGGTGTGGTGGTGACAGTAACAGTGACTGGATTACTCCATTTAGAATAATCAACAGCGGTAATTTTGGCTGAATAAGTACCGGTGCTGGTAAAATTATTATAAGCTACACCTTGGCTATTGCTCATTGTTGTGGAGACAGTAATATCTGTATCCCACCAGCCGGTTGGGTTAGGGTTTGGAGTGGTTATGGCTACCAAATCATTTGGATCCAAAACCCAATCATTAGTTAGGTCGCTATAATTATATTTCCAAGTATAAAATGGTGTGGAGGTGTTGGTATAAACCGTACTGCTTGGAGTAGTAATTTTCCAAGAGTCTCCAAAATAAATATAGATATTTTCACCACCAGTTAAATTATAACTGCCCATCCCGACTGGTGGATAAGAATTATTCACGACATAATTCCAATTGTTACAAGTCGAGGTAGAAATGTTTGAGAGGTATAAACATTTTAAGTAATAACCATAACTGGAGAGTTGTAGATCGGAAATAGAAAAGGTGGTAGTGCTTTGGGCCGCGTTGATTAAGGCGGTAAGCACTGTGGTTGAAGTTGTAGAAGTAGAACTTCCTGTGTCATCCACTATTATGGTGCTAGTGGCCAAAGTCACTGGACCAGAAAAAACAAATCCATTTTGATAGCGGATGTTTAAATTGACAGTTAAAGGGTTGGTGGAAGTGGTGATTGGAGTGGAAGTAGGTGTTGGAGTAGGTGTGGAGGTGGTGCTGGTAGCTGGAGCCACATAAGGATCAAAAGCAAAGTTGCTGACAATTAATTCGCTGGTGCTGCTATTGCTTGGTACCAAACCTTTGTACTGCCAAAAATTGATATGCACCAATTCACTGCCGGGATTAAAATTATTGGTAGTACCATCGGTGCTGGTCGTATAGGTAAAACTGCTAATTTCGTTACCATTTTGTTTGGTACTGAAATTAATTTTGTCCGGTTGCCAGTCAATAATATCTTGAAAAACACCATTAGAAAAAGCCGATGAACTTTTTTGTTGGTTGCCGGCTTTATTATATGGTTGGACAGTATAAAAAAGATTATTCGTGCCGGTTTCGCCATTCCAGAGAGAGTGTTCAATATCTATTTCGTGATTATCGTCTTGATACAAAAAAGGCGCGGCCACTAAATTTTGGTCAAGCAAATCTACACGGCTGTTGATATCAAAAGTGTATTTTCCGTAGCCCAGAGAGCTGGTTGTATACACTTCGGAAGAGTACCATTTTTGGTCATCGGCGTGTTGAGAAACTTTTAGGTGTAAACCAGATTCGTCCACAAAAACATCTTGGTCGGTATTGCCCCAATTATTTGGTCCAGGTCCGCCATTGCCAGATTTTACATTCCAGGTATAGTTGGAAAAATTCACCGTGCGAGCATAAGCAACCGATGTTAGCCCTACTAAACCGATTGTCAAAATTATTGCAAGCGTTGTATTTTTAAAATTGAGGTACTTCATATTTCCAAGTTAGTGAATCATTATTTTTTAAAATATATTGGGAGATGCCGAGTTGAGCTGGTTTGCCATTTAGGTAGTAGATCCAGTATTTGCCGGCGTTTTTGTCGGTTTTCACACCGTTAATTTCATCGACGAAATATCCTAGGCTAGAAAATTCTTTGAATACTGCGGTGATCTTTTTATCCGCTACCAATTTGGCCATCGCTTCATAAGCAGTGGATTTTTCCGGCATGCTCAAGGGGTATTTTTGGCCGTTGATTTCTATCGTGACAGCGATAGAAATTTGATCGGCATTGGCAACCTCTTTGCTTTCGGGATTAGTCGTAGTAGGACTATTTTTTGCTTCGGTAGTCTGGGGGGTGGTTTTAGCCATTGGTTTGCTAATGACCGTATTGGTCGCCACGTTTGCCCAGGGCAGATTTTGAGCTGATGGGGTGGGGGAAGAAGATTGCTGAGGCGCACTAGCCTTGTCTGGCAGTAATAAGTAGGCTCCGCTAGATAGAGCTAAAAATATTAGTACCATCCACAGCCTGACCAGGTGTTTATTATGCATATGTTATTTTAAAAAGAAAAAACCTTTCCGAGGTGAAAAGATTCAAAAATAGAACATTCCTGCTCGGGAAAACCATTATTTGAAGACCGGACTTGTTCCCGACTCAGTCGGGACTTTACCGTTGCGGCACAGTGGAGGAATTGACCTCACTTCCACAAATAATAGATTAAATTGTACTGGTAAACTACCAGGGTTTTTGGACACTGTCAAAGCGGGTGTGGATAACTAATTAGGCCCTGCGTCGACGGCCCCATTCCTTCCATTCGCGCGCTCTTTGCGCCTGGGGATCTTCATCTCTATCATCATCTGCGATGCGTTTATACACAGCTCCTAATCCCGCTGGTTTAGGAGTTTCTTTTATTGAATCAATGATAGTCGGGTCTACTGGCTGTGCTTCTTTTGGAGGTTGTGAACCAAAGTCTAGATCATATTGATTTCTATTTGGTTTTACTCTTCTCATTATCATATTTTTTTAAATTTTAATTTAAAAATAATAATAAAAAATTCTTTGATTTCTTTTTTGCCCAATTTGGACTGGCCTTTCTCTCTATCTTTAAATGTAACAGGGATTTCTTTAATTGTAAAGCCAAGTTTTTCCGTGCGGTAAAGGAGCTCTTCTTGAAAGGCGTAGCCGTTGCTTTTGATACTGTTGATGTTAATTTTTTTTATGACTTGGCGTCTGAAACAACGAAAGCCGGCGGTAATGTCTTTAGTTTTTAATCCTAGTAGTATTCGCGCGAATAGCATAGCGCCACTGCTCATCAAATGGCGTTTAAAATTCCAACCAATAATTTTTCCGCCTGGAATTTTGCGCGAACCGATCGCTAGGTCGGCGCCATTTTCACAAGCCGTGATTAATCGCGGTAAATCTTTGTGGTCATGAGAAAAATCCGCGTCCATTTCAATGATTAAATCGGCGCCAAGTGCCATGGCTTTTTTGAATCCGGCAATATAGGCGCTACCAAGACCCAATTTACTATTGCGTTTGACCAGATATAAATCTCGGAAAATCGTTTTTGCCTGAGCGACCGCTTCAGCCGTTTTATCCGGAGAATTATCATCCACTACGATAATTTTTAAATCGGGAATTTTTAATAAAAAAATATCGTTTATCAGGGAGACGATATTTTCTTTTTCATTGTAAGTCGGAATCACTATAATTTTACTCATATTTTTTCAGCCGCTGGGCGCAGGCTACCGTATTGGCCAGTAGGAGAGCGACGGTGATCGGGCCAACGCCGCCAGGAGTAGGGGTGAGATAAGAAGCTTTTTTTAGGACTTCGTCGCGATTAACATCACCATACATTTTGCCATTTTCAAAAGCAATACCGGTATCGATAACGACCGTGCCTTTTTTTACCATGTCACCGCGCAGTAAATTTTTTTTGCCAACTCCGGTGACGATTATATCAGCACGCAAACATTTGGCTTTGGTATCTTTAGTGCGACTATTGCAGGTAGTGACACTCGCGCCTTCGTTGGCCAAAATTATCGCCAGTGGTTTGCCAACCAAGGCGCCCATTCCGATAATGGTAATATTTTTTCCAGAGATTTTAGTATCCAGCTCTTTTAGAATTTGGATCACCGCGTATGGTGTCGGAGGAAAAATAAAATTCGTTCGCATTACCAGTTTGCCAATATTGGTGTCGGTAAGACAGTCTACATCAATATCTGGATTCACGGCGTTTAGTACATCCGGAGTGTAGAGTTTTTCTGGTAATGGTAATTGGATAATTAGGCCGGATAAATTTTCGGTGGCTTGAATTTTTTTTACCTCCTCAATTAATTTTTTTGCCCTAATAACCGCAGGAAATCTTTTTAAAATAAATTCAATGCCAGCTGTTGCGGCCGCCTGCTGTTTTTTACGTATGTAAGTTTCCGAAGGCTTGTCGTTGCCAACTAAAATTACGCCTAGTTTTGGCGTTATTCCTTTTTTCTTGAGTTTTTTTACCGTCAGTGCCGTCTGTTTTTTGATCTTTTCAGCGATGGCAAGGCCGTCTATTAATTTGCCCATAATGGGTCTATTTTAACACAAATAAAACAAAAAATCCAGTTATTGGCTGGATTTGTTCCGAGACTTGGATTCGAACCAAGATAAATAGCTTCAGAGACTATTGTCCTACCATTAGACGATCTCGGATTGTATGATTTCTACACGAATTTAACTATATTTTAAGGGTTTTGTCAAGATTCTATCAGCGCTCCGGTTTTGAATTTTTGGATAGTTTTACCTTCGGCTGATTTTATTTGACTCCATTTCCAACCGTGCGCCAGAAAAACCTCTGAATTGGCAATCGGATATTTGGTATCATGGAAAATATAGTATACCGCCGGACTATTTTTTTCTTTTAATAATACTTTGGAATCGGTAAATAAGACTCTGGCTGGACCGTCGGCTTTGTGATTTTTAAAATTAAAATCTTTTAAACTTTTCATAATTATGTCGTAAGTATAACGATGATATTCTCCAGTCTTATCATCACCGCTGTCGTGAACAAAAAATTCGCCAGTATTATCATCAAATCCAACTAGTAACATCACGTGATAATAAGAACCGCCAACGCGCCAGTGATAGTTGGGATTTTTTATTTCTTTGGCGTAGTGAAAGGTAATTACCGGTTTGCTTTGGCGTAATTGCTCTTTAATTTCTTCTAGAGTGGGCGCGGTTTTTATCAAGGCGTTTACTGATAAATAATCGTTGAGCAGTTTGGCGGTTCTGACCGAATCAGTGTCGGCATTACCGCCAAAAATTTTATTTTCAATAGTAAAAAGCGGGCTCATATATTTTACGGCCGTACCTTTATCCATAGATTCAAATCCGGAGTAGTAACTTTCCGCCATCACCATACTGGCTTCTTCGCAAGCGTTATTCCAAGGTTTGGTCCAACTACCCAGCGGCACTTCGGAAGTGTATGGGACTTTTATTTTCACCACTTCTTTTTCTTGAGCCTGAGTTCTTTGTGGCGATATGATTAGAAAAGAAAATACTGTTATTGCCAAAATAATTTTTGTTCGGGTCATGTTATTTATATTACTTCACCGCCAAATTCGCCGGCTAAATTATTCAGTTCTTTGTCGTTAGCGCTGTCAGCCGATCTATTTTCGGTAAATTCACAAATTATTTTTATTCTTTCTCCCAAAACTTTTTCCAATTCGTCTTCAATCATCTTTTTATTTTTTATTTCTCCGACTTTATCTCTGTGGATCTCAAAATTAAAAGCTATATGTAATCCATCTTCGGACACTGAATTTAGCGAACACATTTTGAGAATAAAGGTTAAGGAGGGGACAGTTTTGGAAATATTACTAACCACTTCAGACCATTTGGCTTTTACTTCGTCTAGAGTAGATTTTGGGGCAGATTTATGAGTGAAGCTACTAATCGCTGTTTTTATCGATTCGGTGATATTGTGTGGCTTTGGTTCATTTTTGGTCTCAATCTTGGCCGGTGTAGCGTTGGCAATAGGAGTATTTGATGTGACAATAATTTCTGATCCAAATTCTACCGCGAAAAGTTCTAGCGGTAATTGTGGTACGGGTGCTTGTTTAATCTCGCGTTTGCGCAACATGGCCGATTCAATCATCGTGATAATTTTTTGTGCCGGTAATTTTGTGGACAGTTCTTTGATCTGTTTAAGCGTGTCTTTGTCGGCGCTGATAATATTTTTGATATCATAGCCGGTCTGAGCGATCAGCGCGCCGCGTAAAATATCTATTAGGCTTAAAGTAAATTGTTCCAAATTAGCACCACCGTTGGCGGCTATATTTATTTGTTCTATCGCGGCGGCAATATTGGAATCAATCAGGCTAGATAAAAATTCCAGTACCGCGTCAAAATCAGCTGATGGCAAAATAGCTTCGACATCCTTGTCGTTTATTTCCTTAAGATTGAGAGAAAAAATTTGTCCGAGCAAACTTTCGGCGTCACGCAGACCACCTTCGCTTTTGATAATAATTTTATTAAGGACTTCTTTGGAGACTTTTATTTTTTCTTGCCTACAGATCATTTCCAATTTTTTGAGCATTTCCTCGGCCGTGATTTTTTTAAAACCAAAACGCTGACAGCGAGAAATAATTGTTGCCGGAAGTTTTTGTAGTTCGGTCGTGGCCAAAATAAATACCACATGGGCTGGTGGCTCCTCGATAGTTTTCAGTAGGGCATTAAAAGCACTACCCGATAACATGTGCACTTCGTCGATGATAAAAATTTTGAAAGGAGATCTAGTCGGTTTGAACTGCGCGTTGTCAATAATATTTTCACGCACATTGTCGACACCGGTGTGCGAAGCGGCGTCAATTTCAATCACATCAATATTGCGTCCGGCGGTAATTTCGGTACACGAAGAACATTCATTGCATGGTTCAAATGAATTTTTTTTTCTATTAGGGCAGTTGAGCGCTTTGGCCAAAAGACGAGCGGTAGTGGTTTTGCCCACTCCGCGCGGCCCGGTAAAGAGATAGGCATGAGTGATTTTGCCACTGCTAATCTCATTAGTAAGAGTGGTTACGATATGTTCCTGATCATGCATGTCGGCAAAAGTTTGCGGACGGTATTTTCTATAGATAGTAGACATAGGGCTATATTCTACAGCGATGGTTCGATAAGATCAATAGTGCTGGCTTTGGCCACACCGAGCTGGGCGCGTTCCATAATTTCGGCTTCGACAATCTCGCGTGGGCGACCATATTTGAGGCGCGAAAGTTCTTTGATTGCTTCCGCTAATTCTTTGTTGCCGGCTTTGGGTGGATAAGTCATCATGTTAAATGGTTTGGCGGCGGTGTTATCAATTAATAATTTTGTGTAAGCGGTGTATTGCTCCACGTTCACCAAATCATACGCCGAAAATACGGGCGCAAATTCTTTTTGTAAAATATCGGCATCTTCGACACCAATACGGAAAGACACAATCGTACCGGCGTTACCCAGTACCGCGTCGCGAACAGCGGATTTGCCTTTATTATCTTCCAACTGTTTCATATATTGGTGGGCGATAATCAACTCCAAACGATATTTACGCGCCTCAGATAAAATCGTGGCGATAGAATCGGTAATGAAATTTTGGAACTCATCGATATATAGATAGAAGTCATGACGCTGGTCTTCGGGCATATTGGCACGCTCCAGCGCGGCCATCTGTAATTTGGATACGATAATCATACCTAAAAGGTTTGAGTTTATTTCACCGGTCAAACCTTTGGCCAGATTCACAATTAAAATTTTCTTTTGATCCATCACTTCACGGAAATTAAAACCAGAATGGCTTTGACCAATAATATTTCGCACCATCGCGTTTTCCGTAAAGCGACCGACCTTGGAAATTAAATAACCCAACATTTCCGATTTATGAAAATCAGAAGTTTTGGCCATCTCTTTTTCCCAGAAAGCCAATACCACCGGATCAGTTAATTTCTTTTTCCATTTGGCGACAAAAGTATCATCGGTAAACATACGCGGCACCTCGGCAATGGTACCGGGCATCTCCATATCCGCCATCAAAGTCAACATTACATTGCGCATCTGATGTTCAAACATCGGACCAATCATCGAAGGGTCAGTCACCATTTTATAAAAAATGGCGATCATTTCCTGGGTAGCAAAATCTTTTTGTCCTTCGGTTTTTACTTCGAGCATGTTTAGACCAATTGGTCGGTCAACATCAGAAGGATTGAAATAAATTACATCATCGGCGCGTTCTTTGGGCACGTGCTGTAAAACATATTCGGCAAAATCACCGTGGGGGTCTATAATACAAACCCCTTCGCCATTTTGCACATCCTGGATAGCCAGATTTTGAATGAAGACGGATTTACCAGAACCGGATTTACCAATCGTATACAGATGACGACGGCGATCGTCGCGTTTCATGCGCACAATTATCTCTTGGCCACGATAAATAGAGCGGCCCAAAATAATACCTTCGGTTGGCATGTTGGTTGGTGGCGGGGCTTTACGCGCGCCCAGCCAATTAATATGTGGTGTCTCGGTATTTGGTACCGGCAGATGCCACAGCGAGGCCATCTCTTCGGTATTTACTACCATATAGCGGTTGGCATCGGGCGAGCGATAGATAGATTCACGAATTATCTTATTCTGGTTTTTTGGTACCGCCGCGCCAAAAGAGTTGCCATAGCGGTAAATATTATATTGAGAAAAAGAGTTGACGATATTTTCCAAATTCATCTTGGCTTTTTGTTGGCTGTCGGCCGAGCTGACCAAACGTACGGTCAATTCTAGGCCCCCGTGAGTAATTTTTTCCTGCATAGTTTTTACCATCTCTTCTTCCATCTGAGTGAGATGGTATTGTTCGGTATGTCCTTGTTTGGACGGGTCTTTCTGTTTTGGAAAAAGTACTTTTTGCCATTTATAAATTGAGCGCATAAAAGTGCCACGACGGGCCACATATTCGAACTTTTGTCCTTCGCGAATATCGCGGATCATATGCACGCCCTGTTTACGCCATCTGGAAGTAGCCGGACGCACTATAAATTGTACTAGTGCGCCTTCATTTTCCCCGATTTTACTAAGTGGATTTAAAATTGCCAGCAATGGGTCGGCATCCATTTTTTTGAAAGTTTTGAGCGGGAAAGCGGAGCGACTTTTGAGAAATAAAGAAGCGGCCATGATATGACTCTGCGGTTTGAAAAGATTATAATCCGGTTCAACGGAAATTTCAGCATGCGGATATTGCGCGTGAATTTGTTGCTCGACAAATTCTCTCCAGCGGTCGGGGATAGCCACATAAAAAGAAATTTTGGCGTCTTTCACTACGATCTCAAAAGAGAGGTGATCGTTGCGTCCAAAAAACCATTTGGAAAATCCCTTGTCTCCTTTTAGTCCAGCAATAGCAGAAAACATCGTATCGGCAATCGCGATATATTCACGGGTTTGGGTAATATTTTGTTCGCTATTTGATTGATTTTGGGCGCTATCACTCTTTTTTTCTTTAGGCACTTTTATCAGTAAGATGGTGCGATGAAAA
>CALRGC010000002.1:21401-49127 GCA_943357105.1 Candidatus Magasanikiibacteriota bacterium | reverse complement strand
GATTCGTAGCTTGAAAAATCGCGCGGGCCAAAAAGATTAGGCCAATGAGCAGTCCCCAGCCGGCGATAAATAAAAATACGGCCAAAAATATCGGCTGTTGTAGTGAGTCGATAAATGAAGTGGATAGAAAATGCAAAAAGGCGCTAGAGTCCATTTTTTTAATTATAGCAATTTATCACTATGCTGCTCTTTTTGAAGTCGGTGCAGTTCAATCAGATTGTCTGTTTTTATTTTGGCTTCTTGCTCCAAGAAAAATTGATTTATGCCCGGCAAAATTTTTAGCCATTCGATTATTAAAAGTAAAATTTTTTTTACTTTTATATGAGTATCTTTGAGCAATTCTTTAATTTTTATTGCCGTTTCTTCCCCTTTTATTTTGAACTCTTGTTTGGCAATCGGTGAGAGTTTGACATATTGATCGCCCAGCCCACTTTCCAATATTTTTTCAATTTTTATCACGGTTGGATCTTGAATCTGGGGAAGTGGCCGGTGGTGTTTTTTTACAGCCAAAGGAACAGGACGATGTTTGGCGCTTTCCAGGTTTATTTTTTTTTCGGCCGCGGCCTCGGTTTCCGCTTTTTCACTTTCGTGATTTTGTTCTTGTTCGGCCTGCTGTTGAATACGCAAATCACGCGAGCGAGCAAATTCCTCGTTTAAATTGTCTAAATTTTTATCATTCATAGGATAGGAATATTATAACATTATTTTTATTAAAACAAAAGCATAAGATCGGGGGTTGTGGATTGTTGGTGAGAGGATTTTATGGTATAATAAGAACATGAAAAATATTTACGAATTAGAACATCAAGGATTGCTCTGGGTAAATGTCACCAAACAAGGCGAAAAAGAGCTGCAAGAAATTCAGCGTCGGTTTGGTTTGGATAAATTGGATGTGATGGAGAGTATGCCGCCGTTTCAGCGGCCAAAAATAGTGAAACGCGCGAACTATTGTTTTGTAGTTTTGCATTTTCCCGTGTTTGATCGAGAGACCAGACGATTGGGCTATACGGAGATAGATTTTTTCTTGGGTCAGAATTTTTTGGTGACGGTGCATGACAATAAATTATTGCCTATTGATCATCTGTTTGCCGAATGTCGAAAAAATATGGCCAGTCGCGGTGAATTTTTTTCTATATCCGCGGCCCATATTTTATTTGAGCTACTAACCCGCTTGCTGGATTCGATTTTTCCAATTCTGCTCCATGTTAACGATGATATTAATTTGGTAGACAGAAAATTATTTACTAAAATTTCCGGTCGCGAAATGGCCGAAGAAATTTTGCGTCTGAAAACAAATGTGGTGACCTTTCGTCGCACGATGCAGGGACACAAGACGGTACTCGAGCGCTTGATAATGTATTGCGGACGGGAATATAATCTCAATGTATTTCAAAATTATCTCAATTCTTTGCGCGAATTTACCAACGAAATTTGGCATATGGTGGAGAGTCAACGTGAAAGTATCGATGCTCTGCATGAGGCCAACGAATCACTGCTTACTTTGCGCACCACCAATATTATGAGAATTTTGACGGTGATTTCGGTAATTACTTTTCCGTTGACATTGCTCGCAACAATTTTTGGTATTCACACTCCGGCTAATCCATTTTTGAATTTAATTGGTGGTTTTTGGATTATCGTGTCTTTAATGCTAATTATGGCTGTGGCTATGTACTGGATCTTTAAAAAGAGGGATTGGGTTTAGTTTTTATTTTTCATATCTAGTTCCCAAATTTCTTTTTGCGTGTCATATACTACTCGACAAAGTCCGAGTAGTGAAAAGATCATCACGGCCGGCAGTATGCCGACTAGATAAGTTTTGTGAAAAATTATCAGCAGAGTATTGATAATAATAAATAACAAACGAATTTCCGTCGGGCCGATTCTCAGATAAGAAATTTTGAATTCATTGGTGGTGGAAAAGGATAAATATGAATTAACCATGTACGCTCCAAAGATAGCTAAAATAAAAAATAAGGTGTTAAATTGATCGTTGAATAAAAACGAATAGCCAATCAAAATAGAGCATAGAAAGATATAATCAAGTAGATGATCCATATAATATCCCCAACGGATCAGTCCGGTATTGCGGTAACGTCCGATCGCGCCGTCGAAAAGATCGGTAATATACTGACAAAGAATCATCACCGAAGTTCCCCAGAGAAAGTGGATATTAATATGTTTGGCCAGATAGCCAAAAGCAATAATACAGAGACTCCAAAATACGGAGCTCATCGTGAGATGGTAAGTCTCAATACAGCGTGGAATTTTTGGAGTAAATTTTTTTATTAATTTTTTCTCCCATTTCTCTAGCAACCAGACGCCAACTTTGTTGTCGCCGTGAAAATCTTTGTCAGCAATGTTGATCATATTAATTTTTGCTTACTTTGGTGCCATCTTTGGTATCTTCTACTTTATACCCAAAATTTTCCAGTTGTAAGCGTAGCTGATCGCTCTTGGCCCAATCTTTCTGGCTACGCACCGCGTCACGCATAATGATGATGCGCTCTATATGATCAGGGAGTGTCGCTTGTTCGTCGGCCGTCATTTTTTCATTCACAATTTTGGCGTTTTCGGCAATTTTTAATCCCAATACTTTATCGAATTTTAGTACGGTATCAAAATCAATCGCGTCTTTGGTTTTTAATAAAGTGTGTAGTAGAGCCAAAGCGCCGGGCAGATCCAGATCGTCGTTAATTTTTTTGGCAAATTCTTCCTCGGCTTGTTTTTTTGTTTCCATCTGCGCTGGATTGCTTTTGTCAAAATTCGGCAAGCGTTCTTTAAGATGGGATAGTTCTTTATAAAAATTTTGCAATCCAGTTTGCGCCGCTTTAAGAGCTTCCCAAGAAAAATTTATCTGTTTTCGGTAGTTGGTCTGCATCAGTAGATAGCGATAGGCAAGCGTGGAGAAGCCTTTATCTTTGAGCACTTGCAAAGTGAGAAAGTTATCTCCGGATTTGGCCATTTTATCACCAGCAATAATCAAAAATTCTCCGTGGAGCCAATAGTTGGCCAAAGGAGCATCGTAAGCCGCTTCGCTCTGAGCAATCTCATTGGTATGGTGTACCGGAATATGATCAATACCGCCGCAATGGATATCAAAAGGCTGGCCCAGATATTTTGTGGCCATGGCACTACATTCTATATGCCAACCAGGGAAACCAGTGCCCCACGGACTTTCCCATTCCATTTGACGTTTTTGTAATTTTGGAGAAAATTTCCAAAGCGCAAAGTCGGTAATATTTTTTTTGTCACCCACTTCCACACGCGCGCCACCACGTAGGTCTTGATTTTGTAAGTTGGCCAGCTTACCATAGTCCGACAATTTGGAAGTGTCAAAATAGATGCCATCCGAAGTGGCATAGGCATAACCACGCTTTTGTAGTTTTTTTATCAAATGGATTTGCTCCTTGATGTGGTCAGTCGCGCGGCACCAAATATCGGGCGCGATAATATTTAGCTCCTCAATGTCTTTGCGAAATTCACGCGTATAAAATTCCGCGATTTCCCAAGCGGTTTTTCCTTCGCGCAAGGAACCTTTTTCCATCTTATCTTCGCCGCTGTTGCCGTCATCGGTGAGGTGTCCAACGTCAGTGATGTTCATCACGTGTTTTATCTTATATCCGTTATAACGCAAAATTCGTTTGAGAAAATCTTCAAATACATAAGTACGCAAATTTCCAATATGCGCAAAATTATATACGGTTGGTCCGCAAGTATACAGGCCAACTTTATTTTTTTTCAAAGGTTTAAATTCCTCAATGCGGTGGTGCAAAGTATTATATAAGTAGATAGACATAATTATAGTTAATTTAGTACCTATTCTATATTATTTATCCACAGTTTTCAATAGCCGTATATCAGTAACCATCTTTTTTTGCTATAATTAAAGCAATAAAAATTATCAATATGTTTTTTTCTAAACCTAAATCCTACCTGGGTGTGGATTTGGGTGCCGGTGGTATAAAAATAGTGGAATTGAAACAAGAGAAAAAAAGGCCAGTATTGCATACCTATGGCCTGACTTCGACATCTCAAGATATTCATAGTCTTTTTTTAACTAAACCAACCAACCATACCAATACTTTGGGAGCCACTATTCAGCCCAATGAAGCGCTCAATCCTATGGGCGCTATTGATAATATTCAAGTGGAGAAGTATGCCAAATTACTCAAAGCCGTATGTGCCGGCGCCAAAACTGTTTCTAAAACCGCGGTGGTCAGCTTACCGGTGTCGGTGCTTTTTCACGCGGTGATAAATTTGCCGCCGATGAAAAAGGAAGAGCTCGATAAAGTCTTGCGCGCGGAAGTAAAAAAATTACTCAATCGACCGGTAGAAGAAATGGTGTTGGACTATCAAGTATTAAAAGATGTAAACAACAGTAAAACCCAAAGAGTTTTAATCAATGCCGTGCCCAAAGAGTTGGTAATGTTCTATACCCAAGTATTCAAACTGGCCGGTCTTACCCTAGAATCACTTGAACCGGAATCGGTCGCTCTCGAGCGTTCGCTCATTGGCCGCGATCAGAGCGTGGCGATGATCGTAGATATGGGCGCCGAGCGCACTAATTTTTATATTATTGATCAGAGTGCCGCCATTACCCACAACAGCGCTGAACTGGGCGGCGAAAAAATTAATAAAATTTTGGCTGATAATTTGAAAATAAAAGATAATTTAGTCGAGCAACTTAAGCACGATTTTTTTGGTAGTTTATCCAATAAATCCAACCCTCAGCTCACCAAAGAAAAATTTTTGGATCTATTTTATCCGGTGGTGGACCCGATTGTCAAAGAGATCGAATATGGTTTTGAGCTTTATCTCAAACAGGTGGGCAATGAGAGCAAGCGTCCGGAAAAAATTATTTTGACCGGCGGCGCCAGCTTTATGCCATATTTAGCCGATCATATTTCGGAAGTTTTTAAAATAAAATGTTATGTTGGTGACCCTTGGGGTCGGGTGGTATACCAAGAAGGGCTAAAACCACTGCTCCATCAAGTCGGTCCGCGTATGTCCGTGGCCTTGGGACTAGCCTTGCGAAATTTAGTGTGATACAATAAATACATAGATTAAAATAAACTAAATGTTGTATGGAAAAAGATAACAAACCGCACGTTTTGTTAGTGGAGGACGACGTGTTTCTGTCTGGAATTTACCAGAAAAAGTTTGAAATGGAGGGCTATAAGGTTACCGCGGTCGACAACGGCGAAAAAGTTTTGCCGGAAGCAAAGAAAAAATTACCGGATATTATTTTACTGGATATCTTGTTGCCCAAAATGGATGGCTTCACGGTATTGTCCAAATTAAAAGAAGACGAACAGGTAAAAAATATCCCCGTTATCTTATTGACCAATTTGGGTCAAAAAGATGATGTCGAAAAAGGTTTGCAAATGGGGGCGGTAGACTATTTAATAAAAGCCCATTTTAAACCATCTGAAGTTGTGGATAAGATTAAATCGATCTTACACCTCTAAGTTTTTTGTGGTATAATTCAATTTATGAAAATGAAACTAAATATAAAGGGGGTGAAGTTATGAATAAGAAAGGTTTTACTCTGATTGAATTGTTGGTGGTTATCGCTATCATCGGTTTGTTGTCTACTTTGGCCGTGGTCGCTTTGGGTTCCGCTCGTGTTAAAGCGCGCGACTCCAAACGCTTGGCTGATTTGAAACAGATGCAAACCGCTTTGGAATTGTATTACACCGATAATAACGCCTATCCAGCCGCGGCCGCTCCGATTGCTTTGGGCACTACCAACTATGCGTGTTTAAACGCTACTGGTTTCACCACTACCGGTTGTTCCTCTCCATATATGGGACAGGTGCCGGTTGATCCAAAATCTGGTAACTATACTTACACCCTATCAGGTGGAAGCTATACTATTACCGCTACTTTGGAAGGTACCGTAAACAATTTGGGCCCAGGAACAGTTACTTTGAGTCCGTCTGGTCTAAAATAGTTTTTTATCTAAAAACCCTCGATTTTCGGGGGTTTTATGTTTTTCAAAATCATGGTATAATATTTAATAAATATGTTTGAGCTATCCGCTTATACCAATTATTTGGGAAACGCCGCCTATTTTTTAGTCTTCTTTTTTGGCCTAATTTTAGGTAGTTTTTTGAATTCAATAGTTTGGCGATTATGGGATAATATAGCTCTTTTTTCCCGCTCTCGCAGTATGTGTGTTAACTGTCGTCAGAAATTGTCTTGGAAAGAGAATATCCCACTATTGAGCTGGCTAGTGTTAAAAGGCCGGTGCGCACATTGCAATAAAGATATTTCCGCCTATTATCCATTGGTGGAGTTGGGTGTGGCCATATTCCTTACTTTGGTCGCTTATCATTATTTTCCAATTTCAAATTTTAGCGAATGGAATTTATTGCGCGACTTCGTATTCATCTCCTTTTTAGTCATTATTTTTGTTCAAGATTTGCGCTATCAAGTAATCTTGTCCAATGTGGTTTGGATTGGAGCTATTTTTGGTTTGGTCGTTAATATTAGTTTTTTACATTATGATTTTAATTCCCTAGCGCTAGGCGCGTTGATTGGTGGTGGTTTTTTTGGCGCGCAATATTTGCTTTCCAATGGCCGCTGGATTGGCGGCGGTGATGTGCGCATGGGTGTGATGATGGGGGTATGGTTGGGTTGGCAAAATATTATTGTTGCCATATTTTTAGCTTATATTGTGGGCGCTATTTTTGCCATCTTTTTATTGTTAACAAAAAAAGCGGATCGCAAAACCGCCATTCCTTTTGGTACTTTTTTAGCATTTAGTACCGTGATTGCGATGTATTGGGGACAGAGCTTGATTCATTGGTATTTGGGGCTCTTGAGATAAATATGTCAGAACTTGAAAAACATGTTGGGAAATTACGCGTGCAGATTGATGATTTGCGTTATCGCTATCATGTACTCAACGATCCCGAGGTGACGGACGCGATGTATGAGGGCTTGATGGATGAATTGCGCAAAATTGAACAAGAAAATCCAGAATTAATTACTCCAGATTCTCCTACCCAGCGCGTGGCCGGTAAGCCGGCGGAAAAATTTGAAAAAATAATTCACACGGTCGCGCAGTGGAGTTTTGACGATGCTTTTAATCAAGAAGATTTAGAAAATTGGCAGGAAAGAAATTTAAAATTTTTGGAAAAAGAGCTGGGGAATAGACCGACGGATTTGGAATATGTTTGTGAACTAAAAATAGATGGTTTGCACATGGTATTGACTTACGAAAACGGCACCCTCAAGACCGCGGCCACGCGTGGCGATGGTCGGGTGGGTGAAAATGTTACTCAAAATATTCGAACGATTTTATCGGTACCTATTATTCTCAAAGAATCGGCTACTTTGGTCGCTGAAGGTGAAGTCTGGCTAGATAGAAAGATGCTTGAAAAAATAAATATTGAACGTGAAAAAAATGGCGAAGCTTTGTTTGCCAATCCACGCAATGCGGCGGCCGGTACTATCCGTCAGCTTGATTCCAGTATTGTGGCCGAGCGGAAATTATCTTTAACGGCCTATGATATCTCCGCCGGCGACGCTCCTGACTCTCAATCCGGGGAGCTTATCCGTCTGAAAGAATTAGGATTTAAAACTGATTTAAATTGGAAAGTTTGTAAAAATTTAGAAGCGGTTTTGAGATTTTATGAAGAATGGTCCAAGAAAAAAGATAGTCAGCCATTTTGGATTGATGGTATAGTAATAAAAGTAAATCAGAAAAAATATCAAAACGCCCTTGGTTTTACCGGTAAATCTCCGCGGTGGGCCATTGCCTTTAAATTTCCGGCCGAGCAGGGGACTACTAAAATAAAAGAGGTATATGTGCAGGTGGGACGTACTGGTGCCTTGACTCCGGTTGCTTTAATGGAGCCGGTCAAATTAGCGGGTACCACGGTGACGCACGCGACTTTGCATAATTTTGATGAAATTGATCGCTTGGGAGTAAAAGTTGGTGATATGGTGGTAGTAGAAAAAGCCGGCGATATTATTCCCAAAGTTGTCCGCGTACTCGATAAGATGCGCACCGGAGAAGAAAAAAAGATTAAACGTCCGACCAAATGTCCGGTCTGTGGCGGTATGGTTGGTGCCCAAGACGTGAGCAAAACCAGCAATGGAGAAAATTCGGTGGCGATTTATTGTTTGAACAAAGATTGTTACGCCAAAGAGCTGGAAAGAATTATTCATTTTGTTGGTAAAAAAGGTTTTGATATTGATCACTGTGGTGAAAAAATTGTCGAACAACTATTAAACGAAGGATTGATAAAAGACGCGGCCGATCTATTTACCTTGACGGTTGGCGACCTTGAGCCACTGGAAAGATTCGCTCAAAAGAGTGCGGCTAATTTGGTGGAGGCGGTAGCCAAAGCTAGAAATATTTCTTTGGCTCGGTTTATTAACGCGCTTGGCATTACTCATGTTGGTGAAGAAACCGCCGAAGATTTGGCCGAGCATTTTGGGACGTTGAAAAATTTTGCTGGTGCGAATTTTGAGGAGTTGCAATCCATCAATGGGGTAGGGGAAAGAGTAGCTTATTCTATTGTGGAATATTTTAAAGAAAAAAAGAATTTAAATTTTATTGAAAAACTTTTGAACAATGGTGTAATTGTACAGAAAGCTTTAGAGAAGAAGATTGGATCATTGTCCGGTAAAAGCTTTGTTCTTACCGGCAGTTTAGAAAAGATGAGCCGAGACACAGCCAAACAAAAAATAAAGGCTTTGGGTGGCGAGATTTCTGAGTCCGTGAGTAAAAAAACTTCCTTTGTGGTAGTCGGCGCTGAGCCAGGCAGTAAGTATGACAAAGCCAAGAAATTAGAGGTAAAAATTTTATCGGAAAAGGAATTTTTGGAATTGATAAAAATGTGATATAATATATCTATGTCACAAATCAGATGGTTTAAAGACCTAACAATTAACGATGGTGGGGAAGTTGGCGCCAAAAATGCTTTGCTTGGTGAACTCCACGCCAAATTATCCAAAAAAGGAATTCAAATTCCTTCTGGTTTTGTTTTGACTTCCGCAATGACGCGAGAATTTATAAAAAATAATGATTTGAATAGAAAAATTAAAGAAAATTTAAAAAATTTAGACGCCCAAAATCCAGTAGCGGTATCTAAAATTTCGGCTAAAGTTCAAAAGATGATTATGTCAAGCTTTTGGCCTAAAGCTGTAGAGCAAGAGATAAAGATAGCTATTAAACAGTTGGGTAAAAATTCAGTTACAATTACCTCGTCGGTGATAGGCGAGAATTTATCCGATGTTCATCTTTCTAAACAAGAAATAGCGTTTTCAAATATCCGCGGTGAGAAAGATATACTGCTACATTTTAAAAAATGTTTGGCCACTCTGTACTCCACTGCCGCTATTATCGAACGTGAAAATAAAGGAATAGATCATCTTAGCGTGAATTTGGCCTTGGCTATTCAAGAAATGCCAATTAATAATTCAGTTGTTGGCAAAACAAGCACCTTTGATACTGAATCTGGTTTTAAAGGGGTGATCGCTATTAGTGCGGCCGATAACTTGGCTCATCTACCTGTCGCTGATCAGTTTTGTGTCTTTAAGGCAGGGGTGAAAGCTGGTTTTAAATCTATAATCAGCCGTCAGTTAGGTATTAAGACCAAAAATAGTTCAGCCCATTTTTGTTTGGGCGATGACGATGTCATTAAATTAAGCAAATTTGCCATAGAAATTGAAGAGTTTGTTCATCAGGCGGTGTCTTTTAGTTGGACAATGGATAGTAAAAATGAAAATATTTATATTACTGAAGTTTGTAAAGAGAGCGATAAACCAAATGCAATATCTGGTATAATTGAAAATTATAGTTTACAAAAACGGGGAGAAATTTTGGTCCAGGGTGTGAGTGTTGGTCAAAAAATTGCTCAAGGCAAAGTGCATATAGTGAATTCTCCCAAAGAGATGGCTGATTTTAAAGCCGGTGAAGTTTTGGTGACTAAAATGACCGATGCCGACTGGGACGCCGTAATGCGTCTGGCCAGTGCCGTGATTACGCAGGACGGTGGCAAAAATTCCCACGCCGCTATTCGCGCCCGTGAAATCGGCATACCTTGTATAGTCGGCGCGGATAAAGCCTTGAAAATTTTAAAAAATCACGAAGAGGTGACCGTGTCGTCCAATGTTGGTGAAGCCGGTATAGTATATAGAGGCCGTCTGCCATTTAGTGTGGAGCGTTCCGAGCTCCAATCTCTGCCTACCACCCGTACCAAGATGCTTATCAATATGGCCAATCCCGATAGCGCGTTTGCGCTCAGTAATATTCCGACCGATGGTGTTGGTTTGGCGCGCGAAGAATTTATTTTTACCAATTTTGTCAAAATTCATCCGTTGGCTTTGGTAAATTATAAAGATATTAAAGACAAAAAAGTAAAAGCGCAAATTGACGCTATCACTGTCGGTTATAAAGATAAAAAACAATACGGTATTGATAAGTTGGCCGAAGGATTAGCGTTTTTGGCCACCGCTTTTTATCCAAGCAACGTTCAAGTGAGACTTTCCGACTTTAAAAGTAATGAATACGCTTCGCTCATCGGCGGCGCTCAATTTGAGCCCCAAGAAGATAATCCCTCTATGGGTTGGCGCGGGGCGAGCCGATATTATGATCCGAAATATAAATCTGCTTTTGAGTTGGAATGCGCCGCTATCAAAAAGGCCAGAGAAATTTGGGGTCTAAAAAATATTATTATTACCGTGCCATTTTGTCGCACCGTAGATGAAGGTAAAAAAGTTTTACAAACAATGAAAGAATTTGGTCTAGAACAGGGCAAACAAGATCTGAAAGTATATGTAATGTGTGAACTACCCGCTAATTTAATTTTGGCCAAAGAATTTGCTCAGATTTTTGACGGTTTTAGTATTGGTAGCAATGATCTGACTCAATTTACTCTTGGCGTAGACAGAGATTCGTCTTTGATGGCGAGCGTCTATGATGAAAATAATTTGGCGGTAAAAAAATTAATTCGCCAACTAATTGAAACTGCGCATCAATACAAACGGCCGGTCAGTATCTGTGGCGAAGCAGTCAATGACAGCGCCGAGTTTGTGGAATTTTTGGTGCAAGAGGGTATAGACGCCATTTCTTTTAATAGTGATTCGGTATTAAAAATGCGTAGTCGCGTCGCTAATACCGAGAAAAAAATTGGTCGCTTACGAGGTCGCTCCCACCAATTGGCTTTGGCCGCTAAATCATTTTTTATTTTGGGCATGGTAGGTATGAGCTCTATTTTGGGAGGCTATGGCTGTCAGACAATCAATAATCAAACGGTGACCGATAATATAAAAGCCCAGATGCAACAGCAAGTACTGGAAATGAAAGCGCAATTGCGTCAAGAAATTACCACTGAATTAATTAAACAAACTCCGCCCCAAATTTACACTACCGATAGTTTTGTAAAGATGAAATTAACGTATCCATCTGGCTGGAGTACAAATAGTTGGGCTGATGGTGTGAACTTTGCCTCGGCCGACGAATCTCAGTATTTAATGGTGTTCGTGCAAAAAATGGGACATCCCGTACCTGAAGAAAAAATATCTACTACTACTTGGAATGGCTACCTAGCTAAGCGCCTGGAAGATACCAGTCAAAAAGACGGCACACCTTATGAAGTGTTGGAAGTGTATCCTCTAGGATACAAAAAGACAAAAAATATTATTGAATTGCGCGGTGACCAACAAACTTTTGAAGATAATTTGAAAAAGGTAGAACAGTTTGAAGTGAAAAAATAAAACTTTTTATCAATTATTTCGGTTGGTATTTCTTGTCAATAAAATTATATATAGCCGCCGAGATATCGGTGATATTTTTATTTAAATTATCAAAGTTATTTCCTCGTGTCATAATACACAAAAGATAAGGATGCTTTGGATAATATATTATGCCGCAATCATGTAATTCTTTTTTACCGTCATCCAGTGGATTATCGGTGAAAGATCGTTCGCCAAATTTTTGGGCGATTTTTATTGTCGGTGGTAACCCCGCCCTAATACCATTGGGAAAATCTGATTTGGCTAATAACTCCATCGCTTTTTGCGACATTGATCGGTTTAAGTAAGTGGCGTTATATAAGACTCTAAAAAAATTAGCGTACTCTTTGACCGTCATAAAATCGACCGCGCCGCTATTTGGACCCTCTGGTATGGTAAGTCCCAAGTCGGTATATACTTCTTTAATCTGATCAGAATCAAATAGTCCCAACAAGAGAGGAACCGTATTATTGTCGGAATAAATGATCATCTGTTCCAGTAGTTCGTCTACCGTATAAGGATGTTTGGCAACAATTTTCTTTTTTGCTTTAAAATATTCAATACCGTTTAGATCGCTGGGAATATTGTCCAGTATAATTTCTTGTAATAATTTTTGGTCTGATTCCGCGGCTTTAAGGACGGTAATCATATTGGCCACTTTCAACAGGCTGGCGGGAGAATATCTTTCATCGGTATTAATTCCCATCCATTCGCCGTCTCTAGTATCCATATAAACCGAGATGTAGCTAGCTTGTCGGTTATTTACTGCCTTGGAAATAAGACTGTTAATCTTATTTTTTATCGGTAAAAATTCCAGAGAATTTTTTTTGCCAGTTACTTCGCAAGTAAGCAACGGGTTAATAAGACTGAAACGGTCGTCGGGATTACGATTTTCTTTTACTACCTGTCCGCTGAGTATTTTTTTCTGGTCCAATCTTTGGCCCAAGTAGAAAGCTAAGCAAATGGCGACGGTAAATAAAACAATCACTTTTATTTTGGTATAAATAAAAGATTTTAATCCGGCCATTAATTTTTTAGATCGTTTATCTTCGTTTTTTTCATTCATATAATAACTATAAGTATACAAAGAAAACATTTTTTAGGCAAGTTGAAGTGAAAAAATAGCTAGAAAAATAAAATCCTCCGATCTAATCTAATCAGAGGATTTTTAATATGTAGTTCAGCCCCGCCCCCGAATACTTCAGCATTCAGACCTTGCGGTCCGTTTGCCTTTTCTTCGGGAGCGGGGTGGCTTGAACTTCTTGCTCAGGTGGCCAATTGCACCATCTGACGGTTGGCAGCACTCGTCGGGCCCATCAGGCTGTTGGCCTTCTTCCCGTACAGCACGAAGATCTTGCCGTCTTGGAGACAGACGCAGACCTCGGCGCCGGAACGTGCGCCTTTGGGCGCGATGTGGACTTCTCCGCGCAGGGCGCTGTGGTCGATGTAGGCCACTTCCCAGACTTTGTCGTCGTAGTCAGTGATCGTTTCGCCACACTTGAGGCCATCCCACTGTTGCCGAGAGATCAGATTGGAAGCACGGATGTTCATTGGGTCCTTTGAAGATTCGACCGAGATCGAATTGAAAGTTGTTTGCCATGTCCTCAACTAGGAGGATGGAGTACTTATACCTTAAAACAGCTGTTTTGTCAATGCTTAGCTATTTTTTTCCATATTTCCATCAATAAAACCATAGACGGCTGCGGAGATAGTTTGAATATTATTCGTCGTCTTTTATTTAGGCAAGTTAAATAAAAAAACACCTGCCGGGTGTTTAAAAAATATTTGGCGGGTCGGACGGGACTCGAACCCGCAACTTCTGCCGTGACAGGGCAGTGCTCTAACCAGTTGAACTACCGACCCAAATTTTACTTTTTACATTATAAACTAAAAAATCATTTTAGTCAATATTATTTTATAAAACAAAAAAAGGTCCTAGGAGTGTTCGGTATAAGCAATGAGTAAAGGAGGGGGTACTCACGCTCAACCAAACACTCTCAGGACCTTTTGTATATTTATGTATATATTATACCAATCCACTTTTTTCGTGTCAAACCCTAATTGTGGATAACTTATTTAGCGACAGTTTCTACCAATTTATCAAATACTTTTGGGTATTTTAGAGCCAATTGAGAAAGTACTTTGCGGTCCAATTCAATATTAGCTTTTTTCAATAAATCAATAAATTTGCTGTAAGAAAGATTGTGTTTGCGCACTGCGGCATTGAGACGAATTGTCCAAAGTTGACGCATGGAGCGTTTCTTCTTGCGGCGATCGGAGAAAGCGTGTTGACCAGCTTTCATCTTCGCGACTTTCGCTACTTTAATCTTGGACTTGCGTCCCCAGCGATAACCTTTGGTATGTTTCAATATTCCGGCGCGGCGTTTGCGGTGCAATAGACCGCCTTTAATTCTGGTCATAGTTTTTAAATTAGTTTGGCAAAGTTACTTGGATCACGCGATTGAGAGTGGTGCTCATTACGGTATCGGACTTTTTATTGCGTCCTACTTTTCCATTTTCACGGGAGTTAAAATGGTTTTGACCGGCGGTGCGTTTGATAATCTTACCATTTTTGGTAACACGGAAACGTTTCGCGGTGGCCTTATGGGTCTTCATCTTTGGCATATTTTTAAATTAGTTTTTTACAATAATAGCGGTAATTTTGTTGCCTTGTCTTTCGGCGGCTTGTTCGAATCTGGTGACGACTGCGGTATTCACATCAGCGATAAAATTTTTTACCTGATCAAACGCCAGTCCGCCCTGCTGATTTTCGCGTCCGCGCAATACAATTTCTATCTTTACTTTGTCGCCTTCGTTGAGAAATTTCAGAGTTTGATTTTTGCGAATGTCGATATCATGTTTGCCAATACGCAGTGACATGCGCACCACTTTGGTATCCACCACATGTTGGTGAGCTTTGCGAATGCGTTGTTCTTTTTCTTGGCTGTAGCGGAACTGTCCAAAATCCATAACTTTCGCAATCGGTGGTTCAGCTTTGGGATTGATTACTACCAGATCCAATTCTTGCTCGCGCGCTTTGCGAATGGCGTCGGCGGTATTTAAAATACCAAGCGATGAACCGTTCGAATCCAAGGTAAATACTTGGGGGAAAGAGATGCTCTCATTAAAAAGATACTCTTTTTTTGGATCTTCTTTTTTTCTTTTATGCGAAATGCGCATTGGATTTAATTTTAATGTGGAGGTGGCGAGAGTTGAACTCGCGTCCAAATAATTTTGAATATACCATCTACATGCTTAGACCGCTTGATAATTTAAGTTGATGGATAATAGGCGGACGAAATTCCAGCAACCGAGCGAGATTTACTTTCGGCTATAGTCATCTTGCAGTAACTAAAGCCTACTTTCCGTAAGTGACACCGCTGTGCGCTACGGAACCTTACGCAGGCGATGGGAAGCGACTTTAAGCCGCGACCGGAGCAAAGTTGCTGACGTTGGTGCTAAAAGCAACAGCGAAAGCGTTCTTTACTTTTGATAACAAGTTTGCACTTATTATGTGTTTCAAGGATTTACGAGGTTCAAAACACCCTCGGCATGCGAGTGTATCCAGAAACTTTTGTCAAAGCCCAGCACCCCCGTCTTTAATTAGTCTTTTAAAGATCTTTTAATTTCTCTATCGGTATCGCGTTTTTTTATTGTTTCGCGTTTATCGTATTGTTTTTTGCCGCGACCAACCGCGATTTCTACCTTGATAAGACGGTTTTTAGTATACACTGAAAGCGGCACGATTGTCAAGCCCTTTTCAGCCAATTTTCCTTGTAAATAACGGATTTCTCGCTTGCGCAGGAGCAGACGACGGCTATGAGTAGGATCGTAGTCGGGCAGAAGGCCGGCCTGAGGGTATTTCGTAATATTGGCATTGGTCAGATAAGCATCGCCATTATGAAAGGTAACAAAAGTGCCTTTTAGCGACATGTGGCCCGCTTTGACGGACTTGGCTTCTTGCCCAGTTAACACCAAACCAGCCTGGAATTTTTCCAGGATTTCATAATCAAAAAATGCTTTCTTATTACTAGCAAGAGACATACGAGGTATATTTTAGCATAAATAAGAGGAAAAATCAACGATTTGCCCGGGTGGAGTATTTTGGTTTTGTACCCGTGCTTCGCTTTGGACAAATTAATAAATTTTTCTTAACGTAAAATGCCGAACTCGCTTCGCTCAAACAGCGGCATTTTACTAAAAAATTTATTAATTTGTTTCCAAGAGCTTCGCAATGGTACAAAACCAAAATACTCCACCCGGGCAAAGCCAATGAAGTTGTCTTTTTTAGCCTTTTATGCTATAATGAAAACAATTATGTCAATAAAATCACTTTCTATTCACCCTAAATTAGCCGGTGCCATTGACCTGGTATTCGGGGTGTTTTTTTTAATCTTTTTAGGCAAAGTTTTTGCCACTTGGTTTTTGGCTGTTTTGGTCTTAGTCCGTTTGGTGGCTTGGGTGATTCTTATCAGTCTATCTTATTACCCGGCCGCTATTAAACGTTTTTGGCATCTTTTATCTCTGGTAGTATTTCATCTGGGCGCTACTTTGCTATTACTATTTATTGAATGGAGTTTTTCTTGGATATTGGTGGCGGCAGTTTACTTAATTTTTCCGTTAGTTAGTTTTTGGCTGTTGCCTTCCAAGAGTCAAAACTTTTTATCCTTTGTGCAAAAACCATATCGCCGTTGGCGATTTTGGATTACCGCTTTTGGGTTATATGGTATTTGGACCGGAATTTTCGCGTCCATCTCTTTGCAAATTTTAAATCTGAATTATTGGTGGTTGTTAATTTTTGGCGCCGTCTTTACCGCGGCGATAAGTATGTGGTGGTGGAAAGAATACGCGATAGAGACAAAAGAAAAATTTTGGTGGTGGGTAGTAGCTATCTGCCTCTTTATGGTAGAGATCGCTTGGGTTTTATATCTGTGGCCACTAGGATATTTTGTCAGCGCCCTAATGATTGTCTGGCTTTGGTATGATATTTGGCTGATGGCTCGTTTTTATTTGCTACCGGCCGGCATCAACTGGAAAAAACAAGTCTCATTTTTTGTTAGCAACGGTTTGTTGCTTTTGATTTTTTTAATTTTAATTGTTAAGTGGAAGTAATTTTATGACCGTGCCTCCGCATATTCCATCGCCTAGTTGCAATATTTCAGCTCATAAACGTTGGCAAAATATTAAAGTTTTATTGTTGGCTGTGATTTTTGGTTTGTTTGCCGGTTTTACCGGCGCCGCCATTATGCTCGGTTGGATCTGGCCAAATTTGGGCGGTGGTGAAAATTTGATTGGAGTTTCTGATAGCGCTATCTCTGCTCACGATACTCTTTTGGACAATGTCCGTTCCGAAAGTGAAGATCGTCTGGGTTTGGTATATCGCGATGTCTCGGCCAGCGCTGGTTTAAATTTTTTGAGTGCCGATAAAAAAATTGGTGAAGCCGTTTTTATTTCCAGCGACGGCTGGATGGCGCTCTATTATCCAAACTTTGATGGTAGTTATAAGAATTGGAAAGTGTTATTAAAAAATGGTGCCTATTTGGGAGTGCAGAAAGTGCTGTATGATCACTATACCAATCTGGTCTATCTAAAAGTTTCGGCTCTGTCCGTTGGCGCGCAATTCAAAGTGGCTAATTTTAATGACCAAATAAAATCCGGTCAGGATTTATTTGTGCATACGTCAGTCAATTGGCGTCATACTTTTTTTAACGACTATTCCGCCCAGGCTTTTGTCTATCCGCACCTTGATACCGCCCCAAGCGCCGTCTTAAAATTAAATGATAATTTTGAAATCGGTAGTTGGGTAATAGATGGAAGTGGAAAATTTGTTGGTGTGGTGATATCCGGCAATAATGTATTGCCAAATAATTACCTTACCACTATTTTACCTACCGTTTTAAGTAATCAAAAAATTATTTATCGTACTTTGGGAGTGAACGGCTGGTTTTCTTTGGAACAACCGATAGTGGTGGGCTCGGAGCGTTTGAATGGCTTTGCGGTCGCCAAAATTTTCACGGCCAAAGAATTAAGAGTAGGAGATATCATTATTCAAATAAACGGACAGTTGGTCTCTCCGGATAATTTATGGTATAATATTATCAACAATCAAAGCGTCAAACTGCAAGTTTGGCGCAAAGGTAAATTAATTGAATTGGTGGAAACTACTAAACAAATTTAGTTTTTAATTTTTTCATTTTTATTATGTTTGAAATATTACAGCGTAATTTTAAACTAATTTTTACTTGGGGAATTTTGGTGGCGGTATTATCTGCCGGTATTAGCCTGCTATTTCCTTGGAAATATAGCGCCGAAAGTCAGGTGCTGATTATTTCGCGTGATCGCAGTGGGGTGGATCCATATACTCAATCCAAATCCGCCGAACGGATCGGCGACAATCTTACTCAAGTGATGCAGACGGCCGATTTCATGCAAAAAGTACTTGACACTCCTAACGCCGCTTTTGATAAATCTCGCTGGCAGAATTTGACCGATCGCAAAATGCGCAAACAATGGCAACAAGATGTGGTGGGGCAGATGCAGTATGGTAGTAGCCTTATGAATATTACTGTGTATAGTACCAAAGATGATGTTTTAGCTTTGGCTAATACGGTCACTGATGCTGTCGTCACTCATGGATGGGAATATGTCGGTGGCGATGTGGCCCTAAAAACTGTCAGCTCGCCGTTAGTTTCGCGCTTTATTGCCAAGCCAAATATTATTTTAAATGTTATTCTCGGGTTTTTGGCCGGAATAATTTTATCGGCCGCTTGGGTAATAAAATATCAGCGTCATTTGTTTGGACGGTAATTTAAAATTAAAGATATTTAAATATGTCTGATCAAAAAAAATCATCTGACCAATCGGCTGCTGAACTGCTCGGTCAAAAATTAGGGTTGTTTATTTCCACAATGCCAGTTAGTGACGAAGTCAAAGCCTCGATGGTCAAGGCCGCTCTTTTGATGGATGAGGGTGAATTGGTGGAATTTGTCAGCAGGTTGGAGGTAGAATACGCCAACTTTAAAACTCAAGATGTAGATAAAGAATTTGAAAAAGATTTAGCGGGAATAAAAAATAAATTTGCCGCTAAAAAATCAGCTTTGAAAACAGAAACCCAATCCGCTCTGGCGGATTTGGAAAGTGAATTAGATAGTCTATAATTTTTATGGAGGACATTGTTGATCAAAATAAAAAAGATTCGGACAAACGCTACCAAAAATTAGTGCAAGCTTTTTTGGCCGTGGAGCAAGAGTTGGATCAGCTCAAGATCGAAGGTTTTAATATCAAGCACGATATGCTCAAAGCCATTGATCATAACAAAAAGAAAAAAATAATTGACTTCATAAGTAAAATATAATTTTATGGCCTCTAATGCAGTTAGAAAATTACCTCCAGATGCGCATGTAGATCATTCGCTCAATAGTCCGGAAGCAATCATAGCTAAAAAAGAAGGAAAGAGAAGAGAGATTAAAGATTTATTTTCAGAAGTGAGAAATCGTACTGAAGGTGCTAGTGTTGAAGTAGACAGAATGCAAGCGGAGTTATTAGATTTGCTGGAACAAATTCCTGCTCAAGAGAGCGTAGATTTTAAGGATCGTTTGGATGCTTTCGGCTTTAGATTCGCTGAGGTCAAGAAACATTTGAAAGGTTTGCCGAGTGAAGTTGGCGCTAATAATGATTTGGATATATCTGATTTACCCCCTGAAGCTGTACAAATTGTGGAAGAAAATGAATCAGCCCCGGTTCAAGAGAGCATAGAGTCAGTCAAGTTAGAAGATTTTGTAGATGACAATGGATCGGTTTTAAATGGGGAGGTAAGTAAAGGAAGAAAAAATTTGAGATTTGAAGGCCATATTTATCTCGAGAATGGTGATAGGTATAAAGGTGTAGCTTTCAGTAAACCGAAAGAAAGAAATTTTAAATTCCATGGCGAAGGTACATTGGAAAAAAAGAGTGGCCAAGTTTTAGATGGTTTTTTTCAAAATGGCAAATTGGATAAAGGTCATCTAATTACTTATTTAGAAGACGGAACTGACGATATTCAATTTGTTCAAGATGGTAAAGTGGTAAGCAGGGAAGTTGGGCAATTTGATCGCGATGGTCAATTAACTGATGGAAATGTTCTGGATATAAAAACTGGAGAACCAATTGAGATTTGGAAAAATGGTAAACAGGTTGAATCAGGATTAACGCCAGGATCAGAAAAAGACTTTGATGAAAGATTGGCTCAAAGAGAGGCTGAGCGTAAGGCAGAAGCGCAAGCGATTATAGAAAAATTTTCTAAAATAACCGGCTCTTTAAATTCCAAAGATGCCCGCGGCCAAGAATTAAAAGGATCATTAGCCCATACTCCTGAAGGACAGCATATTTTTTCTGGAGACATAACATTTAGAGGTGAACATTATAAAGGCTCGGCTGTTTTGGATCAAAATGGAGTTTTCAGATTTGAAGATCCCGCCGGCAAATTAACCACCCAAGAATTTGGTGACAATGAAATGGTCCAAGAGGGTGAATTTCGTGATGATAAATTATTTAATGGAACCAAAATTCTAACCGGCAAAGGTTATAGTGGTTATGAAGGCGTGACCAGATCGGTAACCACCATGAAGGATGGTGTATCTACGGAAAAATTTTATGAAGTAAAAAATCATAGTGATAAAAATAAAGTTTTATTTAATGGCCAGATAAATTCTGGCGATAAAGATGATGTATTTGTCGGTGAGTTCACGATGCCTAATGGCAGTGTGTATAAAGGCGAAGCAATCAAAAATCAAAAAGGTGAATTTGAGTGGTTGCCAGGCAAGAAAGAAAGAACAAAGTCAGCCACTTTAATAGATAAATTCAAAGATTTATTTGGCAAGAGGAAGAAATCAGAAGTCAAACCAACGCCGGTGGTATCTGAGGAGGCAAAAAAGGAACCAGCGCTAGAATCACCAGATGGCACTATGACGGCCAAAGAAATTATCGCGAAAGTTTCCAAACTAGATAAGTTGGATAATTTTGTCGATGCCTATGGACAAGTGCTAAATGGTAAATTGACACATACTGCCGATGGCAAACATATCTTTGAAGGTAAAATTGAATCAAACGGAGCGCATAAGTATCAATATGAAGGCAAAGCATTATTGAATGAAGAGGGAATGTTTGAGCCATATGAAGGTCAAGAAGATTTAAAACTCGAAGCACAAAAAACAAAAGAAAAAGGTTGGTTGGCCAAAAAAGCTGAAGCGGTATTTAATAGAACTAATGGCAAGGTTGCTTCGGAAGGTGTCTATAAAGCTTTAGCCTCTGTGTTTGGTGTAAAAATCGCTACCGATACTGGTTTTGTTGTGGTTGCCAAAGTACTAGAAAAAATGGGCAAAGCTGACACCGCCGCCAAGGTCGGTGAGTTTAGTGATTTGTATAAAGTAATAAAAGGTAGTGGTCAAATCAAAGAGATTAAAGCTGGTTTTGAAGAGTTTGTTGCCACCTTAAAACCAGAAGACGGAAAAAATTTTGAGAAAGATGTAATTGACACTAAATATTCTGCTCTTAAAGCTAAAATTGAAAATGCGAATCAATTAGATCCAGAAGCCAAAGGTAAATTATTGGCCAGATTGGAAAAAGTGAAACAAAATTTTGACGCGGAAAATAAAAAATTAGAAGAAGCGCAAGAGGCAGAACTGCAACAAGCTATCGAAGCCTATTTGGTGAAAAAAGTTTCCGGTATGCAAATTGCCCGCGACGCAAGCAATGCCGCGTTGACTTTAGCTGGATTACAATTTGCACGAGGTGCTTTAATGGCCGGCACAAAGATAGTAGAGAGAGTGGCAAAGAATGATGTGTTCAATCTCCAAATGGAATTGGAAGGAAAAAAACAGATAGGAATGATGAAAGATTTTGGTATTGCTATGCTCGAGACCGCTTCTGGATTGACTGGTGGCTTTTTTGGTCTACAGAAAAAAGATTTGAAAACCGGTAAAGAGCTTACCGGTGGTGTTCGGGTTGCCAATGCGTTTAAAGAAATAGGCAATGTATTTGTGGCTATCGGTGTCGGTCGTTTGGCTTTGGAAGACACCTCTCATATCAGTGAAGTTTTTTCCAAATTTGCCGACAATGTATCTAATGCCAAAGGTGGGGAATTCTTGCATAATTGGATGGTTAATGCCGAAAAACAATTGAATTTTATTTTACATCCGGTAGATAGTGTAAAAGATAGTTGGAATAAAACTTTTGCTGATAAAGATCATCCCGCTCCTCATAGAGCTGATGTTTTACCAAAAGCTGGCGGTAATATTCCTCGTGGCGTGGCGACCAATCCGGCTGAACATGGTTCGCCAAAATCAGTGGTGGCTGGTTCAGAAGCGGCAGTGGCCACCGCGGCCGCTGGTAGCGCCAGTGCTGGTCTAGAGGCTGGCAGTGCCGGAGATGTCGCGTCCTCGGAAGCGATTCATTCTTCCTCGGGCGAAATTTTAGCTATTAAAGATGTTTCCAAAGTCCATGATTTTGCTTCTTGGCGTCATGAAATGATGAGTCAGAATATGGGCTATAAGTTTCACGGTGGCAAAATTGAACATGCTTTACTTTTCCACAAAGACGCCAAGATTGAACTGGTCGGAGCCGATGACAAAGTGGCCGATACTTATATTTTCAAAAAAGGTGGCAGTACTTGGGATGCAATGGATAAATTTCACAAAGATCATCCGGAGTTATTCAACAAAGGAAAAGAAAGTCTGCCTCGTATTCGTTTGATTGACACCGGTGATGACAAACACCCCACCATCAAAGTATTGGATCAATATCGCGTGGAATCTCACCGGGCCGGACATGTCCAATTCAAAGAAGGTGCGGCTGTTGACAAAGCTATTTCCGCAGATAAATTACCAAAAGGAGATTTTCATGCTCAGAAAATGACCGTTGGGCCAAATATTCAAAAAGCTTTGCCAGAAGGTTGGAAAGTTATTCCAGATGACAGAGGGTTGGTAGAAGGCATTCAAAAAGCTGGTGGCGGTGGAGAAAGAATTTGGATTTATAATGTAGATAATCCCGACTTGGCTTTGGCACAAAATATGCATACCCTCGATATAAGTACTGGCAGAGTTTTTGATTTTCAAGGAAATCATGTCGATAATTTGCATTTTGGTAAGACTCCTTCTGATACTATCGTAGCGACTGGCCCATCTCGGGTTTCTTGGTCCGGCGGGGGCAATGTGGACAATGAAATTAAACAAAAACTCGCTCATAATATATTCAAACAACCGGCTGAAAAAGTAACAGTCGCGGAAAATGTCGCCAAAGGTGACAAAGTTCATCATGGCGGCGGTGGAGCGCATAAGGAAAAAATCGTTCAGGCTGAACCTCGTAGAGAATTGGTTGACAAGTCAGAGACAAAGACTTCTGTTAATAAAGGAGTCGAAGTTAAAAATGCTGGTGTGCAAGCAGACGCTCCAGTGGAAGCCGGACAAGGTCAACAAGCACCAGCCACGGAACAATTACTAGCACAAGAAGTGATCATCACTGATTCCGACAGCCTAAAAGCCATAGATTCACTAATAGCAAAATCTGATTTTGGCGACAGAGAAAAAGGCATGTTGTCCAATTGGAAATTAATATTAGATTGGCAGAGAGAACTTGACGGCAAAGACGGCACTGGCTTGAAAAACTTTTTGCAAGACCACGCTATCGTGGATGTGAAGGATCCCGAAGCTGAGTCTATGATTGCCAAGCTGGTGAAGAGAAATAAAGATTCCATCGCGGACCTTTTCAAAGATTTGCAGTCTGGCCGTTCCTTTAATGCTATTAAAGAGGATATGTCGGAAAAGATGTTTGGGTTTAAAGATATACCTAGTGGCAAGATTATAGATTCTGATAAAAGCCACCAAGCATTTTTGGATAGTGAAGAGGATCGTTTAAAAGGCTATTTTAAAAATTTATTGCAACAACAGAAGATAGACAAAGTAGGATAATTATTTAAATTAGACAAAATAATATAAAGACCTCCAATTTGGAGGTCTTTTTTATCGGTTGGCGACTCTTGACAATCTAGGCTATTTATGATATAAATATTAGTCATTTATGATTAGCCCATAATATAGACTCACTGCGGTCACCAGGTGTATTTGGCTAAAGTTAGGCAAAAAAAGTAATTTAAGGGATAGGGGGCTTGACAAGATTCTTAGTTTGTGCTATACTAATCAGTTAAATAAAATTTAACAAACCAAATATTGCGCCAGGTTTTGAGAGAGACCTTAAGCAATATATATAGAAAGTCAATAAGTTCTCTCTCAAAAGGAGAGTTTTTTATATAGTAGTTGTTCTTTACAAATAAATAAGATTGCTGAGCCAACATTAATAGATATATTACTTATCTAATGATGCTGGCTCGGCAACGTCGCCTTCCAGCCTGGCCGGGGGCCAATCATATGTGGGGGTAAAACCCCGCATCCTTTCCATCGCTTCGGCGATGGCGTTTGACCTTACGTAAAGGTTGGAGTGTGCCATGAATCGTATTTTGGACATCATCCGTCGTTACCCCGTGATCTCCTCGGAGGCCCAGCGCAACGAAGCGGTCCGCGATGCCATGAACGCGGCCAACACCGAAGCCGCTGTCGGCACCGCGCTGACGCCGTACATCAGCGACGTGCCGACCCGCGAGGCCTGCGCCCGCGAGGTGGTGGCCGAGCGCCGCCGCCAGGCCGAGGCGCCCACGCCGTCGCAGCCGCCCAAGAAGGGGGACACCAACTGGCCCGCCATCGGCGGCTGGGGGGCCACCGCGTTGCTGCTGGGTTTCCTCGGCTTCCATTTCATGAAGGTGAGCTGGGACCACAACAGCCCCGCGTCGCCGACGGTCGTCACCACGACGCCCGCCCCGGCCCCGGTGATCACCTGCAACGTCTGCCTGGCCGACGGTTTGGACCACATGGATCCGGCGGCCAAGCAGAACCTCAACTCTGGCCTCGCCGACATGGCGCAGGTCGAAGCGGAGATCCGCAGCGGTTGCCAACAGTTGCACTGCAAGTAGCCGCGCGGCCAACAGAGAAACCGTGTCGGTTCGGCGGGATATCCCTCGTGGTATTCCGCCGAACCGGCCGGTGCGATTTGGACCTTTGTACTCCTTTTACTAGGAAAACTACAAAGGTCCCCTAGATTACATTCTTTTGGAAACAAGAGGATGTTGATAGGAAAACGTTCTTTACAAATTACAGACCCACAACAAAATATTTTCCCACTGAAAAAGAATTATTATCTATATAGTAATTCCCTTTAGGTGGGAAAATCAGTCAACGGCAAGTCGCCCGAAAACTGGTAAGTACCTTACAGAAGCCCAAAGTGGGGCTAATGGCTCCGCGCTGTGCGGGCTAATCTGTTACGACTGCAGAAAAGATCACACCTTAAACAAGTGTATCTCTCTGTAGTCGACCGAAGCCCGCACAGGGCTTGCATCGTGTGGGGTATCCAGTCCCCGGGAGTAATGTCATGTTCAAGTCGTCACTGTTTTTCAATCTGAGCAAGTTGCTCACCCTGGTCATGGGGCTCATGATCGTCTCGACCTGCTTCGCGCAGTCCGTCGACCTCTCAGCTCGTGGATCGGCGTCGGCGGCCAACACGGCGGCGGCCAAGGCGAAAGCCGATGCCGACGCCGCCAAGGCCAAGGCCGACAAGGCCGAACGCGACGCGGCCGCGGCGCAAGCCAAGGCCGACACGGGCGTCACCAACGCCGCCGCGGCTCAGGTCCAGGCCAACACCGGCGTCACCAACGCGGCCGCGGCCCTGGCCCGCGCCAACGCGGTCGGTACCAACGCCAACGGCAAGATCAAGGACTTGGGCCGCGCGCTCGAGGACAAGATCCGTGACGCCAAGGCGGCGGCCGATGCGGGCAACAAGGCGCTGGAAGCCAAGATCAACGGCGAAATCGCCAAGATCCAGGCCGACATCGAGGAGTTGAAGAAGAAGGCGCAGCACGAATGTGCGGCCTTCGGCGACGTCACCACGCAGACCGCGTGCCTGAAGAGTCTCGAAAACAAGGCGGCTGGGGCGGCGGCAGTTGCCAACCATGCCTTGGACGACGTCGGCATGGCCCTCACCGGCTGCCGTCCGACGGAAACCAAGACCGTTGATGGCATCACCACCACCAAGTACACCTGCCCGGAAAACTACAAGCCCTCAGTGGTCTTGAATTCCTCGACGGTGTTCGGCAAGAACGGCGGCGGCATCAGCGACTTTGCCTTCACGCCGGTCGGCTTCGAAAAAAAGCCGGCCGGGTACGAAACCGAAGATGCGCTCAAGGCCAAATTGGGCTACGGCGCCAAGGCGGCAATCGCACTGGGCTTCGGCCTGGTCGGTGGCGTGACCGGTTATGCGGCAGGCGAAGGCGCCAACCGCTCGACCGTCACGATCTCCGCCAACGGCACTCGGAGCGAGCACTCGGGCGGCGGCATGCTCGGCGCCTCGCTCGGCTTCGCCAGTGGCGTGGTCGTGGGTCTGATCGTGGACTACTTCGTCGATCGCTAGTGCGGTCGAAGGGGTAGGCCCGATACTATTGTGGCGGGGCCGTTCTCATTTGCGAAGTTCGCATCTGAAGAACGGTCCCGCCCAACCAATTATCTTCTTTTTATATCAAGTATCCCTTGACAAAAAAGAGAGGATTGAGGTTGAATAAACCTATGGTTCTTTACAATTTATCAAAGAACAAAAATTTCCCACCTAATAAGTTTGATTTTTCAATTAAGTCAAACCTGTTAGGTGGGAAAATCAGTCAACGGCAAGTCGCCCGAAAACTGGTAAGTACCTTACAGAAGCCCAAAGTGGGGCTAATGGCTCCGCGCTGTGCGGGCTAATCTGTTACGACTGCAGAAAAGATCACACCTTAAACAAGTGTATCTCTCTGTAGTCGACCGAAGCCCGCACAGGGCTTGCATCGTGTGGGGTATCCAGTCCCCGGGAGTAATGTCATGTTCAAGAACCTGAAGACCAGCTTGTTGCTGGTGGTGGCTGCAGCCTGTGCAGCGTGTGAGCCGGACATCATCCAGTTGCCGGCCGACGGTGGCGAAGTGCCGCAGGTGGTCAAGGCGGATGCCGATGCGGATTCCGGTTCGACCGATGCGGGTAGCACCGCGGACGTCGATGCCGGTAGCATCAGCGGCACCGATGCCACGGTCGATTCGGGTAGCACCGACATCGACAGCGGTAGCGCGGGCACCGATGCGGCGGCGGTGGAAGTTTCGAATCCGAGCGGCTGCAAGTCCGACAAGGATTGCGACGACAAGAACTTCTGCACCACCGACATCTGCGACCTGGTCAAGGGCTGCGTCATCCTGGCCAACACCTCGGCCTGCAACGACGGCAACGCGTGCACGACCAACGACACCTGCTCGGGCGGCAACTGCGCCGGCAATGCGGTCGTCTGCAACGACGGCAACATGTGCACCGACGACTACTGCGACGCAACCACGGGCAAGTGCGTCAACGTCAACAACGCCGTCGGTTGCAACGACAACAACGGTTGCACCAAGGGCGACACCTGCAAGGGCGGCGCGTGCGTGGGTGGCCTCATCGTCAATTGCGACGACGGCAACCCGAACACCACCGATTCCTGCAACGCCGCCACCGGCAACTGCGTCAACACCCCCAACCCGTCGCCGCAGTGCCCGCCAAGCTGCGACGACAACAACCCGTGCACGACGGATTCGTGCAATGCCGGTAGCGGCACCTGTGTCCACGCCAACAACACCGCAACCTGCAACGACGGCAACGCCTGCACCACAGGCGAAGCTTGCGTGAACGGCGCCTGCGCCGGTGGCAACATGGTCGTCTGCAACGACGGCAACGCCAACACCAATGACGCTTGCGATCCGGTCAAGGGCTGCGTGTACACGCCGGTCGGCCAAGCGCCCCCCAGCGTGTGCTACGGCATGGCATTCACCCTTCCGGTGGACACCACGCAATGCACCGGTTGGCCGGCAGGCAACACCGCCCCAACGGTCTGGACCAAGCTCC
>CALRGC010000002.1:0-21391 GCA_943357105.1 Candidatus Magasanikiibacteriota bacterium | reverse complement strand
AAGCTCCAGGCCAACGTCATCTACAAGGCACCCAACGGCGTCTGCGCGGTCACCTGCTCCGGCAACGTGACCCCGTCGGCCTGCATGGGCCAGTGGATGAACGACGGGCCGGCCGCCTGGGTCACCCCGGGTTGCTGGGACCTTCCGGGACACCCTGTCTCGGATCCGGTTCCCGGTTGCACCTGGGACAGCAAGTGCACTCCGAAGCCGTAGGGCAGGAGCGCACAGTGCTGTAGGCGAGCGCAACCCGGCCCCTCGAGCCAAGCTTCGGGGGGCCGGGTGGGGCCGGTAAAAATTGTTCTTTGATAATCAGAGGAAGTAAGCAGAGATTGTGAATGTCTAGGCAGCTTACTTCCTCCTACCGACACTTGAGTTTTAGCGAAAGTTAAAAAACAGCTGTTGGTAGAATTGAAAAATTTTATTCAAACAAAAATACCACCCTTCTCTCGGGCGGTTTTTTGTTTTTATTTTATTAAACTTTCGCGCTCCAATATCCCCACACCGCCCACCACCACCAAATCACCGGAGTATGATGTAGCATATTATCACTGGCGCTCAAGGTGAGATAAACAAAGATACTAACAATGAACACAAAATTTGTCCAAGCATTTTTTTGTCCAAATTTTATTTCGTGATAGATTAGATTGGTAAAAATTCCCAGGTATAGCGCCAAGCCAACCAGACCAGATTCAAATCCCACTTTGAGATAATCATTATGAGCTTCGGAAGTGGAATCCCAAATATTTTCTACACCCTTATTATCGTCCCACACCTTGGCAAAGCTACCATAGCCATAGCCAATCAGCGGGTGTTTGGTCCACAGCGGAATTACTTTATTAAATAGATCGGCGCGCCAAGAAATTGAGTCGGCTTCCATATTGCGGCTGGTGAGGCGGGCGATGAGGTGGTTTTGTTGTAAATTAATATTTAAATTGCTCTCCATCCAATAATTGATTGGAAAAAATAATCCATATAGTACCAAGATACTAGCCGTAAAAATTAGAGTTTTTTCTCGGGCGTAGCGCAGACCAATGGCTAATAAAAATATGGTTAGTCCGATCCAAGCGATGCGGGTATAGGTGAGGGCAATAATGATGGCCAAAAATATCATCGCCAAAATGTATAGTTCGCCTTTGGATTCTTTAAATAAATTTGGTTTGAATTTTATCAGACGCGTGGCGTGTTGGAGATAGTTATGATATTTTTGAAAAAGAAAAATAAAAAGAATTAAGGAAAAGGTAGCTAATATATTGGGGTGGGCAAAGGTGCCATAGATACGATTGGGAGTGCCGTCAATATCCATGCCGGTTTTGCTGATAAATTGGTAAATCGCCGCCATAAATGGCAAGATGCCGGCGGAAATAAATAACCAAAAGAAAGTTTTGTCAAAAAATTCATGATGTTTTTGGCGTAAAATATAACTCATCCCAAATAAGGCAAAGAGGTTGGCACCCTTGAGGGTTTCGGTAATAGTAGCCATCTTGTCATAGCTCCAAAATAAGCTGGCTGAGCACCATAGTATGAAAGCTATCCAGATAGCTAGGAGGGGAACTTTTTTAAATTCACTAAGATGTTTGTAAAAGAATACAATTGACCAAAGTAGTAGCAGTACCGATACCGCCGCGTTCATATTGATATGAATGGCGTTGTAGGAAAAGATTACATAGTCGCGCCAGTAGTCCATAGTGGGGCGAGCCAGCAGGAGCGCAAGTAGGGCATAGTCGCCAAAAAGTTTGTAGAGCACGATAATCACAATGGCCAAAAAGGCCAAGATGTCACCGCTGGTGGTGGGATTGAAAATAGTGAAAATTAAGAGGGCGGCAATTAGGCCTTGGGTGAAAGTTAGCTTGTTCATAGTTGGGGTTAAGTTTATTTGATTATAGCATAATTTTAGGGTAAAATATAGTAGTTATTAATTATCAAAATATGTCCCGTACCAAACTGCCAATTGATTGCGTGGTGGCCCTGACTTACAACTGCAATGCCAAATGCACCATGTGTGATATTTGGAAAATTAAAAATTCTCCGGAGTTGACGCTCGAAGATTTGAGCAAATTGCCGGATTCTTTGCGCGATGTTAATATTTCCGGTGGTGAAGCGTTTTTGCGCCGCGACCTGCCGGATATTGTGGCGACTATTAGGAAAGCTTGTCCTCATGCTAGATTGGTAATTTCCTCCAATGGCTTTTTGCCGCCGGTAATTGATAAAGCGATGGATAAAATTTTGGCGGTTGCGCCGGATATTGGGGTAGCGATTTCAATCGATGGTATGGGCAAGATGCACGATGAGATGCGGGGCACGCCGGGTGGTTTTGATCGCTGTATGGAAACCATTAAAATTCTCAAGAAAAAAGGCATGACCAATTTGCGTCTGGCTTTTACGATTACCGAATACAATGTCGAACATTTTCCGTTGGTGTATGACCTGGCTTGCGAGCTGGGGATTCAGTTTACTCATAGTTTTGCTCAGAGTAGTGAATTTTATTTTGGCGGCAAACAGAATATCAATAATCCGCCGCGCGAACTGTTGGTAAAAGGATATAGCCATATTATCAAAAAAGAGTTGGCGAGTTGGAATCTAAAACGTTGGCTCCGCGCTTTTTTTGCCAACGGAATGTTTAAATTTATTACTAGTAAAAATCCGGTACTCGATAATGCTCCGGGTCGCGACTTTTTCTTTTTGGATCCGACCGGCGACATCTATCCGTCCGTAGTGCATAATTTTATTTTGGGCAATATTCGTAAGGTAGGTAATTTCAAAGAATTTTGGCTGAGTCCAGAGGCTGAAGAACGCCGTAAAAAAGTGGATGCTCTGCGCGTACCGGTGTGGATGATCTGCACGGCGCGTACCGCTCTTTACAACCATCCTGTTGCGGTGGGTTTTTGGATTTTGAAAAATAAGTTTTTTGGGTTTGACCTGAAATAATTTATGAAGATAGTACTTGTAAATAAATTTTGGTATCCGCGCGGTGGGGCGGAAAAAGTGGCGATACTGACCAAGGAATTATTGGAGCAAGCCGGTCACAGAGTGGAGATTTTTGGTATGCGTCATCCGGACAATCTATTGGAAAATAAATATTTCACCGATTTTATTGATTACCATTCGGCTGGTTTTTGGCAGAAAATAAAATTTGGTTTGCGAGCGATATATAATAGGCAGGCGGCAAATAATTTTGGGAAATTATTGAATGATTTTCAGCCGGATGTGGTGCACTTTCATAATATCTATCATCAGCTGTCTTGCTCAATTATCGGTGTGGCCAAAAAAATGGGAATAAAAACGGTGATGACTTTGCATGATTATAAATTAATTAGTCCCAACTATAATCTTTATCATCATGGCCAGGTGGCCCAGGAATGTATGGGTGGAAAATATTATCGCTGTATTCTCCATAATTGTATGGAAAGCAGAGCGGAAAGTTGGCTGGCCACGATCGAAGCCTATTTTGTGGATCTGATGGGTTATAAAAAAATGATTTTAAAATATTTAAGCCCGAGTGAATTTTTGCGCACTAAATTTATTGAGTCTGGTTTTGATAATAAACATATTGAAGTATTGCCCAATCCTTTGCGCTCTAGCGAATTTATTTCGACTGAATCGGTCGGTGATTATGTCGGCTATATTGGTCGTTTGGCACCGGAAAAGGGTGTTGAGTATTTATTACAAGCGGCCGAGTTGTTACCAAAAATTAATTTTAAAATTGCCGGATCTGGCCCAAGTCAAAAGCATCTCTTGGAGTTAATTGAAAAAAATAAAATTACTAATGTGGAATTGGTGGGTCAAAAAAATGGTCAAGATTTGCAGAATTTTATTTTGAATTCGCGTCTGCTGGTAGTGCCGTCGGTCTGGCACGAAAACGCGCCGATGAGTGTGGTAGAAGCCAAAGCGCATAGCAAAGTAGTAATCGCGTTTGCGATGGGTGGAATTTCGGAAATTTTGCCGCAGGAACTTTTGGTTAAACCAAAAGATGTTTCGGAATTGGCGCAAAAAATAAAAATTTGGTTTGAAGCCGACGCTGAAAAATTATCTCAGATGGGGCGACAGTTGCAATCCGAGGCGAAACAAAGCAATAGTCCGGAAGTATATTTGGATAGATTGTTGAAGGTTTATAAAGATGAAAAACAAACTAACATTTTATAGATCGATTGTTGCCATATTCCTAGGGCTTTTTGTCTCTATTTTTTGTTATTTTAATTTTTACGCTTACAGCGCTCCGATTTTGGCCAATTATATTTTGGGTACTTTGCCTCAAGACAGTGATTCCATTGCCAGGCTGGCTAAGTTTGATCTGCTAATAGTTTCCGCCGAACAAGGAGTGGTGCGTAAATCGGTTTTGCAAAAAATCCGTGAATTGAATCCTAAAATTATTCTTTTGGCCTATGTGCCGTCACAAAGCACCAATGATTCTTGGAAAGAATATCCGGCTAATACTCTCTACGGAAATTTTCAGATGAATGATAATTGGTGGCTCCGCGATACCGCGGGAAATAAAATTTCCGATTGGCCGCGCCTACACAATACCGATCTCAGCCAAGGTTGGTCCGATTATCTGATTAACTATGTCCAAAATAATATTTTGTCGCAAGGACTTTGGGATGGAATATTTTATGATATGTTTTATGATAGTATTGCCGATAGAAATCACGGTGATATTGATCTTAATCGCGATAGTGTGCGCGACGAACCAACTTGGGCCAACGCGCAGTGGGTGAGTAGGATGAGTTATTTGCTTAGTGCCAGTCAGCAACGCCTGGGAGTAAAATATATTATGATGAATGGTAACTCCATTCCCGCCATGCAAAGTTTTGCCAACGGTCGAATGTATGAAAATTTTCCGACTCCTTGGGAAGCCGGCGGCAGTTGGAGCGGGATTATGACCGGGCTCAAACGTAATCAGTCGCTCAATGCCAAGCCACAAATTTATGTTTTTAATGCCAACACGGCCAATACCGGTAATCAAAAAGATTATCGCCGAATGCGTTTTGGTTTGGCTAGCAGTTTACTATTTGATGATGTTTATTTTAGTTTTGATTATGGCGACAAGGATCATAATCAGATTTGGTGGTATGATGAATATGGCGTAAATTTGGGCAATTCTATAACGGCTCCAATATCGCAAACCGGTCAAGTGCAATTCAATGTCAGTGATATCTGGCGTCGGGATTATGAACACGGTTTGGCTTTGGTGAATCCTAGTGTTAATAGTCAAACGATTGATCTTGGCAATGATTATGAAAAAATTATTGGTCAACAAGATCCACTAATAAATAACGGTGAAATTATATCAAATGTCACTATTCCCGCGCGCGATGGTTTGATAATGTTGAAAACAGCGCAAACTTTGCAAAATATTTCTTTTAAAAATGGTAGCTTTGTAAGATTTTTTGATAAACAAGGCAATCGTGCCAAAAATGGTTTTTTTGCTTTTGAAGATGGTGTGGCGGGTGGCGCCATAGTTTTTCGTGGTGATCTCAACCACGATGGCGCTATAGAAAAAATAGTTTCCGGTAGTGGGCGTTTGCAAATTTTTAATAGTGCCAATCAAATTTGGTTTGATGATTATCCATATAATGGAAATTATAATGCGGATTTACGTTTTGCTGTAGGGCAAAGCAATTTAGAAGAAAATCAAATCTTAGTGACTCCAGCCGTCGGCAATAGCGCTATTTTATATAATTATCATGGTGGTGTTATCAAAGATGAGTTTTTTCCTTTTGGTCAAAAATATAAAAATGGTTTTTACGGCGGACTTGGACATTTTGACGATCTAAATAATTGGCAGATGGTTTTTGGTTCTGGTGGCAAACAAGTCGGTACGGTTTTGGTATATGATACTTTGGGAAATAAAGTAAAATATAAATTTTGGCCTTTTGGTGGAAAATATTTTGGCGCGGTAAAAGTGGCGGTAGGCAATTTTGGAGTTGATGGTAAATCGGAAATTGTGGCCATGGGAAAGATCGGCAATAAAAATATTGTTAGAGTCTTTGATGTTAAAGGTAGAAAATTATCCGAATTTACGGTAAGCGGCACATTGGTTGGATCGGATCTAAATATCTCGGCTTCGGATATTAATTTTGATGGAATATCGGAGATATTGGTAGTGGGAGAATAGAAAATTTATGTATTGACAAAATACTATCTTTTTGGTTTAATGATGAACTAGTTCGTTCTTTTAAAAAAAATTGGCGCGATGATTTTGGGTTAAGATATTAATCTATAATTATCGTGCCAATTTTCTCGAATGTGTGGTGGCGTAGGTTCGCCAACATGCACAAGAGACACGAGACGCCTACGAAGAGTAGGTAGGAGAACTGCCATGGCTGATACCAACACCTCCCCCGCTACCGCCCATCGTCACGAGCGGACCGGTCAGTACGTCGTCGGCAATCCCGACGATAAAGGTCAGATCATCGACCTCGGCGAAGTGCGCCGTCGGTTGGATGAGAACCAGAATCCGACGACCAAGGACTTTTTCGATGCACTCATGGCGGAGCGCCGCGAAGTGGATCGTTTGACCAAGGTTTCCACTGACGTCTCGGATGCTCAGGGCAAGATGCAGAAGCACTTCAAGGCCGACGTGCTCGAAGTGGTCCGTGAAGCCGCCGAGTCCGAGTCTCCGAAGAAAAGCCACAAGCTGGTCAATGCCGCCCTGGTGTTGGCCGTGCTCGGACTCGCCTTCGGCCTGCTCGGCAACTTCGCTGGCTGGAGCGCTTTTTCGGATGCGTCTTCGGCCAAGGCAGAGGCGCGTGCGACCAAGAACCAGGTGGAAGTGAAGGCTGATCGGGTCGAAGTCAAGAATGCGCTCGAGACCAAGGCCAACAAGGCTGAGGTCGAGAACCAGCTCAAGACCATCGAGACCAAGGCCGAGATGAGCGTCGTCGATCGACTGGTCGCTGAGTTGCGTGCCAGGGATGGTACTCAGGATCAACAGATCAGCGACATTGCCACCCGGCTGATGGCCAAGGCCGAAAAGGAAGATGTTAACAAGATCGCGGCCAAAATGCGCCAGACAACCAACAGGGTAGGCAAGCTGGAAAAACGCATCCAAGAACTTCGTGATGCGGTCCAGGAGCAACAGCGTTCGCCCAAGTAGTCCGTTCCCTTTCGGGACATCAGTAGTCAGCACAGCTTGTTTTTTGAAGCTGGTGATTCGATGAGGACGAAAAAATCCCCAAAAGGGTGTGCCGACTCAGTCGGCACCACCTGCTTAGTCAATAAATTTTGTTTATTAAGCAGAATAAAAAATCCACGTTAATCGTGGATTTTTTATTTTTGATTATTGTCCGGTGATGAGGCAGACCACTGGCCCACTAAATTTCCAATTATTTCGAATAGCTTGTTGTAATCCAATTATTGCCAAGGCGCTATTAGGCGAGAGTTTTATTTTTTCTGTCTTGGCCACTAATTTTATCGCCAATTCTATTTGTTGGTTTGACGCTACCCAACCATATCCTCGGTTTTCTTTTATCGCTTTGAGGAGCGGCAATTTTCTTAGTGCGATTTTATCTACTATAGCTGAGGCCAAAGATTCTTTTTCAACACAACAACTGCGCATTGACGAAAATTTTTCGGCTATTGGATGCACGGCCAAAGTTTGCACAATATGTATTTGGGCTTTGAGTTTTAATTTTTTAAATTCTTGTGCTAAACCCAGGGCGGTAGTACCGGAAGATGTGGGAACAAACACCGCCGACAGGTTTTTTATTTTGGATAATTCTTTGGCTAATTCGGCATATCCCAATAGAGCGGTATCATCGGTAGATTGGCGTAGCCAGATCGCTTGATTATTTTTTTGTAATTGAAAAGCGGATTGTTTGGGATTTTTGGTTTGCAGTAGAGTAATATTTTTATCAATCAATTTCTGTATTTTTTTTAATTTGGCAGAATCAATTTTTTCACCCACAAAAATTTGCAAAGACAATTTATCTTGGCGTTTGTGATTTAATTTTTTAATATAGAGCGCGCTGGCAATCGCGGCGTTGCCGGAAGAGGAAACCACAAAATTATTTACTCCATTTTTAATATGGTGATCTATCATTAAGGGCAGTGAGCGGCCTTTGTGCGACAGTAGTGGATGCAGATCTTCACGCTTAAAATATAACGGCGCTGTCAGGCCGATAGCTTTGGCTAATTTAGGATGTTTGGTTTGAGGAGTGAGCATACTTGCCAAAAGGCTAATTTTATGGTATGATTATCTTCGTTTCTATTATCTATTAATACTATCTTTATGTTACTAGTTTGCCCAGAATGTAAGAATCAAATTGATCTGGTTTCTTATCCGGATCTGGAAGTTGGTCATGTGGTAGAGTGCGAAATGTGTGGTATCACCCTGGAAGTGAATAATATGGACGGTGATCAGGTACAGGTAGAAATTGTGGACGAAGGCAAGTAGTTATTTTTTAAACAAAAGTTTTTTAAACGAGCCGAGATTTTTCTCGGCTTTTAATTTGCAAAGATAATAAGAAAGCCAACTGCGCCTCCAATCGGAAGTAAAGAAATCCACAAATTCTTCAAACGATACTTCGACTAGATCAATTTTTTCACCGCTATCCAATGTTGGCTTGGCGACGGTTTCACAATCGCGCGCGACATATAAAAACATTTCCCAATCCATTTTCACTAGCGGGTGGTGGCGGTGGATTAATTTCCAATCTTTGCTCGCCAATCCGGATTCTTCTTTTAGTTCTCGTTTGGCGGCTTTTAATTCTGGTTCATTTTTTTCACAACGGCCACCAAGTAAAGATAATCCGCGTTTCATGCCGGGCTGAGATTCATTGCCCATTATTATCTTGTTTCCTTTGGTAGCAATTATCTGTACCGTATCTACACGACTGATCATCTCAAAAGTGGCGGTGGAGCCGTCATACATTTTTTGTGGCCATTGGTAGATGTCGAAAATTTTTCCGGTGAATACTTTTTTGGCTTTTTTTGGTAATTTCATAGAAATTATTTTAACACACTTTCAATCATCCCACGAAAACTATGACTACCCATGAAAACAATCGCGTCATTTGATAGTGGAGCTGTCTTTAGATAGTTTACCAGATCATCGTCATTTTCTATATAGCGGGCATGAGAATGGGTTTTTGAAATTATTTCAGTCAGTTTTTGTCCATCCACACTGCCGGGAGTTTTTACGGTAGTAAGGCGGGGGATAAGTACTTCGTCGGCGTTGCTAAAATGATTATCGTATTCCGGAAATGCTTCGCTCTGGCGATTGCCGGTATTTGGTTCAAAAATAGTGTAAATTTTTCCGGGATAAATATTTTTGAGATTATTTAAAATCGCCTCCGCTTTGGCGGGTGAGTGGGCGATATCATCATAGATATCGGCGCCATTCACGGTGGTACCGCGTTTTTCGAGACGGCGCTTTATGCCTTGGAATTTTTTTATCGCTTCAATAATTCTGGTTGGCTCGACACCCAGCTCTGTGGCCATAATAAAAACACCGCAAATATTTTTAGCCGTAAAATCTCCGAGCTTTGATGAAGACAGATTATAAGCTTTACCAAAATTTTCAATAGTAAATTCTACACCATTTTTTGTCTGGTAAATATCATCGTAGATATAGTTGCTGTGGCGGTAACCATAGGTGATTACCGGTGCTTTGGCCGCCGGAATTATTTTTTTAATATTTTCTTCATCAATATTGGCGACGATCAAACCATCTTTTGGGACCATAGCCACCAATTTTTTGAAAGCTTCCAAGTATGATTCTTCGGTTGGATAAACATCAGCGTGATCCCATTTGATGCCGGTAAGCAATAAGTGAGTAGGGCGATAAGAAAAAAATTTAGCTTTTAAATCATCACGACTGGTTTTGTATTCGTCGCCCTCAATCACGCTATAATCGCCGCCAAGATCGTCGGCACTCAGAGGTAATGAAGCCGAAATGCCACCAAACATATAGGCCGGATCCAAATTGACCTCTTTGAGCACAAAGGCCAACATGGCGGTGGTGGTAGTTTTGCCATAAGTGCCAGCGCAGACGATAGATTTTTCTTTTATCAGATTTTGAGCGATTAATTCCGGATAAGAAACATGAGGAATTTTATTTTGTAAAACATGTTGCAATTCCGGATTATTACTCCCAGCCACATTGCCCACCACTACCAAATCCGGCGTGCCCATTTTTTCTACATGCCAACCGGGGTAATAGGAGATTTGGTGTTCGGTGAGGTGAGTGGACACCGGGGGATAAAAACCAACATCAGAGCCTGTCACTTTCCAACCTTTTTTTTGCCATAAAATCGCCAAGGCGCTCATCCCAACTCCGCAGATTCCGATAAAGTGGATGTGTTTATTCATAGTTTCTTGGCTGAAGTTACTTGTTTATGGTTATTTTTGTAAATAATAATTGTAAAAATAAATGGAATAGAAATTATTAATAAACAAATAGGTCCCGATATAATGAAGGGCAGACCAGAATAAATTACAATCCAACCTAGTGGTGCGGTAATCATCACGATAGGAGTTAAAAATATCTCGGAAACAGTCGGCCAGTGATAAACAGGTGACATGCCTCTATCAATATAATAACGCGAATGTTTTTGTGCAGATAATATCTGTGTAAAACTTAAAATAACATTCGCAATGATAAAAACCGCCAATATTTTTAAGATTGTTATTAAAGTTTTTTTGGTTGCTTTTTTATTCAAAGTCATACTATTTAATTTCTTTTTTTGTAAGTAAATATAGAGTAGTAAATAACGATGCCAAAAGCTACTGTTATTGTCAGTATAATTGGAATTCCTATTAATACAGCATCGTTGATATTTTCTTTGAAAGATTCGTCAAATGAGCATTGGTTTATGTGTCCATGCCAGTTATCGCCGCACTGGTATTCGCCATACCTAGTATCCACGTCGTTTTGTCTGCTAGAAATTGTTTTTGCAAATGAAAAAATAAGTATGAAAGTAATTATAAATGCAATAATTGTGCCTGCTCCCCATATTATCAGTAGCTTATTTAAAATTTTTATAGATTTCATATTATTTCATTTTTTATTTTTTTCAAGTCAGTTTGCCATATTTTTCCATCAAACCACTCAATACCTTCGAAGTGTAATTTATATGTATCAGTTGGGCGAGAAGCAGAACCTAAATAAATATATTTTTTATTATCTTCTTGTGCCGACACAATCGCTTTAATCATCATGCCTAATCCAAGATTTTTTATATCGGAATTTAGATTATAAAATGGGTAGCAGTAGTGTAGCAGTTCATTGGTCTCATGCCCAATACAGTAGCCTATAGCGCCGGTATCTTTTTTATAAACCAACAACTTATTAAAATTACTTTTATCTTTGTCGGTAATTAATTCTCTTATCTTTTGTGCGGAAAAAGTTTTTTCGCCAAATTTGGTGGCATAAAAATCTTTGCCGAGCTTGTGAATGCCCCAATCGTAATCAGCATAGGGGATAGAAGCGACCTCTAATTTTATATTTTCGGTATGTTTGAGCACCCGGCGATTTTCACTGTTTAATTTAAATTTTTTCAGATCAATTCGCAGACTACGAGTTTGATACATTTCGCCTCGCCCCGTGCGGGTAAACAAAAATCCCTCATTGTATAGAGAGTCGATATTTTTATCGGAAAAATCGGTAATAGTTTTTTTATTCCAGCTCAAGTACATATTTAGTAGAACACCGCCCAAATACCCACAATCACCATAAAAGCGTGAATGATCCAAAAACGCATCACGATTTTTTCTTCGTTCCAACCTTTAAATTCAAAATGATGATGTAGTGGTGCCATTTTAAATAATCGTCTGCCCAGTAAGCGGCGAGATAATATTTGTAAAATTACCACGGCGGTTTCGAGATAAAAAATAAAACCAAAAAACGGAATAAATAAAGTTTTATCAATCGCGATCATATTGATAGCCAACAGTGCTCCCAGGCCGAGTGACCCCACATCACCCATTTGAAATCGTGCCGGTTTCACATTGAAATAAGTATAGGCCAGCAAAGCGCCAGCCACCGTGGCATTGAGTGGCGCAAAAGCGGTACGACCTTCAATCCAGCTCACTATCGTCAAACCCACAAAAGTGATAATCAATGCGCCACCAGCCAGACCGTCAAGCCCGTCGGCAATATTCACGGCATTGGCGGTAAACATCACAAAGAAAATAATCAACGGAATAATCATCCAGCCAACATCTAGTCGTCCGTCAAATGGCACTGCCATCGTGTGCCAGTGATTGTCCAATTTGGTATATACCCACCAAGCCGCTACCGCGCCGGCCACAAATTGTAGTAATAATTTTTCGTGCACCTGAATGCCGCGGCCCGGATGTGAGCCAAGCATATGCGCAAATCTTTTGAATACTGCCCAAGGCAGAGTGATTATGTGCCACAATCTAGCATACCAATGACGATGAACTTTTATCAATGTAAGGGTCTGTCGTAGAGTGCGCACATGGCGTTTGGTGCCAAAAGTATTGAGTAGGTCGTCGGCCGCGCCAAGAATTGCTGCTATTCCCATCACCCCCATTGGCACATAAGTATATTTACGACTCCAATTAAAAATCATCGTAATGGCGGTGACTACAATTATCACCAGCAATCCGCCCATTATGGGTGTGCCGACTTTTATTTGACGATCGCCATAGAGCGTAAAGTCGTATTCATTGCGTCTGGTAATTTTAAATTTGTAGAGTAGTTTGGTAAAAATTGGCGCTAATAAAAAAGAGAGCGCACAGGCACCGATAAAAAACAGCAATGAAGTTTCTAAAAGACTGATAGACATTGGTTCATTTTAGCTTAAATTCAAGGAAAAATCAAGTTTATCAAAATAAATTTAGTCTACCCATTCCGCCGTTTGGCGCACCAATAATTGGGGAGCGGATAGTGGTTCGGCCATCACTTCTTTGACGATTTTTTCCATCCGCATACTTTGCGATCCTTTTACCAGCACTACATCACCTTCATGTAATTTTTCTTGGAGAAATTTTCCGGCCAGCTCACTGTTGGCAAAAGAAGCAATTTGATTATCATCCATTCCGGCTTCACGCGCGGCCGCGGCCGTGTGCTTGCTGGCTTCACCCACGGTAATGAGAAAGTCTATTCCTAGTTCCGCGGTTTTCAAACCAACTTCACGGTGGGAATTTTCTGTCTCTGGTCCAAGTTCCAACATATCCGCCAATACCGCGATGCGCTTACCATTATTTTGAGGAATAATTTTTGATAAAGTATTCAAAGCAAATTTTACGGGTTCAGGGCTGGAATTGTAAGTATCATCTATTAGTAGAGTATTTTTTATGCCGTCAATAATGCGCATATGCCCGGCCAATGGTTCAAGCGCGCGCAAAGCATTCGCGCTCTCTACCACATTGATGCCCAAAATATGTCCAACGGCGATAGCCGACAAGGCGGAAGGAATGAGGTGAGTTGCGACTGCTCCGGATAAAAATACCGGCACAATATTGCCTTCATAATTCAATTTAAAATTTAAACCAGACGGCCAAGCAGTTTTTTCATTTAAAATAATATTGATGTCAGTCGCTTGGAGATCAGCGCCGGTTTTGAAACCAAAAGTTACCACTTCGGCTTTAGTCATATTGGCGTTTTGCATCACCAATTCATTATCAAAATTTAAAACCGCAAAGCCGTCACGCTGTAAGTGAGAAATAATTACGCGTTTTTCTTGAGCGATTTTTTTAATAGTTTTGAAAGCTTCGGTATGAGCGTGAGAAATATAGGTGAGTACACCCACTTTGCAAGGAGCAATATCGGTAAGATAGCTGATATCGCCCGGTTTGTCCGCGCCCATTTCCAGCACCAAAATTTCCGGATAATTTTTGTCATTAATAAATAATAATTTTGTCGCTTTTAAAATCACTCCGCACCAACCCAGTAGCGAACGGTTTGGAGATTTTTCTACGCCGATAATCGCGAGCGGTATACCAACTTCATTATTATAATTTTTAAAACTTTTGCGAACATTAAATTTGGTTTTTAAAACCAAATAAATAGCTTCCTTGGAAGAAGTTTTTCCCACTGAGCCGGTAATTCCAATCACGTCCGGATGATATTTTTGGATTATTTTTTTCGAGAGCGAGCGGAGTATCAAGTTTAAAATGTTTTTTAGCATAATTATCGGTCATTAGGCACCGCGTAGTATTGTAGTGCAAAAGTTAATAAATCATGGAAAATTGGCAAAGCCGTTTGTTCCGCCCACTTGCGCTGTGGCTCTTCATATTTTACCACTAAAACAAATTGTGGGTTAGTGGCGGGCGCAAAACCGGCAAAAGTGTGATTGGTACGGTCAATACTATATTTTCCAGCTTCCGCGATTTGAGCGGTGCCGGTTTTTCCGGCCACATAATAACCGGGAATTTTAGCGGCATGGTAATGGTTGTCGACTACCGACACGAGCATACCACTAAGTAATTTGGCGGTACGCGCGGAAATTACCGGAGAAGAATCTTGTGTGGTGGTAATTTCTTTTTTTCCATCAGGATAGCGGACTTCGGAAACTATATATGGTTTTGGCAAGATACCTTGATTGGCAATGGCCGAATAAGCGGTGGCCAGTTGTAGTGGTGTGGCAGTAAGTCCTTGACCAAACGATCCGACTGCCGCAAAAATTTGTCCTTTTTTATCTAAGGAAGAAACGTCGGCACCAGATTCTGGAGAAAGTTCAATGCCGGTTTTTTGTCCAAACCCGTATTTTTTTACATAATCCGACAGTCGTTCATGACCAAGTTTATCGGCCACAAACATCATGCCGGTATTAATAGAATTTTCCAAAACTTGAGTCATAGTTTGCGTGCCGTAACATTTGTTCATGGCGTTGTGAATAGGGAAGCCGTTGAACACACGCACGCACGGATCCACGAAAGTAGTGTTGGGTGACACCAGCCCCAAATCTACACCAGAGGACATCGCTATAGGTTTAAAAACCGAACCTGGTTCGTAGGCGGTGAAAATCGCGGTATTATTATATTGACGAATATCTTTTACTTGAGAATAATCATTAGGATTAAAATCCGGTAAACTACACATTGCGAGCACGGCGCCGGTTTTTGGATTCATCATCACGAGTGAAGCGCTTTTGGCTTGGTATTCATCAAGACCTTTTTGTAAAAGTGAGCAAGCTTTGTATTCCAAACTGCGATCAATAGTTAGAATCAGATCGGCGCCATCTTGAGCGTCTACTTGAGAGTGGCTGGACATCGCTACTAAACTTCCTAGAGCACCGCGTTCGCCAATCGCGAAACCTTTACGGCCGGATAAAATTTTATTCCAATAGCCTTCGGTGCCATAGCTACCAATTTGTTCATTGCCGGTATCGTCCAGCCGACAAAAACCCAAAATTGGTCCGGCTAAATTTTGTTCGGGGTAATAGCGATACTCCTGTTCGTTGGCATAAATGCCCGGCAATTTTTCCGCTTTTAATTTTTCGTAAGTATCACTATCAATTTTTTTGGCGACCGGTTCGTAGAGATCATTACTCTTGGATAATTTTTTATTTAAAATTTCACGATCGGTTTCCGGTAAAGCGAGAATTTGAACTAGTTTTTCTACCGTACTTGAGACTTCTTCCGGTTTAATATCTTTGGGTACGGCATAGATTAAAAAATATTGACGATTAATCGCCGCTGGAAAAAGTGTTTTGGTGCGCGTATCTTGAAAAAAAATTTCACCGCGTTTGGGGTGGAGCTGTTTATAAATTTCATGACTGTTGAGCGCGAGCGTGTGATAGTAGTTATATTGAATTACTTGCAACAAAAATAATTTGGTAATTATTACCAAAGCTACCACCAGAAAAAAAATGGCGATAAAGCGCAAACGATTGTCAGTTTTTTCTTTATGGATCATGTTAGCTGATATTTTTTAAGAATTTTTTTAAAGCTAGATCAGGATCATTTTTCATCCAGATAATATCATAAATAGTTTTAGCCAGTGGCATTTTTACTTTATATTTTTTGGCCAAAGCTAACATTGTTTTGGAGGTTTCTACGCCTTCCACGGTTTGGCCTACTGCCTTAGTGGCTTTATCTTTGTTTAAATATTTTGGCAAACAAACTCCGAAACGACGATTGCGCGATTTCTCCGACATGGCTGTACCTACCAAATCGCCAAGTCCAGCCAGATCAAAGGCGGTATTTTTATGGCCACCCATTTTTTTAATTAGTAAAGACATTTCTTTGATGGCTGAAACAAAAAGAGCGGCTTTGGTATTCATCGGATAGCCATAGCAATCGCAAAGCCCAATAGCGATGGTATAAACATTTTTTAGTGAGCCGGCAATTTCGGTGCCGATCGTATCCTCATTTTTTATTAGACGTAAATTGTCATTTTCTAAAACTTTTTTAGTTAATTTGATGGCCAATTTTTCTCCAGCGATATTCATCGCGGTAAAATAATTTTTGGCCATATCGGTGGCCACCGCCGGACCAGAAATAACCGTAATATTTTTTTGAGAATGGGCTGGAAGATTCCTGGACATCACTTCCGATATTGTTAGTAAATTTTTTTCATCCAATCCTTTTGAAACATTTACACAAACAGTTTTTTTAGTAAGTTGGGTAGAAACTTTTTTTGTTAAATTGCCGACAAAGGCGCTGGGTACCGCAAAAAATATAACAGAGCTGTCATTTACCGCAGCCGACAGATTTTTTTCTATTTCTATATTATTGGATAATTTTATTCCCGGTAAATATTTTTTATTTTCTCGGGTTTTTTTAATTTGTTCCAGTGGTTCTAAATCACCTTCATAGTTCCATAATTTTACGACAAAACCATTGTTGGCAATAATGTTCGCCAAAGCTGTACCCATATTGCCAGCACCCAAAACAGTGACTAAGATATTTTTTTTAGGCATATTACATTTTTTCTTTATTAGCAAGTTGTCCGCAGGCGGCGGCAATGTCAAGCCCTTGAGAACGACGCACCGTGCAGACAATATCTTTGTCGTTCATTTTTTGTTGCCAATGTTTTATAGTTTCCATTGGGGTAGTGCCAAAGGAATCGCTACTACTGCCGGGATTATAGGGGATAAGATTGACGCGCACGGAACCCATTTTGTGAACTAATTTTATCAGAGCGTCGAGATTTTTTGGAAAATCGTTGACCCCACCGAGCATAATATATTCAATGCCAATAAAGTGAGTGCGACTAGGGAAAGCTTTGTGATAGCGTTTGGACCAGTCCACCAAAAATTCCAAAAAGTCACTGCGGTTGGACGGCATTATCGAAGTTCGATTTTCATTTATAGCGCTATGGAGTGAAAGCGCGAAGCGAATTGGTGGAAAATTTTTGTCGTCCACCATTTTGTTCATAGTTTCGGCCAGACCAACCGTGGATACGGTAATTTTGCGCGGCCCCATCTTGGCGCCTTTGATTAAAATATTTAACGCTAATTTTACGTTGTTATAATTCAGTAGCGGTTCACCTTGTCCCATAAAAACAATATTGTCGACTTCGCCTTCGTTTTTCTCCCACAATATTTTTTGCCAATAGCGCATCTGATCGACAATTTCGCGATAGGTGAGATTGCGACCAAAACCAAGTTTGCCGGTGGCGCAAAAGGTGCAGGCCATGGGACAGCCGACTTGAGAAGATACACAGATAGTATAGCGCGGGCGGTCTCCAGGGATCATTTTTTTGCTCACGCGCGGCATCAGTACGCTCTCCACTACTTTGCCGTCGGCAAATTCCAGCAAGGCTTTGCGAGTGCCGTCAATTTTGCTCTGCTGTAAAACTTTTTCTTTGACCGTCATCCAAGGAATATTTTTTAGTTTGGCGCGCAGATCTTTGGATAGAGTGGTGATCTCATCAAACGAATTTATTTTTTTATCAAACCAAGCCAGATAAATTTGCTGGTGACGAAAAGCCGGCTCCTTTTTTAAAATTTCTTCTAGTGCTTCGGTCATATTTTTTTATTTTTGGTAACCAATCCGGTGATAATCATGGCGGATATGGAGATGGTGATTAAAGATAAAAATTGGTTGGAGTTTAATTTGACCAAGTGGAAAATTTCTCTCAGTGATGGTATGGACATAATAAGTGTTAGAGATAAAGTGGTCAGCATCCAGATAGTCATGAGCATAAAATTTTGTTTTATCTGTTCCCATTCCCGGGTGACCATTAGTAAGGTGACTTGAGTAATAGTCAGTGAAGCAAAAGTGAAAGTTCTGGCCATAGCGATGTCCTGAGCATAAAAAGCAAAGTAACAATAAAAACCGGCTGAAACGGCCAAAATAGACAAGCCTTGAATCATGATTTTTTTAAATAATTTTGGATTGATCAGAGGTTCATTGGTTGGTCTGGGCTTTTCATTCATCAATCCTTGACGAGCTTGATCGCGTTCAAATCCAATCACTGAGGCCGGATCACAAAATAACTCCAGAAATACCACATTGATAGGGAAGAACACCAACGGTTCGCCAAGTAGCAGAGGTAGTATGGCCATGCCGACTATTGGAATATGAAAAGAAAATAAAAAAACAAAAGCTTGGCGGAGATTATCGTAAATGCGGCGACCTTCGGCAATGGCGCTCACAATAGTTTGAAAATTATCGTCGAGCAAAACTATACCGGCGGCGGCGCGCGCGACTTCGGTGCCATGTTCGCCCATCGCGATGCCGATGTTGGCTTTTTTGAGCGCCGGCGCGTCGTTGACACCGTCTCCGGTCATGGCGACTACTTCGCCTTGTTTTTGTAGCGCTTCCACGATTTGGAATTTTTGTTCCGGTTTGACGCGCGTAAAAATATCATGGGCGCGGACAATTTCGGAAAATTTTTCATCGGCAATATTTTCCAGCTCGTGTCCCTGAATAATTCTTTCGTTATGTTTTAATCCAATTGACTCTGCAATGTTATGGGCGGTGAGGTGATTGTCACCGGTGATCATAATTACGCGGATACCGGCTTTTTGACAGGTATTAATGGCGGCATTAATATTATTACGCGGCGGATCACTCATCGCCAAAAGCGCCACAAATTCCAAGTCGTATTTTTCAATCTCTATTTTTGTTTCAAGATTTTTTCGCGCTACCGCTATTACGCGATAACCATTTCCAGATAATTCTTCGTATTTTTTGTGAATATTATTTTTTTCGATCTCGGATAATTTACAAACTGCAATAACCGATTCAGGAGCGCCGGCACTATATTGGGTAGAGATCATCTGTTCGTCTCTAAATAAATGATGCAACATCTTACTTTTTGATTCAAAGGGTTGATCTTCAAGCAAACGGTGTTCTTTAAAATATTTAGCCGTATCAATCCCAAGACTTTCGGCAAAGCTTTGTGCTTCGACTTCTATCGGGTCGGCCGCCACCTGCTCCAATGCTAACAAAACTGTCTTCATCAGTGATTTTAGAATTTCTTGATTATTTTTAAAATCTTTTTTGCTGTAGCTTTTATTTTGATAAAAAATTTCTTCCAGCGCCATTTTGCCCTCAGTCAAAGTGCCGGTTTTGTCGGTACAAATTACGGTAGTGGAGCCCAGAGTTTCCACCATCGCCATTTCGCGAATTAGGGCTTTTTGTTTGGTCATGCGCCAAACTCCCATAATCAAAAAGACACTAAAAACAATTGGAAATTCTTCAGGTATTAGAGCGATAGCCAAGGTAGTGGCGCCAAGGACACCATTAATCCACGAAGTTTTTAGAGCAATGAGTAGGCCGACTATCAAAGAGGTCGCTATCGCCACCATGGCCACACCTTTTACCAATTTACGGATACTTTTTTGCAAAGGAGTATCCAGGCGTTCTATTTTTTCCAATAAATTTCCTAGCTTGCCATAAGCGGTGCTGGCGCCGGTGTCGGTGACCAAAAGATAACCTTCGCCCTGAGCGATCAAAGTGCCTTGGAAAAGTTTATTTTCATCAGTAATTTTTTTTACGTTTTCAGTGGCGTTTTTGGAGACTACGATTGATTCACCGGTAAGCATCGATTCGTCCACCAATAAACCAAAAGAATTTATCAGCACGCCATCGGCCGGAGTTTTGTCGCCGGCGTTTAAATAAACCAGATCACCAGGAACCAAATATTTAATTTCGGTTTTTTGAATTTTTTCATCGCGAAATACCCGACAAAAATCCACCACAATTTTATCTAGCGCTTCGATGGCTTTGTCGGTGCGTCTTTCTTGGATAAATTCCATGATTAAAATTGGAATTATGGAAATCAGCAAGATGATGGTGTCAAGATGATCGCCCAAAAACAGATAAGCCAAAGCGGCCACAAACAACAGCAAAATCATCGGCTCAGAGATGATTTTTAAGAGGCGTTTTATTGCTCCTGGTTTCTTTTGAGTCGGGCGGGAATTTAGCCCGTATTGATTCAAAGCGATTTCGTATTCTTGAGAAGATAGGCCTTTGTAGTCAATACCCAAAGAAAGGATATTTTGGATAATATCGGTATTCATAAATCATATCTATTTTATCAGAAAAATTGGCATTTTACAAGCAATAAAAAATGTCCTACCAAAGGTAAGACATTTTTATAATTTTGCCCATTTATCGAGATCTCCTGCTAAATTTCTACCAATTAATTTGATAAAGATTTAGCATTGGGAGATCTCGGCGGACCGCGACCTTCCAACGCCAGACTTGCGTCGGGTTGGCCGGTCTACCAGCGGATGGCGCCGAACGGATCTTTCTGCTTGGTGGTCTGCTCGGGATCCGGCTCGGATTTGGACTTGGTGTCCTCGATCTCGGCCGCCGTTGCCAACCGCGCGCAGGCGCAGTTGGATTCCACCCACTGGATCACCAGCAGATCGCCGGGCTTGGTGCTGGCGGGCACGAACAGATTGAAGCCACCCCGGAACTCATCCTTGCCACGCTGGTGCTCGTTTTGCAGGAAGTAGCGCAAGCCAGCACTGTCCTTGCGGCTGAGCAGATAGAAGAAGGGCGTATGGGGGTGTTTCGAGATGTTGATGCTCGTGCGGCGGATGGCCGTGCTGGGGACGAAGATGCCGACGCCAGGTTCGGTCGGGAAGGTGCCATGGAAAGTATGCATGTTTGCCTCTTGGTTGACACAGCCGAACGATTCAGCTGATGCATTGTATATACATTATTTTTGGTAAAAAGTCAATTATAACGGCAATTTTTTAATTTGGTAAAATAAAAAATCCCTGTTTTGTTCAGGGATTTTAGGTTATGATTTTTAAGAAAAAAATTTTCCCCCCAACTGTTTTATCTTTTCGTCAACTTGTTGATTTGTCAGTGGGGGATTTAATCCGGATTTTTCTATCAGCTCAATTATTACTTTTAGCAGATGGGCGGCTCCTGGGATAACATGATTATTTCTATCCTCGGCATAGGAAAAGCGCATATAGCCCTGGCCCATCTCGCCAAAATCACTACCGGACAAAGTGGCAATACCGCGTTCGTGTAGTAGCCATTGGCGTAGATCGGTGTTTGATTGAATTTTTAA
>CALRGC010000001.1:16971-89828 GCA_943357105.1 Candidatus Magasanikiibacteriota bacterium | reverse complement strand
TTTCTTCATTCACCGGCACAATCTCAAAAACTTGCCCGGTCATACGAAATAGACCGCGCTTGAGATCACTATTAGTGCGTTCAAATTGCATCTCGATTAATTTTTCCATCATCTGACGACGATCCAATTCATCACCCACCCGCAGATGCAAAACGGTACGCTCATATTCTTTGGGCGAACCCAAATTATAAATTGCCGATACCGAAGAAACAATTATTACATCCTTACGCGACAACAGCGCCTGCGTACAAGCGTGACGCAAACGATCAATCTCTTCATTAATCACCGCTTCTTTTTCAATATAGGTATCGGTATGCGGCATATACGCCTCCGGCTGATAATAATCATAAAAAGAAACAAAATATTCCACCGCGTTATCCGGAAATAATTCACGAAATTCATTGCACAGCTGAGCGGCCAAAGTTTTATTATGAGCTATCACCAAAGTCGGCTTCTGTGTCTGAGCAATCACATTGGCTACCGTAAAAGTTTTACCCGAACCGGTAACACCAAGCAAAGTCTGTTTGGCAAAACCTTTTTCCACCCCCACCACCAACTGCTCGATCGCCTTGGGCTGATCGCCGGCTGGTTTCATTTTGGATTGTATTTTAAATTTGGACATATTAATATTTCCTCACCACCATACTCTGAGCTACCCCTACCAGTACCAAATTAATAATCAAAGAAGATCCACCATAACTCACCAACGGCAAGGTCACACCCGTCACCGGCAACAATCCCAAATTCGCGCCCACATTAATAAATAATTGAGAAGCAAATAACACCGCAATCCCGCTCACGACCACCGACGCAAAATCATCATCGGTTTTTTCGGCCAGGAGCAAAAGTCGCCATAACAAAATCGCAAATAAAATTAACATTACGGCCACACCGGCGAATCCTAGCTCTTCGCCAATTACCGAAAATACAAAGTCAGTCTGCGCTTCCGGCAAAAATCTGAGTTGGCTCTGTGAACCAAAACCCAAACCTTTACCAAAAAATTTTCCCGATCCCACCGCGATAATCGCTTGCGTAGTATTATACCCAGCGCCAAGCGGATCACGATTGGGATTTACAAAAGTCAGTACGCGCTCTTTCTGATAAGGATGCAAAAGAAAAAACCACGCCACCACCGAAAACAAAATCCCCGCTCCCACAAATGAAAAAATATATATTCGACGCGCCTTGGTCAAAAGCATTAGCGCAAACCAAATTATCCCGAGCAATACGGCTGAACCCAAATCCGGTTGTTTCATAGTCAAACCAATAGCGCACAGAGTGATCGCCAGAGTACCAAAAAAATATAATGGTCGCTCAAACCGGCGACCAAAATTAGAAATAGAATATCCCAAAATTAAAATCAAAGCGGCTTTGGCAAACTCTACCGGCTGAAAAGAAAACCCACCAAAAGCAAACCAACCGCGCGTACCGCGAATCGTGGTACCAAATACCAACACCGCCGCCAACAAAAATAAAGAAAAGAAATAAAACGGCTTTGCGCTCAACCGAAAAAAACTCGGTTGCATCCAGCTAGCCAAAAATAATCCAACTAATCCAATCCCCAAAGCGATTAATTGTTTGCGAAAATAAGCATCGGCCGGTCCACGCGATAGTCCCACGCTATACACCGCCGCCAAACCCAGCAAACACAAAAGCAGAGCTGAAAAAAACAACAGCCAATCAAAACTGCGGGCGGAAAATTTGGAGAAATTTAACATACTACTCACTAGGAGCAAGATACACGTCTTTATTGTAGGTGTCAATCAAAGGAAAAAGTTGCACATTGTCCACCGGTAAATTGGAAACAAAATTACGCAGATCAACACTCCTTGTTTCGCCGGATTTAAAATCTTTGAGCAGTAGTGGCATCACCGCCGATAGCCCGCCACCGCCATTCATCAGCCCCACCACAAAATTCGCGTCGCGATAGCCATAAGCCGAATCATTTTTCAGATCAAATTTTACCACATTGGCCCCCACCCCATCGGTCGCCGCTTGAGAAGTGAAACTAAAATTACTTACCACAAAATTTAATCTTTCAGCTTGAAAACTGAGCGTGTCTTTGATATCTTGCGCGCGAATGCGTTTCCAAGCGACATTTTGCAGTACCAAATTTACATTGCCAGGATAGCCTCCCTTGAGACCAAAATAGACAATTGGTTTGGTTTCACCAGCCAACAAAAACCCGGACTGAACCGGCGTTTTATTTTCGCCAACATCAAAATAGTAATCAAAATAAACGATAAAATTTTTGTTTGGATTATACACCTGCGCCGCCAGATCAAAAGCACTGACACTACCATTTAGCGTATTGACTCCTTGTATTTGGAGTTGAGCCGGCGCGTATTTTGGTTGAAAATTGGTGTAATTTGGAAAACTGGTTAATTGCTTTTGTAAATTCAGGTCGGCAAAAATTCCAAACGCCAAATAATTGGCTAAATTAATTATCGCGTACCCACCAAAAATTATTATCCAAGCAATTAAAAAAGCGATTGTTAATTTGTATAACAAAATTTTGTGTTTCACGAACCAGAGTCCGCGCTTGAACTCGACCGCGCCAAACTCACCGCTTGGGTCTTCATACTTATTGAAGTCAGCATGAACTTTTTTGGGCGCTACCGCCGGAGCGGTGCCATTTTCACGGTCGGGATTTTGTTGATTATAAATATTAAGCATATTGCTTCATATATTATACCCCATTTTTGCCCTTTTTCCAAACCTTGTCGGGATAAGTGAACTGTGGTAAAATATTCTCTAGTTATCAGCCGGAAAAGTTTGAATTTTCTTGCGCTCAGATTCTATAAAAATAAAACAAAAATATGCCTAAAGATCCAAAACAAGGAACTCCCGATGCTGGTTATAGCGCCAAAAATATTACTGTGCTTGAAGGTCTCGAAGCGGTGCGCCGCCGTCCGGGTATGTATATTGGTAGTACTGGTCCGACTGGTCTGCACCACCTGATCTGGGAAGTAGTCGACAACGCCATCGATGAAGCCATGGCCGGATACTGTAATGAGATCACGATCACCCTACTGCCAGATCATATGGTAGAGGTCCGTGACAATGGTCGTGGTATTCCTGTTGATATCCACCCTACCCAAAAAATTTCCGCTCTAGAAATCGTTATGACTATCCTCCACGCCGGTGGTAAATTTGGTGATGGTGGTTATAAAATTTCTGGTGGTTTGCATGGTGTCGGTGCTTCCGTAGTGAACGCTCTTTCCACTCATGCCCGCGCCGAAGTACATCGCGAAGGACAAATTTGGGTACAAGAATACAAAATTGGTAAACCAGTGGCCAAAGTAAAAGCTGTAGGTAAATGTAAAGACACCGGCACGATTATTACTTTCCACCCCGATAATAGTATTTTTGAAACTATTGATTTTGATTGGAAAACTATTGTAGATCATTTGCGTCAGTATGCTTACCTTTCCAAAGGCATCAAAATCACCATGCATGATCGCCGCTCCCAAGAAGAAAAAGATAAAGATAAAAGCGCCGTGCCATATCCAAATACCAGCTACCAATTTTTCTTTGAAGGTGGTATTGCCTCTTTTGTACGCTACCTCAACCAGCACAAAGAAATAAAACACGACAATATTTTTTATGTAGAAAAAGAAGCTGAGGGCGTCAAAGCCGAAATCGCTTTGCAATATAGCGATGACTACACCGAATCACTTTTTGCTTTTACCAATAATATTCACAATCCCGATGGCGGTACGCATGTCCAAGGTTTCCGCACCGCACTCACTCGCTGTCTCAATGCTTACGCGCGCAACAAAAATATTCTCAAAGAAAAAGATGCCAACCTCACCGGTGAAGATGTGCGCGAAGGTCTCAATGTAATTATTTCTATCAAACTACGCGAACCGCAATTTGAAGGTCAGACCAAATCCAAACTTGGCAACACCGAAGCCAAGACCGCGGTGGAAACTGTGATGGGTGAACAGTTTGCAATTTATCTCGAAGAAAATCCAAAAGACGCCGAAGCAATTATCGGAAAATGTCTGCTGGCTAGCCGCGCCCGCAACGCGGCTAAAATCGCGCGCGATGCAATATTACGCAAAGGTGCGCTCGAAGGCTTTACTCTCCCAGGTAAACTTGCCGACTGCTCCAGTCGCGACGCAGAATTATCTGAACTATATATAGTAGAGGGTGATTCGGCCGGTGGTAGTGCCAAACAAGGCCGTGATCGTGAATACCAGGCGATTCTTCCTTTGCGTGGTAAAGTGCTCAACGTCGAGCGTGCCCGTATTGATAAAATTCTTGGCAACAATGAATTAAAATCTTTGATCATCGCGCTAGGCACCAACATTGGTGAACAATTTGATATCACCAAACTCCGCTATCACCGCGTGATCCTCATGACCGATGCCGATGTGGATGGCGCTCATATCCGTACTTTGCTACTCACCTTTTTCTATCGCCATTTCAATCAGCTCATCACCGGCGGCCATATCTATATCGCCCAGCCACCACTATATAGTGTAAAGGTGGGTAAAGATATGAAGTACGCTTTTAATGATGAAGAAAAAGAAATTATTCTTGCCGATATCGCTTCCAAAAAAGCGGATAAAGCGGCAGAGAAAGCCAAGAAAAAAGAACCAGAAGAAATAGTGGAGGCTGACCCCGAAACCGGTGAAAATGAATCGGTAGTAATCGGCGGACAAAAAGTAAACATCCAGCGCTACAAAGGTTTGGGTGAAATGAATCCCGAACAACTTTGGAACACTACGATGGATCCAAAAAATCGCACCATGCTCCAAGTGACTATCGAAGATGCGGAGCTGGCCAATGAAACCTTTGAAATTCTCATGGGCGATGAAGTAGAACCGCGTAAGAAATTTATCCAGACTCAGGCGAAGAATGTACGCAATTTGGATATATAAAAAAATTTAAATAAAAACAAAAAACCGCCGCTTAGAGAATCGGTGGTTTTTTGTTGAGTTTCGTCCTTCGAAATAAATCTTGGACTCATCAGTGCCGGCAAAACCGGCAGACTCCTGGGGGCGGCACTTGCGCGCCGCCCCCGTGAGAAATTGGTGATAAATTTACCACCCTTAAATTTCCATATTATAGAAACTTGAGGGTAGCGGACTTTTTTCAGGCGCAGACAGGAGCTAAATGAACTAGCTCAACTGTCTGCAACCTGCTCCCGATTTCTCGGGAAGGCAAAAGTCCAAAAACCTTAGATCATATCAATCCCCTGTGACGGCGGCGAACGACGTTGGCCGCAATGCGGACAGGTCGGCGGGATTGTGGCGTACCAGATGGCCATGAAGATCTGGCCAAAGAAACTGGCCCCCATCGCGTAGCTGATGGCGATCTCCCACTGTTCGGTGGGCCGATCATGCCCTTCCATAGTACAGGACACCACGAAGTCGACGACGAACGAGATGCCAAATGCCCACCACGAGATCTTGCGACCACGCCAGGTGACGGCCAGGGAACCCAAGGCCAAGATGACAAGGAATATGAAACGATGCATCGGAACTCTCCAGGAAAGGCGCATCGCGCCGGTAGTGGCCACAGAGTGGCAGAAAAAAAGGCACCAGAAACAGATACCCGATTCTATTGAGATGTCTCAACACAATCGGATATCTGTAAATTATTTTATTAAAGAACTCCTGTTTCGTCCTAATGGACTCATCAGTGCGGACAAAATCCGCAGACAGGGTTCCGAAGCTTGGCAGAGCTTCGGATTTTTTCCCCCACTTCGTGTTGATAATCATTACGACTGCCATCGTAATGTTGGACGACTTTCGCCCTTACAGACACTCGGGGATAGACTTTTTCAGATATCATCAGGAGCTACTTGAACTAGCTCGACTTTTGATATTCTGTTCCCGACTTAGTCGAGAAGGGAAAGTCTTTAACCTCAGGGCCGGATGATGCCCTGCGCACGGTAGTCGGCCACGACCGCCTCGGTTTCCTCGTCCGTCTTGCCTTGGTTCTTACACAGGACGCGAATGTTGTATTCGCTTTCATGGAAGTACCGCGTGCGTGCGTAGAGGTACCAGTGGCACAGAGCCACACCCAATCCAGCTGCCGCCGACCATCCGAAGGAACGGAGATTGGCGACGGTGGCCGGCAAAAACGGGGTGGGTTCGTACGCAATCTTGATCCAGCGATAGATGATGAAAGCCACGATGACGACACCCACAGCGAGAAGCAGCGGCATGCCGGCGATGACAGTCACCCCCTTTTTGACGCCATAACCCTGGGCGAAGGACATGGCGATGGCCGTCTTCCCGAAGCAGAACAGACCGACAGCGATCCAGAGCATGGTACCGGAATGGAAGTGGTGGCCCACAGCCACGCACAGCGCGATGGTGATCAGGATGCCGCCGGGGATTGAGAAAAACTTGGACATGACACAAACCTCCAGGACACAGGTGACAAAACCCATCAACGAACACTTGTCGCTTATGGCTAAGTCAAAATTGCACAGTATTAATCTTGTATGCAAGCCGACCAAGCTATTTTTGCTTAATCCGCTTGCATACAAGATTTATTATTCAAAAGAACTTCTGTTTTCGTCCTTCTTAATTTATTTGGACTCATCAGTGCGAACAAAATTCGCAGAACAGGGTTCCGAAGCGTGGCAGCGCTTCGGAATTCCCCGTTTAAAGTTGAACATCGCTACTGCAAGTAGCGTGGCGACACCGTGTCGCCTGATTCATACTATACACAGGGATAGACTTTTGCAGATGCCTTGCAGGAGATCAAAATCATCTCAACTGCTTGGTAATCTGTTCCCGATTGACGGGATAGGTAGTCCGCACCTATTTGGCCGACTTCTTCTTGAGCTGCTGGATCATGCGACCCAGCCAGCAGCACTCGGATTGGCTGAACAGCACGATCGCAGTCAAAACCGCCGGCACATTCAGCAGGATGGCGAAGGCCATGACCAGCTGCGCGATCGTCGTCCACCCACAGTAGATCCAGCCAAACCAGAAAAAAAGACCGGCCCACTGCACACAAGCCAAACCCAGCACAACCTTGCGCCGAATCGGAAAATAGTTCCCACTATTGGGGTAGATCCAATCCTCGGAGGAGTACCCGCAATGGACAAAAACGTCCATTACGCCCGCCGTTTCATAGGCCACAAGGAGTGACATAACCGAAATGGCCAGGCACAGGGGAAGGAAAAACCACCACATGATTTGCCTCACACAGGACCCACTATAAGGTGGGGTCAAAACCTGTCGCATTTTGCGACTTTAGTTAGATTGCCACACCGTGGCCCGGCGTTGATTTTTGACACCGAGCCGACACCAACCAAAGATTCTTCTTTGTCTAGTATCGACTCAATGTCTTTTGTAAAGAACGATATAAAAAAACTCTCCATTTTAGAGAGAGTTTGCCTAAAACAATACACCTGCCCGGCTAGTTACTTCTCTCTAAAAAGTAATAGTAGGCACGATTTGGGTATTGGTGTTATTTATTCAATAACTGATAATTATACTCCTTTTAGCCACTTTTGTCAATAGCCTCAAGGCGTTAAATCCAAACAAATCCCTTACCTTAGCCAAAATCCCATGTGCATACCCGCCCTTGACTTTTGCCGTATATATGGTATTATAAGAACATAAACCAGCCGCAAGGCTGTTTTAAAAATCAAAAAATATTAACTTTGGCTAATATTAGCCAAATAACCTATAGATTATGAATATTTTTGACAAGATCAAAAATTATCTGCTCGGCTCTTATGCCGAAATGAAGAAAGTGACTTGGCCAACCAAGCAACAAACCATCAACTACAGTTTAGTTGTAGTCGGTTTGAGTGTAGGCGTAGCTTTGTTTTTCACTTTGCTCGACTATATCTTCGGCTTAGGTGTCGGAGCTTTAATTAACCGTTAATTGGAGGACTATGGCAAAACAAACCCTAAACCTCGGACGCCGCTGGTATGTGCTACACACCTACTCTGGCTACGAGGAAAATGTAAAACGCAATCTCGAACAACGTGTGGAATCATTCATGATGCAGGATAAAATCTTTGCCGTGATGGTGCCAAAAGAACAAAAAATTAAGATCAAAAATGGCAAACGCACGACCGTGGATGAAAAAATCTTTCCCGGTTATGTGCTGGTAGAAATGGTAGTAACTGATGATAGCTGGTACGTAGTGCGCAACACTCCGAATGTGACTGGGTTTATTGGATCCGGCACTACTCCTACTCCTATCGACCAAAAAGAAGTGGAACAACTCATCAAGCGCGCGAGCGGCGAAGGCGCTACTCACAAGATAGATGTGGAAGTAAACAGTGTGGTGCGTATCACCGATGGTCCGTTCAAGAACTTTGAAGGTAAAGTATCCAATGTGGATCCGGAACGTGGCAAGGTGAAAGTGATGGTGACTATGTTTGGTCGCGAAACACCGGTTGAGCTCGACGCTTTACAAGTGAAGAAAATTTAAGTAGTATATCTAGACATTCGGCGGCCTTCAGTGGCGCTTCTCGCCAAGTGTCATTCCCGCGCAAGCGGGAATCTAATAAAATAATAATATGGCAAAAAAAGTTCTAACCCAAATCAAATTACAAATCATGGGTGGTGCGGCCAATCCTGCGCCTCCAGTCGGTCCTGCTCTTGGTCAGCATGGTGTAAATATCCAAGGATTCTGTAAAGAATTCAATGACAAGACTCAGAATAGAAAAGGTGAAGTCGTACCGGTAGTAATTACTGTTTACGCCGATCACAGTTTCTCTTTCATCATGAAGATCGCTCCGGTTTCGGAATTGATCAAAAAAGCCGCTAAGATCGAAAAAGGTTCTGGAAACCCTTTGCGTGAAAAAGTTGGCAAATTGACCAAAGCTCAGCTCAAAGAAATTGCTGAAAAGAAATTGCCGGATCTCAAAGTGAACAGCCTTGAGGCCGCGATGAAAATGATCGAAGGGACTGCCCGTCAGATGGGTGTGACTATCGAATAAAATAAATTAAAAATCCCCCGAGTAAAATCGAGGGATTTTTTTATTCTCAAAAATAGAGAAACAAATATTTTTATCTCACTCACCTATGAAAACACTCGGATAATTTGCAACCCGCCGAAGCTCTGGCTCTGAATTCGTCGCTTGACGCTCCTCAAACAGCAGAGCCAGCCACGCCTCGTCGGCTCACAAATTATTTCCTCGTGTTTTCAGCGGTTCGTTCAATAAAAATATTTGTTTCTCTATTTTATCAACATCGCATCACCAAAACTAAAGAATCGATATTCTTCTTTTACGGCTTCTTCATAACATTTGAGCATAAATTCCCTGTCACCAGCAAAAGCGGAAACGAGCATCAAAAGTGTAGACTGCGGTAAATGAAAATTGGTAATCAACGCGTCAATCATTTTAAATTTAAAACCAGGCGTGATAAAAATATTTATATCGCCTTGATATGGTTCAAGCTGATCTTTGGCAAATTTTAGAGCCAAGCCTTCGACGGTGCGCACAGTAGTAGTGCCGACCGCGATGACGCGGCGACCTTCGGCTTTGGCGTTATTTATTAGATGCGCATTTTTGTCGGATAGCTCTACCCATTCACTGTGCATTTTGTGATCTTCGATTGCCTCAGTCTTTACTGGCATAAAAGTACCGAGTCCAACATGTAATGTTACTTCAGCAAACTGCACTCCCTTTTTTTCTAATTTCTCTATCAGCTCCGGTGTGAAATGAAACCCGGCCGTGGGTGCGGCCACCGAGCCTTCGTGCTTGGCATACACCGTCTGATAGCGTTTATCCAAATTGGCAAATTCACCGGATTTAATATATGGCGGTGTTGGCACTTCGCCATACTTATTGGCTTTAGCGCGCACTTCCATATCATCATCTTTAAATTGCAATAAAAATGTGCCATCACTCTCTTTGGAAATTACTTCCGCAAAAAAATCTTTAGCAAATATTATTTTTATTCCCAGGCGCAATTTTCTCCCTGGTTTGGCCAGCGCCTTCCACACGCCAAAATTTTCCATCGGCCGCACCAAAAATATTTCTACCTTAGCGGCGTTGAGAATTTTATCTGTGGCATTGGCCGGAATTTTAGTATCCGCGGTTTTTTCATCCAGTTCAATCGTTCCCCGCAAACGCGCCTTAAAAACTTTGGAATTATTCCACACCAGCAAATCCCCTGCTTGCAAATAATTTATAATATCGTAAAAATGTTCATGCTTTGTCTGCTGAGTATTTTTATCCACCACCATCAACCGTGAAGAATCCCGCGGCTCCGCTGGGAATTGCGCGATTAATTCGTGTGGAAGAAAATAATCAAAATCTTTTGTTTTCATAAAAATATTTATGTCTACCGTAAATATTTATAAACATTCCGATTGTGCTCGTCTAGAGTCTTCGCGAAATGCAATTGTCCATCCGTACCGCTCATAAAATACCAATAATCATTTTTTATCGGATAAATCACGGCCTTAATAGCATTAAAACTTGGGTTGCTAATCGGTCCAAGAGGCAGACCCGGGTACTTATAAGTATTATAGAGAGAATCAATCACTTTGTCTTTGGCCGAAGCGGCCGGATCATTTTTGCCGGTGATATAATTTATCGTGGCGCAAGATTGCAAAGGCCAACCAGACTTGAGGCGGCGCCAAAAAATATCCGCCACCATCCCCATACTATCCGCCGTCGGCGCTTCTTTTTCCACCACCGAAGCCATATTTAAAATATCTTGGAAACTTTTCCCTTGACGTGAAATTTCCGCGCGCATTTCCGGAGTAATATCTTCATCTAAATGATTAAATATTTTTTTGATAATATCTTTGGCGTTCGCGTCAGCATATACCCGATAAGTATCCGGTAAAAAATATCCCTCATAAGATAAATATTTTGATTTACCGGCAAAAAAATAATCAAAGCTCGAAGTGGAAACAAAATCCAAAACCGGCGCTCTGCGCGCATGCGCTTTGTAATTATAAGCCGGTTTGCCTACCAAATCATACAATTCATCCTCGGATTTTATCAGACCTTTGGCCTGCCAATCGGCCGCGATCTGACGCAAATTCCACCCGGGAATAATCGTAATATTTATTTCCGCCCGCGGTGGTATCGCCACACGCTTAGGCCGGCTAAAATGTCTGTAAGACAGCAGTCCTCCAAATAAAAAAATCGCCAGTGCCGTCGGAATGAGGAGAAATTTATATTTTTCAAAAATTAAATTCATGGATTAAAATTCTCATCCGCGTGAGTATATTTCTCAATCGTGTCCGTCGGAAACCACTGTCCACCATGATGATGCGCAAACACCACTCCAGTCGAAGCTAATTTCTCAAAACAATCCTTTTCAATCATACAAAACCCTTCCGGCAAAATATCCAAGGCATCCGCTTCTAAAATATAACCACCGGCATTATTCAAATTAGAAGGCGCCTGTTCCACTGTTGGTTTTTCAATAAATTCCACAATTTTCCCATCATCCAAACGCGCGATTCCAAACTTCGTAACATCTTCCACCGGAAAAAGCTGTAAAGTCACTTTAGCTTTATTTTTTTTATGCGTTTCTATTGCCGCAGTCCAATCAAAATCCGCCAGATTGTCGCCATTGATAGCCACAAAAGTTTCTTTCACTCCCGTCGAAGCCATCTTCAAGGCGCCGCCCGTACCAAGCGGCTGATCCTCCACCGCGTAACTAATTTTCACTTCCCATTTTTTTCCGTCGCCAAAATATTCTTTAATAGTTTCGGCCTTATAACCAATCGATAAAATAATATCCTTGATGCCGTGTTTTTTAAAATTCAAAATCGCATGTTCAATGATTGGTTTACCTTTTATGGGCAAAAGTGGTTTGGGAGTAATGTCCGTCAAAGGACGCAACCTGGTACCAAGTCCCCCAGCCAAAATAATCGCTTTCATATTGAATTTAAATCAAATTAAAATGTAACAAAACGGCACAGGCCAACACCGACACAAACGCGGCCAAAGTAATACCGCCTAAAATATCTATTGGATAATGCACGCCGCTATATACTCTGCCCCAAGCTACCCATAAAGCCAGCGGCAAGAGCGACCAAGCAGTCGGAAAACCAAAGGCCAGCGCTAAAAAAAATATTAAAAAAACTGTCATGCTGTGATCGGAAGGAAAAGATTTCCAAGGCGACGCCGGCAAAAACAAAATTTTAATCTCGGGGAAACGTAAACGTGGTCTCACTTCTTGAAAAACTAGCCCTAATATATTACTGACTAGCAAACCAAAAATTTCAGCACCGGCAAAAGTAAAAATTGGCAACCACATCAAATGCTGGTTGCCATAATGCAAAATAAAGCTCACGGTAGCATACCAACCGCCCATGCCTACTACCACCCATTCGGCCCCAGCGCGCCCAAAAGCATCCAGCCAACGATTTTGGCCCACACTAGCATTAATCCTTAAGAATAGTTTATCATTCCAATTCATAGTGCTCCAATTTTACCAATTTTTAGCCTCCTTGGCAACCCTATATAAAACAGCTAATAAATAAAACTAAAATTTGAATTCTTTAATTTTTTATGCTAAAATAATATAATATTGAACCTATAGATTAGTGCCATAATATATACATTCATATGTCTAATATAAAATTGAGGGAAAAGGTAATTTTTTTACGAAAAAGAAACTTGAGTTATTCACAAATAAAAAATAGGCTCGGGGTGCCCAAAAGCACCCTAAGTAGCTGGTTAAAAGATTATCCACTACCAAAATCTATTATTAAAAAATTACGCGACAGAAACGAATCAAGGATTGAAAAATTTAGACAAACAATGGCAAAAAAGAGGGTGCTAAAACTTGAAGAAATATACAGTGCTGAAAAAAATAATATTAAAAAATTATCAAGGCGAGATATTATGCTTACCGGTCTGGCTCTTTACTGGGGAGAAGGATCAAAATCAGATTGGTCTAAAGTTGCAATTACCAACACTGACCCTGATATACTTAAATTTTTTATTGTATGGCTAAAAAATATATACGAAATTAATAAAAAAGACCTAGTGGTAACGTTGCATTTATATAATGATATGAACATAAAAAAAGAAACTAATTATTGGTCTAAAATTTTAGAAATATCACATAAACAATTTAGAAAACCATACATAAAAAATACTAATTTAAGCAGAATAAACCACAAGGGCGGATTTGGCCATGGGACTTGCAGAATCGCATTTTACAGTGTAGAATTAAAACAAAAAATAATGATGCAGCTAAGGTTAGTGGCAGAAACTGCTAAATATGCTCCCATAGCTCAGCTGGTTAGAGCACCAGACTTATAATTTGGTGGTCGATGGTTCAAGTCCATCTGGGAGCACAATAATTCTTACATATGTCAATTTTAGAACATTTTAGTTCGCCAACCGCCAAGCCGGGTTTGTCTTTTCAAGCCAAACATACTTCCGGTTTTGCCGGCAAACTTCATAGTGCCGTTATCAATAATTATCACGGCATGGGCACGCTCAAGGATAACAAAGTAGCGGTAGAAGTCATCAACGCGGTAGTTCTAAAAAATCAACACCTCATTCGCCGTGGCGGTTTAAGCAAAAATCAAGCGGAAAAAATGATGCATAAAATCAGCCACGAAGCGGCGATGAAAGGCGAACATCTCAGCGCCACCGAACACGAAGCCGTAAAAAAATTAAGTCATCATCTGATGAAACCGGTCATTCGTCGCGACATTATCCGCGCCGGCGATGAAATTCAGTCACACGGCATTACTTCAATTGCTGGCCAACCATCGGCTAAAGTCAGTCAGATTGGCGACCAAACCAGAGTGGTGTCAGCCGGTCAAACCATCCACGGTTCCAGTGGTATTGCCAGCTCCATTAGAAATAAAAATAATCCTTCCATTCCTAATTTACCTAGTAACAGCGGCCGGCCAACCGCTCCGCGTATCAAATTATCAATCTAAATGAAAAAAATTGCCAAAAAAAATCAAGAGCAGAAACCCATACCATCACAACGGTTGGATATTTTTTTATCCGCCAAACTAAAAATTTCCCGCTCGCAAATAAAAAAATTGATTGATAATAATCAGGTAACCGTAAATGGAAAAATTGTTACCAAAACCGGCGGCTCGATTCGCGCCACCGACAAAGTAATTGTGAATAAAGCCGCGCCAGAAAAAAAATTAACCGTCAAAGAGGAAAAAATAAAAAAAGAAAAATTTAAAATTAACATTATCAAAGAAACTCCGGACTATTTGGTAGTAGAAAAACCTTATGGCCTACTCACCCACTCCACCGAAAAAAACGAAACCGATTCACTAGCTTCAATGCTGGCCAAAAAATATCCGGCCTTAAAAAAAGTCGGTGATGATCCAAAACGTCCGGGCATTGTGCACCGCCTCGACAAAGAAGCCTCTGGTCTATTGGTGGTAGCGCGAACACAAAAAATGTTTGAGCATCTCAAAGATCAATTCAAAAATCGCACCGTGGAAAAAGAATATCTCGTATTGGCTCACGGTAAAACCAGCAAAGATTTTGATTCTATCAATTTTCCACTTGAACGCGGTCGCAATGTCGAAAGAATGTCGGCTCTACCCGCCACCGAATACGGACGCGTGAATACTCTTGGTAAAGAAGCGCTTACTGAATTTGATGTCGAAAAACGTTTCATAAATTTTACTCTTTTGAAAGTAAAAATTCACACCGGACGCATGCACCAAATTCGCGCCCATCTGCTCGCCTATAATCATCCAGTCGTTGGTGACCCTTTGTACTTTCAAAAAAAACGCAAAGACAAATGGGATAGAGTTTGTGGCCGATTATTTTTACACTGTGTTAAATTAGGTTTTGTGGATTTAAATGGTGAAAAGCAAGAATTTATTTCCGCTCTGCCCAAACCGTTGGCCGACTTTTTATTGCTCCTGAAATAATATGTCTGGATTGTTTGTAATAATTTCTTCACCATCGGGCGGAGGCAAAGACGCGGTGATTCGCGCACTGATAAAAAGAATTCCACGCTCCGCCAAATTAGTCACCACTACTACCCGCTCTCCTCGTCCCGAAGACATAAGTGGCATCACTTATTATTTTACCGACAAAACGGATTTTGAAAACAAGATAAAAAATGGTGAAATGATGGAATACGCTACTTACGCAGATAATTACTACGGCGTGCAAAAATCCGAACTGGAAAACAAATTACAAAATTTTGATGTTGTCTTCTCCAATGTGGATGTGCAGGGACGTCGTAATTATGCCCAAGCCGGCATAAAAAATTTATCCATTTTTTTATTACCGGATAATTTGAATGATCTTAAAAAGCGTATCTTGAACCGCGGTGGGGTCAATGAGGCGGAATTGGAATTACGCCTTGAAACGGCCAAACAGGAAATCCAGGCAGCCAAAGAATATCAATTTCAAGTAGTTAATAAAGCCGGCCATTTGGACGAAACTATCGACAACGTAGCCAAAATTATCTCTTCTAATCAGTAAAAAACGACTAAACCGACCAGATATTGACAAAATTCAAAAAATCGGCTAAAATAAGCCCACTGTTAAAAGCTAAAATAATCTTATGACTGAAAATACTAATACGGCTGTTATCTACAAGCCGGGCATGGTGGTAAAAGTCCACCAAAAAATTAAAGAAATGAATACCAAGGGTGAAGAAAAAGAGCGTATCCAGATCTTTGAAGGCACAGTAATTGCCGCCAAACACGGCAAAGAGGCCGGATCCACCATTACCGTTCGCAAAGTTTCCGACGGTGTCGGTGTGGAAAAAATCTTCCCAATCTATTCTCCCGTAGTGGACAAAATCGAAGTAGTAAAACAGATGGCTGTGCGCCGTGCTCGCCTCAACTACTTACGCAATCCGGATTTCAAACGCAAATTACAGGAAGCAAAATAAAATTTATAAAAAAGACCACAAAATTGTGGTCTTTTTCTTTTTATAGATTATAGATACTTTGCCGTCCAACTTTTCTTACTCTTCTTGAGATCTTCTGGCAAACCGGCAAATACCAATTCACCGCCACCTTTGCCGCCCTCAGGACCAAGCTCAATTACCCAGTCACAAGATTTAATCACGTCGGTGTTGTGTTCAATAATGAGCACAGTATTACCTTTGTCGGAAAGTTGTTTCAATACCGCGAGCAATCTTTTTATATCTTCAAAATGCAAGCCAGTAGTCGGCTCATCCAAAATATATAAAGTATTGCCGGTAGAAACACGCGCCAATTCGGTGGCCAATTTAATACGCTGAGCTTCACCGCCGGACAATGTAGTCGCTGGCTGTCCCAAAGCGAGATACCCCAAACCAACATTGCGCAAAATATTTAATTTCTCCGCCAAAGTCGGCACGCCACTAAAAAATTTATAAGCCTCCTCCACCGTCATATTCAATACTTCGGCAATATTTTTATCCAAGTAATGTACTTCCAATACTTCTTGATTGTACCTCGTACCACCACATTCACTACAAGTCACAAAAACATCGGCCAAAAATTGCATTGGAATACGCACATAGCCTTCACCGGCGCAGGCTTCACAACGACCCCCGCCTTTAACATTAAAACTAAATTTGCCGGCATCATAACCGCGCATTCTGGCTTCGGGCAAAGCTGAAAATAGATCGCGAATCAGAGTAAAAATACCGGTATAAGTAGCCGGATTGGAGCGCGGGGTGCGTCCGATAGCCACTTGATCGATAGAAATTACTTTGTCGATATTTTCCAAACCCTTAATCTCTTTATGTGATCCAGGTTCTTCTTTACTGCGATAAAAATGTTTGCTCAAAGCGGCGGCCAAAATATTAATTACCAGGGTGGATTTACCGGAACCGGAAACACCGGTGACACAGACCGTCTTATTGAGTGGAAAATCCACGGTAATATTTTTTAAATTAAAAGCGGAAGCGCCAACTACCGACAAAAATTTTTCTTTTTTATTGTTTTTAGTATTTGTTGTCTCTTTTTTACTTTTGGATTTAGTTGGAGCTTCATAAATAGATTCCCGACCACTCAGATAAGCACCGGTAAGAGAATTTTTATTTTTCTTTATCTGTTCATAGGTACCTTCGGCAATAATTTTACCACCATAAATTCCCGCGCCCGGACCAACATCAATGAGATAATCGGCCGCGGCCATCATCGCGCTATCGTGCTCTACCACAATCACGCTATTGCCCAAATCACGCAAATATTTCAAGGTAGAAATTAATTTTTCATTATCACGCGAATGCAGACCGACCGATGGTTCATCGAGCACATAAATCACGCCGGTCAAACCAGAAGAAAGTTGAGTGGCCAAACGCACACGGGTCACTTCACCACCCGAAAGTGTATTCATAGATCTATCCAAACTCAGATACCCCAAACCCACTTGCGACAAATTACGCAAACGTGGTTTTAATTCTTTAATAATAGTTTCAAAAATTTTTCCTTTAACATCGTCATTCTTATTACCCTCTTCACATTTTTTGAGCATCTCCACATCTTCGTCAATACTCAGAGCCGCCAGATCCGCTATATTTATATCTTTAATTTTTACCCAGAGCGATTCTTGACGCAAACGCTTGCCCTGACAAACCGGACAAGTTTTTTCACGCATATATTGCTCGATCTCTTTGCGCACATATTCTGAATTGGTTTCCAGGTGTCGTTTGAGCAGATCGGATACTACCCCACTAAAACTTACTTTTTTATTTTCAATTTCATAAACATCGCTACCCGTACCATATAAAATCATATCCAGTACTCTAGAGGGCAGATCAGCCACCGGCAGATGCAAAGAAAAATCGTGCTTAGCCGCCACCGCTTGGAGGAGTTTGGTATACCAAACCTGATTGCCGGTAATGCGCATCCACGGCTGAATCGCTCCCTCAGAAAGTGATAGCCTGGTATTAGGCATCACCAATTCCGCATCGACTTCCATCGTCACCCCAAGACCGGTACAACGCGGACATGCGCCAAATGGACTGTTAAAGCTAAAACTACGCACATCCAATTCCGGCATCTTGCGCCCACACTTGGCACAATAGGCAAAAGTGGTAAAAAAATGATCGTCGCCTTTGGCCGAGAGCACACAGCTACCGTTACTTAGATCTATGGCTGTATTGATGGCTTTAAATAGATCGTCCTTTTTGACATCACTGACTTTACCAATTACGATCTCCAAATCATGTTTTTCATTGGGTTCAAAATGACATTTCACCAAATCGTGAATCTTCATAGTTTTGCCATCCAGCCGCACCAAATCATAGCCCGAACGCTCCACCGTTTCGAGCACCGACTTTAATTCAATTACATCACGACGAACCAGAGGGCATAAAATCAAAACTGGGGCACTAGTACGCGCCAATTTTCTGGCTTGTTCCACGATTTCGCCCAAAGTATTGGACTGAGCGACTTCATGACAATCCGGACAATATTGCGTCCCGGCACGCGCGAACAACAAACGCAAATAATCATAAATCTCGGTAGTCGTACCCACGGTCGAGCGCGGATTTTGCGTAGAAATTTTTTGATCAATCGCGATAGTTGGCGACAATCCATCAATAGAGTCCACCGCCGGCTTATCCTGCACATCCATAAATTGCCGGGCATAGGCCGACAGCGACTCGGCATAACGGCGCTGACCTTCGGCATAGATAGTGTCAAAAGCCAAAGAAGATTTGCCGGAACCAGACAATCCAGTCACCACCACTAATTTATTTTTGGGAATTTCGACACTGACATTTTTTAGATTGTGGACCCGAGCACCTCTTATAATGAGCTGATCATGATTTATTTTTGGCATAGATTAATTACTACAAAATTCATCTTTAGGATGCTTCTGTTTGGCATTTTCACTCCAAGTATCCCAACATTTACACTGTACCTTTTTTAATTTTGCTTGAAATGCTCCGGCGCTTTTATCAAAAGCGGCACAACTATAATTTACACCGGCAATATAATTTTCTTGCTTAAGTAAATCAACTTTCTGAGCCAACTTGACTCCTTTTTCTGAAAAAACCATACCAACTAAACCAGCCCCAGTACTTTGTAAAATTCCATTTCCAATATTGGGCATTGACTGTGGATTGATATCCAGATCACATATAAAACCGTTCTTCAAATTTTCGGCAGGAATAAGCTGTCCATTAAGTCCCATGCTAAGGACCGCCAAACTTTTTTCTTCAGCATCAATACTATTGCCACCCCAAGCACCACAGCTACCACCACCGGAAATATTTTTACATAAAGATATGCCACCTATCCACTCATCGTCTTTACTAGGAGCTGTGTCAGAATCATTAACTTCCATCTCAAAAAAGAAACCATCGATATTATCAAAACCACCACAATAGGTGCCAGAGTCGTTGGATAAATTTATATTGGTAGAGGCATAAGACAAAAATCCATTACCTTTGCCCATCTCCGGATTAACTTTTACTGAAGAACCATCTTTACAGGCGGCATACAGCTGAAGGCCGTCGAGATATTTATCATCGCTAAAGGAAATTTTTCCCATAATACCATTGTTTTGGCCACCACCCGGGCTAACAAACTTTTCACATTTATTCTTATTACACACCTCTTCTTTATCACATTTAGTACCCATACAAGTATTGCCACCACCATCTTTTACCAAATACATCTGCCCACATTTGGTAAAATCTTCTCGAAATGGATTTAAGGCCTTAGCATTGCTAACATCGTCTTTACAGATATCCTTTAAATCAAACTCTTTAAACGGATCAATGAACGTATTTTCTGCCGGCACTTCAGTCGCATCTTTCACTGGCGCAACTTTCCAAGGTTTTTCCAAATCAACACAATTGTTACCCAGCACCAAATTCACCGGCCTGATCATATAAACTTGGGGCAAACGTAAATTTACCAATGCCGGATTGACCGTATTCAATATAGTATAAGATAAATAGGCAATCAATAAACCAATGAGCGCACCACCAATTCTTTTTTTAGCGCTACTGATCATCTCGCTGTTTCCACCCGATGTCACCCATTGGATTCCGGCCACTACCATCATAATTACCGCCAAGATACCAGCAATACTCAAAGCTAGATTATAATTATATTTAATAAAATCTCCAATATCAGAAAAGGATTTTCTACCACCAAAAGAAATAGTAGTTTTAGTTTGAGAGGTAGGCAAACATTTACCCCATTCCGGACTATTGCAGGGATCTTCATTTTTCAGCCAACCGCTATTACTGGGATCAATATTAAACTTAGATCTGGCCGTTTGGCAGTCTTTTTCGCGCCAACAGATCGGATTTAACTCTGGAGTCACTCCAGCGGCTTTTACCAAAACAGGTACTAAAAAAGAAAAAACAATTAACGTCAATAAAATTTTTGTTCGCATAAAATTATTTAACGTTTCTTAAAAAATTATCCCAGACTTCAAACGGGATAACACCCTCCACTTTTTTACCGTTGATAAAAAAAGTTGGCGTACCGGCCACACCGAAACGACCAGCATCGGCATAATCTTTATTTACTAAAACTTTTGCCTCCTGGCTATTAAAACATTCTTTCATTTTTTTGGCGTCCCAAGAAAAAAATATATTCAAATCATCAATATCACTAGTAGCAAAACTATCGCCGAGTTTATCTTGATTATTAAACAGCCAATCGTGTAGGGGCCAATACCAGCCTTGGTAATAGGCACACTGCCCCAAAACTGCCAGTTGATTGGCGCCGGGATGGGTAGATTCTATCGGAAAATTACGCATAATTAATTTTACCTTGCCGCCATATTTCTGCATCACCTGACGCAAAATTGGCGCTTCGGCCTTACAATTTGGACATTTAAAATCTACAAATTCAACTATAGTGACTTTGGGATTATTACTGCCAATAAATGGTGCTCCAACCAGCTCAACTTCAGAGCGATTCACATCAGATGATCCAATTTTGGAATTCTTATCGGCCGCCGTAAATCCGCCATAAAAATTTTGTAATAATATTTCACCATTACCGTTTTGAATTTGATGGTAATAATACCAAACAAAACCAGCAAAAAAAAGAACTGCGGCAACAGCGGTCACCCCAAGCGCTACCCCCAGCACTCCACCAAAACGCTGATACCAGCGCAAGGAAAGTGGTGAATTATTAAAAACCATAGGATTATTATATTAAGCAGTCATATTATACCACAATTTAAAATAAATCAATACTCCCATTGACACTTTGGATCAATCATGGTATAATAATAACCACTATAATCGTCTTCTTTAGGCTTAAAACAGTTTATGAAAGAAACTATCTTAAACATCATCCAGTTGGTTTTAGCCATTGTGCTAATTTTAACAGTCTTACTACAACAAAAAGGCAGTGGTCTAAGTGGTATTTTTGGCGGATCAGGCAATATTTACAGCACCAAACGTGGTCTGGACAAAATTTTGCACTATATCACGATTGCCACCGCCGCTATTTTCTTCATCGTTTCTTTGGTTCGCCTGGTTATCCAATAAACCGGGAGCTTAACAATATTTCATGAGTTGGAAACTTTCTTCCTATTTGGAACGTTTTAAACGCGCCAAATCCAATCCAAGTAACTACTTGGATAAAAAACTTCGTAACCAAATCAAATCCGACAAACTTCCGAACTTAACCCAGTTTAAATACTTGGGAAATTTTCTTAGTACTACCGAAAAGAAAACTTTGATTGCCGCTAGTGTCTTATTGACCGTTACTTTAATTGGTTGGGTCACATACTTTATTTCCACACATTCGATTCTTTCGCCAAAAAATGGCGGCGAATATTCCGAAGGTCTTATAGGCACTCCCAAATATGTCAATCCGATTTTCGCTTCCACCAATGATATTGATACGGACATCTCTTCTCTGATCTATTCCGGTCTGCTCAAATATGACTCCAAAAAACAATTGGTTCCAGATTTAGCTGAAAAATTTGTAGTGGGAGCGGACCAAAAAACCTATGATATCCAACTTAAACCAAACCTAAAATGGTCTGATGGCGAGCCGCTTACCGTCAATGACATTTTATTCACTTTTGAAACTCTTCAAAATGCTGAAGTTGGTAGCCCGTTAATTGTGGCTTTTCAAGGAGTGCGGATAGACAAAATTTCTGACAACACTGTGCGTTTTACCCTTAAGACTCCTTATGCGCCTTTTTTGGATAGTCTTACTTTGGGCATATTACCAGAACATATTTGGTCGGAAATTACTCCCGCCAATATGCGCTTGGCTAAATTCAACTTACAACCAATCGGATCTGGTCCATGGAAATTTGAAAAAATGGTCAAAGATAGTGGTGGTAATTTACAGAGCTACACACTTGCTCCTAATACCAACTATTATGGACAAAAACCGTATTTAAATAATGTTACTTTTAAATTTTTTGATAATTTTAATGACGCACTTTCATCTTTACGCAGTCAAAATATTTTAGGATTAAGTTTTGTACCACACAATCTAAAAGATAAAGTGAGTGGAAAAAATCTAAATAACTTTGGATTACAACTACCACAATACACCGCGTTATTTTTTAACCAAAATACTACCGAACTAAAAGATGATAGCCTACGCCGAGCTTTGGCTCAAGGAATAGACAAAAAAACCGTTATCAACGAAGCCTTAAACGGCGACGGTATCGCGCTAGACGCTCCAATCTTGCCAGGTAATCTAGGATATTATGATGATGTGAAAAAAATTCCCTTTGATCTGACTGCCGCTAATACTATCCTGGACAAAAAATGGCCGCGCATTCAGCCGGAAGAATATTTTAAAATTCGTTACGCCCAAATTATCAAAAGTTTAGCACCGACAACCAATACTGCTGATAGCAAAAGTAAAAAAACAACTACCGAAACCACTCAGCCAATCTCCGCTAGTGATGAGAATAATATCAATCAAACTATTCGTGCCGAAATGACTTCGGGGCAAAGTTTCTACCGTCAAAACGGAAAAAATGATGTCTTGCGTTTATCCATTACTACGGCTGATACTCCCGAATATATAAAAACGGCCGAACAAATCGCTCAAATGTGGCGCTCTTTAGGAATTCAAACGAATGTTATTTCGGTCAATAGCCGCCAGATCGTACGCGATGTGCTCAAAGAAAGAAATTATCAAATTTTGATTTATGGCGAAATGATTGGCGCCGATCCTGATCTATATTCTTTTTGGCATTCTACCCAGAGCGATTATCCTGGTCTAAATTTAGCCAAGTTTGCCAATCGTGACGCGGATAAATTATTGGAATCTGCCCGCACGACACTAAACACCGACAGCCGCGCGAAACTTTATCAAAAATTTCAAGGTATTTTAGCCTCTGAATTACCGGCCATTTTCCTTTATTCACCTACCTATATTATGGCGGTGAGCAAAGATATCAAAGGGGTTGAAACCGGTAACCTAGTAAGCCCTCAAGATAGATTGAGCGGTCTAAATTACTGGTACACCAAAACTACCAGACAAATTAAATTTTAAATTCGGGTGAGTGGCGGAATTGGTAGACGCGCAGGTCTCAGAAGCCTGTGGGAGCAATCCTGTGGAGGTTCGAGTCCTCTCTCGCCCACAATACAAACTTATTTAAATCCGCGCTTAAGCGGAAATATCTTCTTTTAATTTATTTAAAGAAAAATCATCTATGATTTCACAACCAAGAAGTTCGTTTGCCAGCGCCAACAGCGCGCGGCCAAATCGAACACCAAATTCTCCAGCGGCCAAACCGCAAGGAGCACAACCTTTTAACTCAATGCGAAATTTTCGCGGACCTTCTTTCCCAAGAGTACGCACCACCATTCCGACTCCAGCTACATTTGGAAAAAAATTACGCGTCATGGTAGTCGGCGGTCTGGAAGAAATCGGCCGCAACTGCACTATTCTCGAATACGGTGACGATATTATTATTATCGACATGGGTTTACAATTCCCCGAAGAAGACATGCCTGGTATTGATTACATCATCCCAAACATGAACTACCTTAAAGGTAAAGAAAAAAATATCCGCGGGGTAATTATCACTCATGGTCACTACGATCATATCGGCGGAATTCCTCACCTTATTCCGGTTTTGGGTTATCCGCCAATTTACGGCTTGCCTTTGACCAACGCCATTATCAAAAAACGCCAAGAAGACTACAAGGGTCTGCGTCCTTTATCTATTCACAATGTTAATTTAGAAAATAAACTCAAACTCGGTATTTTTGAAGTGGAATTTTTCCATCTCAATCATAATATTCCAGACTCCATGGGTATCAAAGTTGGCACACCGGAAGGTGTGATTATTCATACCGGTGACTGGAAATTTGACTATCAACCGGTAGCTGGTGATGCTCCGGCTGATCTGCAAAAGATTGCCAAAATCGGTAGCGAAGGCGTACTGGCTTTACTTTCCGACTCTACCAATGCTTCACAGCCTGGCCACCAAATTTCTGAATCAGAAATTGGTACTAATCTAGAAGATATTATCAAAAAAGTCCCGGGTCGCTTGATCATCGGTACTTTTGCTTCCTTATTATCGCGCATTAAACAGATGATCGAAATCGCCGAAAAAGCCGGCAAAGTAGTGGCCATTGAAGGCTTCTCCATGAAAAATAATATCGAAATCGCCTAGGAGCTCGGCTACATGAAATTTAATTCCAAAACTATCGTGGATTTAAAACAACTAGATAATTACCCAAAAAATAAAACGATGATTATCTGTACCGGCGCTCAAGGGGAAAAAAATGCCGCCCTGATGCGTATCGCCAATGGCGAACATCGCTTTATCAAATTAATTCCGGGTGACACGATTGTCTTTTCATCTTCGGTAATTCCGGGCAACGAACGCACGGTGCAAAGACTCAAAGACACTCTATTTCGCCGTGGCGCCGAAGTGATTCATTATCAGATGATGGATGTGCATGCTGGTGGTCATGCCAAAGCCGACGATGTAAAATTAATGTTGCGTTTAGTCGCGCCAAAATATTTTGTACCAATTCACGGCAACCACTTCTTATTACATTATAACGGCCGCATCGCCACCTCTATCGGCATGGCCAAAGAAAATGTATTTATTGCTGACAATGGCCAGGTAATGGAATTCCAAAATGGTGTCGGTACTTTGACCAAAGAAAAAATTCCGTCTGACTATGTGTTTGTCGATGGCCTCGGAGTATCGGATGAAACCAACGTCGTCTTGCGCGATCGCCAAGTATTGGCTGAGGATGGTATGGTGGTAATTATCGCTACCGTTGATTCCAAAAGTGGAAGATTGGTTCAAAATCCAGATATTATTTCTCGTGGTTTTATCTTCCTCAAAGAGCATAAAGAACTGATCGAGGATCTACGTCATCGCGTGAAAAAAATTGTTACCGAATCTGACCCGCTCTCTTGGGCCGATACCAATAATATTCGCAATAAAATTCGCGACTACGTGGGACAGTTTCTCTATACCAAAACTGAAAAACGTCCGATGATTTTACCGGTGATTATTGAAGTTTAAACTTCTAGTCTTGCAAACAAAAACACGGCGCACAGTGACCTTTTCGCTTTTTTCGCCCGCGAGGGCGAAAGGATGAGGCTTGGCCTCATAACCCGCTCAAAGGTAACTATGCGCCGTGTTTTTTAATTCTACAAGAATTTCTTGATTTCCTTGGTGGATTTTTTGAGACGAATTTTTTCGGAAAAATTTAATTTTACCGGCCAAACTTTTTCTATTCCTTGTCTCCCTACCACGACAGGAACACTTAGACATACTCCGGAAATTCCATTCCAACCTTCTAACCTTACCGACAAAGGCATAATTTTTCTTTGATCAAATAAAATTGCTTCCACAATATCGGCCACTACCATCGCGATCCCATAAAAAGTCGCGCCTTTGCGATTGATAATATCATAAGCTGCATTTTTTACTTTACTTTCGATCTCATCCAATTTGGCTCTAGGCAATTTAAAATCTTTGATCAAAATACCACCGACCGAAACTGTACTAAAAGCATCAAACTCGGTATCGCCGTGTTCTCCCAAAACATAACCTTCAACATTTTGGGCAGATACTTTTAAAACTTTAGAAATTTCCGTGCGCAGACGGGCAGTGTCCAAACTGGTGCCGGAACCAAAAACTCGTTTGTGGTCCAAACCAGAAACTTCTTGAACTAAATAAGTCAAAATATCTACCGGATTGGCCACTACCAATACAATGGCGGTAGATTTTAATTTTCCAATTTCTTTAAAAATAGATCTGGTTATAGTTTTATTTTTATTTATCAAATCCAACCTAGTCTCACCCGGCTTTTGCGCCGCCCCAGCGGTCAAAATAATCACGTCGGCATCAATAGCATCTTTAAAATTACCCGAACTAATGGAACCGGTTTCCACAAAACTTAAAACATCATCAATATCCATCACTTCACCTTCTTGCTTTTGAATATTAACATCAATCAAAACAATGCGCGCGGCTAAATTTTTCAGCATCAAAGTGTAAGCCACTGTAGCGCCAACTGCTCCGGCCCCAATGACCACGATTTTTTGCGCGTGATCAAAAGAATAAGATTCCATATTTATTAGGTAAAAAATTATATTCATGATAATTATATCACAATAACAAAAACCTCGCATCCGAAGATACGAGGTTGATGAGTTTACAGTTATAAGCCGAATTCTGTACGTCTTGTGTTTAGCAAGACGTGACGATCATTTATCTAGTTTTGGCATTACTGCCAAAATCAAGCGAGCGAACTTTTCCTATGTCTCTCTCATAGGCTGCTCTTGCACCCAGGCAGGGCTTGGCACCAGACCGTCTCACAACGGTCGGTATATGGTAGCTCTGTTCTAGAGTCAGAACTTCCATATTCTTTTCACCTTTCTCCCAAATTGCTCTGGGATAGTATTGTCTCTGTGCCGCTTTCCCTTGTTTGACGTTGCCGCCAAACCGGTGGGTGTTACCCACTGCCTTTTTTCTTTTTTCAAAGAAAGTGTTCGGACTTTCCTCCCCTGACTAGGTCAGGGACGATCATCCACTGTAAACGCCTAATAATATAACACCAAATAGCCGTTTTGTCAAGTTTAGTTTGCAATTGGCCAAGAACCTGATATAATTAAATAATTGTTAAAACTATGGATAAGCTACTATTTTCTCACCTAAATGTCCCCAAATCCGCTTCACTGGAGGACTTAATAACCAATCTCAAAAAATATTGTACCGCCAGCGATATTGAAACTGTTCGCCTAGCTTATGATTTCGCGGCGGCGGCCCACAGCGGTCAATTTCGTAAATCCGGCGAACCATATATTATCCACCCGACCATTGCCGCTTTTATCTTGTCGCAGATCCAGGCTGAACCAAACATTATTATTGCTGCCTTAATGCATGACGTGCCAGAAGATACCGAAGTCACTCTGGAAGAAATTGAAAAAAACTTTGGTCCGGATATCGCCAACATGATCAACGGCATTACCAAATTGGGCAAATTAAAATATCGTGGCATGGAACGCTATATCGAAAATCTGCGCAAACTTTTTGTGGCCATGGCCGAAGATATCCGCGTGATGATTATCAAATTTGCCGATCGTATTCACAATTTGAGCACACTGGATTCTCTGCCCGAAAAAAAACGCCAACGCATCGCTCTGGAGAGTATGGAAATATACGCTCCGATTGCCAATCGTTTGGGTATGGGTGAATTCAAAAGTTTGCTCGAAGATCTGTCTTTTAAACATTTGGAACCAAAAGAATACCAGCGGGTCAAACAGATGCGTGAAGAAAAAGTGGCGGAGACCAATATTTATCTAGAAAAGATAATGAAAAAATTGGAAACCGAATCTAAATCCGCCGAAGTAAAATTTATCAATATTCACGGACGAGAAAAAAGTCTCTACAGTTTATACAAAAAATTAATCCGCAAAAATTGGGACATCAACAATGTCTACGATATTGTGGCCGTCAGAATTATTGTCCAAGATGTGGGCGACTGTTACGCTACTTTGGGGGTTATTCATCGCCTCTGGCCGCCGCTTAAAGGCCGCATCAAAGACTATGTCGCTCAACCCAAACCAAATGGCTATCAATGTTTGCATACTACTGTGTTTTGCGACGAGGGTAAAATCGTAGAATTTCAAATTCGCACCAAAGCGATGCATGAAGAAGCCGAATACGGAGCCACGGTTGGGCATTGGAATTATGATAAAAGCGGCCATCATCAATCTAGAAAAGATTATAATTGGGCCAAAGAACTGGCCAAAATGCAAAAAGATATTCTCAATAATCTCAAAGACCTAGAAGAGATGAAAGTGGACTTTTTCCGCAATCATATTTTTGTCTTTACTCCCAAAGGTGATGTTATCGATCTGCCCGAAGATGCTACACCGATTGATTTTGCTTATCATATTCATACCGAAGTGGGCAATAAATGTAACGGCGCCAAAATAAATGATCAGATGGTGAGCTTGGATTCAATTTTAAAAAGTGGTGACGTAGTGGATGTGATTACCGATAAAAATCGCAAAGGTCCAAGCCCTGATTGGCTCAAATTTGTCAAAACTCACGCGGCCAAAAGCCATATTAAATCCGCTCTCAATACTTCCAAGACCAGTTGGATAAAAGACTTGTTTGAGAAAAAAATTACTTAATTAACTGTCTAAAATAATCCTTAACTTCTCTTGAAACTCAGGAGAAGTTTTTATTTTATAAGAAGTTTTTATTTTTTTCTGCCCTACTACCAAATATACGGCCTCATCTCCCGGGACCGAAGCCAACAAAGCTTTGATATCATCAGCTTTTGCTTTGAGATAATCGGCGGTAATGCTGATTTCAAAGGTCTTTTCCGACAATTCTGGAGACACATACTGGCGAATAGAATTTTTCTTTCCATCGCCCAATTGCGAAGCTAGTTGAGCCGCGTTCTCGAGAGTCAAAGCATAAGCCTTCTCTACAAATAATTTATTATCCCCTTCTTCTTGGGAAGTTTTACCAACTACTACGACCATCTTACCTTCAGCCCAAATTTCTTTGGTTTTTTCATAAACTTTCGGAAATACCAAGAGCTCCAGACGATCAGTGGTGTCCTGAATCGTCACAAAACTCATCGGTGAGCCACTACGAGTAATTTTTTTCTTTACACTATCAATAATGCCGCCGACTACTATCCACTCGTTGCGACTATAACTCCCCAAATCTTTAATATCGGTTAAACAGGCTGATAACTGGGCTGCTAATGGCGCAAATGGATGGGCAGTGACATACAGTCCCAGTAACTCTTTTTCCCAAATCAGCACTTCATCTTGAGTGGCATTGGGTGCTTTGTTTAAATGGAGCTTGGAAGAAAAATCAATTCCAGTACCGGCAAAAAGAGAATTTTGTGAAGTTCTTTTTTGTTCGCCAAAATTTTTGGAAAAATATAATAAATTTTCGGTATTGGCCAAAAGCACGCCGCGATCAAATCCAAAACAATCCAAGGCACCACATTTAATCAAACTTTCTAGTGACTTTTTATTAAGATCTTTATGCTGAACACGCTGAAGAAAATCGGTGAGATCGAAATAGCGTCCATTGTCTTTGCGTTCGCGATAAATTGCCTCAGCAATATGTTCACCCAAATTTTTTATACCACTAAGACCAAAACGAATATGGGCATTACCACCGTTTTCCCAACCAATCATCGCGAAAGTTTTCAAACTTTCATTGATATCTGGCGGCAAAACTTTTACTCCCATGCGTTCACATTCGCGAATAATTTCCGGCACTTTATCCATATCCCCACTTTCCGCTATCAGCACCGCGGTCATATATTGCACCGGAAAATTGGCCTTCAGATAAGCGGTCTGGTAGGCCACTACGCCATAGCTGGCCGCGTGCGCTTTGTTAAAACCATAGGCCGCGAACGGCTCGATCATTTCCCATAATAGATGGATTTTGGCTTCCGGTAATTTTCCAAACTCCCGACAGCCTTTCACAAATTTTTCTTTTTGCTTGGCCATCTCTTCGGGAATTTTTTTGCCCATGGCTTTGCGGAATTTATCGGCTTCTTCCCAATTGTAGCCGGCCAGATGAATAGAAGTAAGCAACACATCGTCTTGATACACGATCAAACCCAAAGATTGATCCAAATATTCTTTCATGCGCGGATCTAGATAATCTACCATTTCCGGATGATGTTTACGACGAATGTATTCTGGAATCTGTTCCATTGGACCAGGGCGAAACAGCGCCACCATGGCGGTGATATCAAAAATCGAAGATGGTTTTAGTTCTTTGAGATAGCGGGTAATACCCGAACCGGCAAGTTGAAACACACTATTGGTCTCACCGCGCGATAACATATCGTAAGTTTTTTGATCATCCCAAGGAATTTGAAAAATATCTATTTTCTTTCCGGTAGTTTTTTCCACGATTTCCACCGCGCGACCCAAAATTGACAAGTTGCGAATACCCAAGAAATCCATCTTGAGCAGACCAGCCGCCTCCACCGCGTGCATTTCATATTGGGTAGTAATTTTATCACCACCGGTTTCGTATTGCACCGGAGTAAAATCAGTCAGCGGGGTTGGCGAAATTACTACCCCGGCCGCGTGCATTGAAGTATGACGGGCACAACCTTCAATTTTTTTGGCCAGATCAATTAATCTTTGTACCTGAGGATTTTTTTTATACAGCTCCATCAGATCTTTTTCCAAATTCAAAGCTTTGTCCAAAGTCATCTGAAAACCTTGAGCACCAATGGGTATCATCTTGGAAACCTGATCACAAAAAGAATAAGAATACCCGAGTGCGCGACCAACATCACGAATAGCGCCGCGCGCCGCCATCGTACCAAAAGTAATAATCTGGGCGACCTTATCGGCGCCATATTTTTTGGTTACATAAGCGATCATCTCATCACGGCGATCATCGGCAAAGTCCGCATCAATATCGGGAGCGCTGGGACGATAAGGATTGAGAAAACGCTCAAATGGTAATTTGAAAAAAAGCGGATTAACGGTCGTAATGCCCATCGCATAGGCCACAATTGAACCGGCACCGGAGCCACGAGTCGTTTCAACAATACCATTATCGCGCGCGTAATTTACATAATCCGCCACCACGATAAAATATGGGGAGTATCCTTTGGTAGCAATAATCCCTAATTCATATTCCACTCTTTCACGCACCGCATCATTAATCTCAATTAATTTGGTTAGGCGTTCATAGACCAAATCGCTCAAATATTGATCGGCATTTTTGCCAACTGGCAGATCAATATGAGGAAAATGCCATTTGTTTAATTCCAATTTTATATTGGCCCGCGCCGCAATTTTCGCAGTATTTTCTAAAGCAATTTTAATATGAGAAAATCGGCTGGCAATATCATCACCATCACAGAGCGAATAATCTACGCCCACCATGGAATAACGATTCACATCTTCGACATTTTTTCCATCACGAATACAAGTAAGCACATCTTGCGCTTCGGCATCGTCCAGATCCAAATAATGAACATCGCGCGTGACTACTAATGGCACATCGGTTTCTTGTCCTAGTTCAATCAAGGATGAATTTAATTCCGTCTGACCTTCGCGCGCCGGCAGATCCATTAATTCCAAATAAAAATTATCTTCACCAAAAATATCTCTATATTCCAAAGCTAATTTTTTGGCTTTATCTAAATTATTTTCTTTGCGCAAGGCTATAGCAATCTCACCATCAAATCCACCCGACAGTGCCACAATCCCGCTGTGATATTTTTTTAATGATTCTTTGTCGACCCGCGGTTTGAGATGAAAACCGGCAGTCTGAGCAATCGAAGTAAGCGTAATAAGATTGTGGTAACCGACGTTATCAATCGCGAGCAAAATCAAGCGTGAATAATTTTCATGTTCGTCTTTATCAAGGTGACTTTTGGCCGCCACATAAACTTCGGTACCAATAATCGGCTTTATCCCATTTTTTTCACACTCCTGATAAAACTCAATTGCCCCATACATATTACCGTGGTCGGTGAGCGCCAACGCCGAAAAACCCCGCTTTTTGGCGGCTTTTACCAGGTCAGCCACTTTTGGCAAACCTTCGAGAAGCGAATAATGGGAGTGAACGTGGAGGTGGACAAAGTCTTTCATAGCGGGGTTATTTTACCTAAATTTTTGTTACATAGCAATGGCTAGAAAAAATAAAAAACACTCGAATATTCGAGTGTTTTTTATTTTAATTTTACAGATACTTTGCCATCATTTCTTTCAATTTTTCCTTCTGCACACCACCGGTAATCTGATCCACCACTTCCCCACCTTTGAATATCAAGAAAGTTGGGATACTCATCACGCTGTAGGCAGTCGAGGTGTCATTGTTTTCATCCACATTCAATTTGCCGATTTTAATATTTTTGCCGTCCAATTCTTTGGCCAATTCTTCCACAATCGGCCCCATCATCTGACAAGGTCCGCACCATGGTGCCCAAAAATCCACAAACACCGGAGTTTTGCTTTCCAAAACTTCAGCTTTAAAATTTGCGTCAGTAAATGTGTGTTCCATATTATAAGAAATTAAAAGTATTTAAATAATTTTAGCTCAAAACCAATTTCTTTTCTTTCTTCTCTTCCTTATACGCTTCGAGCACATCCCCAACTTCAAGTCTCAGCTTACCATCAAACTGTACACCGCATTCCGTGCCTTCAGGAATTTCTTTTACTTCTTGTTTACCGGTCTGCAGATGAGACAGGGCGCCTTTACCAATAATTTCTTTATTGCGTTTCACGCGCACTTTGCAATCTTTTTGCAGTTTGCCCATTTCCACGCGACCACCGACGATCATATGGCCTTTTTCCGTGCGGAAGATAGCCATGATTTTGATATTACCCAATTCGGTGATAATTAATTCCGGATTCAAAAGTTTTTCCAACTCTTCTTTGACATAATCAAAAAGGTCATAGATAATTTTGAACTGTTTGAATTGGACGCCGGTATTGCCCATCATCTCATTAGCCAGGGAGCTGGTGGTAACATTAAAACCAAAAACTTGCGCGCCCGTGGCCCAAACCTTTGCCAACCACTTTCACACTAACTTCATCATTTTTCATTTTTTCGAGCGAGGCGGTAATGGCTTCAAGCGATCCGAGCACATCGGTCTTGATAACAATATTAAAAGTTTTGCGCGCTTCATCCGCTTCGGTGTCACCGGTAGAGGCCAGCGGACGTTGTTCGGCGCCGGTATTTTGTACGCGTTTATTTTTCAGATTAATTTCTGACGCGCTATCAACACTACCGACATCCAGCACATCTCCCACGCGAGGTGCTAATTTAAAACCAAGAATTCTCACCGGCGTACTAGGAGTGGCGGTTTTCATATCATCACCGCGATAATTTTTCATCGCGCGCACTTTGCCGTAAATTTCACCGTTCACTACAAGCGGATCATTTACTTTCAGAGTACCGGTTTGCACCAATACAGTCGCCACTGGGCCTTGGCCTTTGTCAACATGGGCTTCGATTACGGTACCGGCGGCGGCACGAGTAGCATCGGCTTTAATAGTCACAGCATTTAATTCCGCCACCAATAAAATAGTATCGAGCAATTTATCAATATTCAAATTTTCTTTAGCGGAAATTTCTACCATCGGCACATCGCCACCCCAATCATCGGGAATTAAATTATGTGTTGATAATTCACTTTTGGCTTTCTGCACGTCAGCACCTGGTTTATCAATTTTGTTTATGGCTACGACTACCGGTAATTTGGCAGCCTTAATAATATTGATCGCTTCTACAGTTTGAGGTTTCACACCATCATCAGCGGCAACTACGAGAATCGCGATATCGGCCACCTTGGCGCCACGGCTACGCATCACGGTAAAAGCTTCGTGGCCTGGAGTATCAATAAAAGTAAGTGGAGATTTTTCTTTGGTTTTTGGATTATTCCAAATTACTTGGTACGCGCCAATATGCTGAGTAATACCACCGGCTTCACTAGCCATCACATTGGCACTACGAATCGAATCCAATAATTTGGTTTTACCATGATCTACATGGCCCATCACCACTACTACTGGCGGGCGAGCGGTATCGGCACTGCTGGATAATATTTTTTCTAAATTTTCCAAGTGAGTAGTATCTTCTGGCACGACTTGATTTTCATTTTTTACCGAAGTAGTAAAACCAAGTTCTTGAGCAATTAAAGAAGCGGAGTCCCGATCAATCTTTTCATTTTGAGTAGCCAAGATACCATTTTTCATCAATTCCAAAATCAACTTATTGATCGGCATATTGAGCAAATCGGACAGTTCACGCACCGTCAAAACATTGGGAATCTCCACCACCACACCACTTTCTTTGCGCATTTGACGTTCCAACTCTTTTTCTTTTTCTTTGGCTTTTAGTTCTCTGTCCTCGAGCACAAATTTTATTCGACGCCAATCGCGCTGAATTTGCGCCGCCACCCGATCATCGATTTTTACGGCGCGCGCGCCGATATCAAAACCGAACTCCGGCAAAATTTGCAGGAGCTTGGCAGGATGGACTCGGAGTTGTCTAGCTAATTCACTAACATTCATATTATTATTGGGCTATTATAATGTAAATTTATGAAAAAGTCAAACTTTGACCCAGAGTTGACTTTTCTAAAAATAAAGGCTAATTTATATGATGTTATGTTGTTTCAGGCTTGCTGCAATCTTCCACCGAGCCTACTTTGGCCTCTATTCTGCCCGTGCGGTGGAACAAAAGAGCGCAAAGTGCAATTCATGTCACGATCCGTCCCCACCCTCCTCCCCGCGGATCGTCGACCGTCCAACAGCGAGACAACTGACAAAGGGACGGCGTGCGCACCCTCCTCCCGTGCACGCCGTCCCAACCTCCTTTCCAAATTAAATGAATAGTCAATTTTTAAACAAAGATTTAGTGCTCATAGACAAACCAGCCACCTGGACCAGTTTTGACGCCGTGAATTTTATTCGCTCCGAGCTACGCTACGCTACCGGCAATAAAAAAATAAAAGTTGGCCACACCGGCACGCTGGACCCATTTGCTACCGGACTACTGATTGTGGCTATTGGGCGCGAGAATACCAAAAAAATAGATGAATTTGCGCATCTGCCAAAAACATATGCTGCCACCCTACGCCTAGGGACTACTTCTGACACCTTTGATAGCACCGGCACTATCATGCAATATCCGGATGCCAAACCAGTAGATCTAGAAGATATAAAAAAAGTATTACAAAATTTTATTGGCGAACAAGACCAACTCCCGCCGATGTTTTCCGCCAAAAAAATAAACGGCCAGCGGCTCTATAAACTGGCGCGCAAAGGCAAAGAGGTTAAGCGCCAACCAAATAGAATTACAATTTTTGATATTAAATTTTTAAGTTACTCTTATCCGGAGCTCATCATAGAAGTTAGTTGCTCAGCCGGCACATATATTCGCACTCTAGCCAATGATATTGGAGAACAACTTGGGATTGGCGCCTATTGCTCGGCTTTGCGCCGCACCAAAATCGGTGAATACAAAATTGAAGATGCTATCGAATTAAAACCTTTAAATAAAGGTTGATTGACATTTTACCCAATTTGTGCTATTATAAAAGCACTTAAATAACAACTGAGCTGACTGCAAAAACAGCGTTTGGGAGAAATAATAAAATTTGGCTAAGATGACTACAAATTTCAACATTTTATCGGCTGGATTGACCGAAAATATCGCTTCAAAATCGACTTTTTCCTTCCTCACTTAAGTGCTACTCGTGCCAACGAGTAATTTGTAATCTTCCACCAAAAATTCTTCCTTTTTTGCCAAGTAGTGGCAAAATGCTGTCTTTCAGTTCACTCTGAAAGATTTTTTATATATGAATTCATTAATTATGCTGGCCGTGGCCCTAGTGGCGACGATAGTTGGCGGCTTCTGCGGATATTTTTTACGCAAAAAATTCGCCCAGGCCCAGGCCAACTCCATCGAGGCCAAAGCGGAAAAAATGATTACCGAGGCCAAGACCAAACAACAGGAATTGGTCATCGAAGGTAAAGAAAAAGCCCAAAAAATTATCGACGAAGCCAAGGCCGAAGAAAAACAGATTCGCGCCGAAGCCCACAACGCCCAAGAGCGTTTGGAAAAACGTGAAACGATGTTTGATCAAAAATTGTTAGAGTTTCAAGACAGTCAAAATAAACTTCAAGAAAAGGTAGAGAAAGTAAAGGCCATTAAACAAGAGGTAGAAAACCTCAAAGTTCAGCAGACCGAAAAATTGACGGAATTGGCCGGTCTCACCAGAGAAGAAGCCAAATTGGAATTGCTCGCTATTGTGGAGGAAGAAAGTAAAATTGATCTCTACGCTCGTATTTCTAAATTAGAAAAAGAAGCCACTGAACATTACGAAGAAAAAGCTCGCAACCTCATGACCGAAGCGATCCAGCGCACCGCTTCTTCTCATTCCGCTGAAACTACCGGTTCGGTAATTCATCTGCCAAGCGAAGAGATGAAAGGCCGCATCATCGGTAAAGAAGGCCGCAACATTAAAACTATCGAAAAACTTACTGGTTGTGAAATTGTAATTGATGACACTCCAGAATCTATTATTATTTCTTGTTTCTCCCCAATTCGTCGCGAAGTCGCTCGTTTGGCTTTGGAAAAATTAATGGCCGACGGCCGCATTCAGCCGGCTCGTATCGAAGAGTTTGTCGAAAAAGCCAAACAAGATTTAGCTTTGGCGATCAAAAAGGCCGGTGAAGAAGCTCTATACAAAATGAACATCGTGGGTATTGATCCAAAATTGGTCAGCATTGTTGGTCGTCTGAAATATCGCACCAGCTATGGCCAAAATATTATGAATCATTCGATGGAAACTGGTTATCTCGCCGGTATCATGGCCGCTGAATTAGGTCTGGATCAATCCAAAGCCAAAAAGGCCGGCTTCTTCCACGATATTGGAAAAGCCGTGGATCAAGAAACTCAAGGTTCGCATCCGGAAGTGGGCTACGCGATTTTGAAAAAATTCAATATTGATGATGATGTCTGCCAAGCCGCTCGCGATCACCATTTGGACAAACCCCAAAGCATCTACGCTTGTATTGCCAAAGCCGCTGACGCTATCTCTGGCGCTCGCATTGGCGCTCGTCGCGACAGCGTGGAGCAATTTGTGGCTCGTCTGGAAGAATTAGAAAAAACCGCCATGTCCTTCCCGGGTATCGACAAAGTTTATGCTATCCAGGCTGGTCGTGAAGTGCGTGTGTTTGTCAAACCAAATGAAATTGATGACTACGGCGCCTATCAGTTGGCCAAAGATATCGCTCACAAAGTGGAGGAAGATTTACAATACCCTGGTGAAATTCGCATCAATGTTATTCGCGAATCTCGTATCATCGAATACGCTCGCTAAAGAGCTGTGGAAAAGTGATTATCGCCTATTGTAGCGAAAAAATGGTTGCTATGATATAATAGTTTCGTAACAGTGAGGCAAATGACTTTTTCGCTTTTTTCGCCCGCGAGGGCGAAAGGATGAGGCTTGGCCTCATAACCCGCTCAAAAGTAATTTGCCTCCCTGTTACTCTGTAATTAATAAATTTAAATAATATGAACAAAGCTGAATTAGCTCAAGCACTATCCGAAAAATTAAATGTCTCCAAGCGTGAAGCCGAAGACATGATCAACGCTTTTGTGGATCTCACTATCGCCACTTTGAAAAAAGGTGACGAAGTGGTGCTCACTGGTTTTGGTGCTTTTAGCGCCAAGACTCGCGCCGCTCGCACTGGTGTCAACCCACAAAAGCCAACTGAAAAAATTCAAATTCCTGCGGTGAAAGTGCCAAAATTCAAGGCTGGTAAAGCTTTGAAAGACGCGCTCAAAGCTAGCTAAAAAAATTAAACAAAAAAACCGTCTTGCGACGGTTTTTTTGTTTTTGGACACCCCGACAGTGGAAAGATAGGAGCGAAGCGACGTAAGAAAGCGCAGGTGTCTTAAGCCGGGGGTCGGGGTGGACAATGGTGTCAGAGGGGAGAATCGAACTCCCGACCTCGGCGTTATGAATGCCGTGCTCTAACCAGCTGAGCTACCCTGACAAGTGATTGATATACTAACAAAAAAACTCTTAAAAGTCAATATAAAGCTTATATTTACTTAATAAAGAAATATGATACAATTATTGAGTTGATTATAATTAATTTTTTTATGATAAAAATTGGTATTATTGGAGGCTCAGGCTTGGACAATCCAAATATTTTAGAAAACGCTAAAGATGTAGAAATTAATACTCCCTATGGTTCGCCATCATCTCCACTCAAAACTGGCACCATTGGTGGACAAAAAGTGGCTTTAATTGCTCGCCATGGCCGTGAGCATACTATCCCGCCGACCCAAGTAAACTTTCGCGCTAATCTGTGGGCGCTCAAAGAAGCTGGCTGTACTCATATCGTAGCGACTACGGCGGTTGGCTCTTTGAAGCTCGAAATTGGTCGCGGTGATCTGGTAGTACTGGATCAATTTATTGATTTCACTCGCCATCGCGCGATTACTTTTTTTGAAAAATTTGAACCGGGTGAAATGAAACATACGCCGATGGCTGATCCCTTTAATAAAAATTTGCGTGAACTTTTAATCAAAGGCTGTGAAGATCTAAATATCAAGCATCACAAAACCGGTACAATTGTAACTATCGAAGGTCCAAGATTTTCCACTCGCGCGGAAAGCAAAATGTTTCGAGCTTGGGGCGCGGAAGTTATTAATATGACCACTGGTCCGGAAGCGGCCTTGGCTAATGAACTCGGCATCCCCTACGCTTCGGTTGCTATGTCCACTGATTATGATTGTTGGAAAGAAGATGAAGCGCCGGTAACTTGGGAAGCGGTAATAGAAATTTTTAAAGACAATGTAGCCAAAGTAACCGATTTGCTTACTAATATTATTCCTAAAATTAAATAGTATGTCGCAAGCTATAAAAGATAAAATTCGTACGGTGCCGCACTGGCCAAAACCGGGAATAATGTTTCGCGACATCACTACATTATTACAAGACGCGCATGGTTTTAAAGAGATGTTGGATCTGCTGGTAGAACGCTATAAAGATACACCAATTGATCTGATAGCCGGTATTGAATCTCGTGGATTTATTATTGGCGCCGCGCTCGCTCATCGCCTGGGCGTTGGGTTTATTCCTATTCGTAAAAAAGGCAAATTACCATTTAAAACCGTTTCTCAAGAATACGCGCTCGAATATGGCACCGATAAAATCGAACTACACGAAGACGCGATTGAGCCCAATGAAAAAATATTATTGGTGGATGACCTAATCGCGACCGGTGGTACGGCGATGGCCGCCGCCAGCCTAATAAAAAAATTACAAGGCGATGTAATTGAATGTTGTTTTGTGATCGATCTGCCGGATTTAGGTGGCAAAAAAAGACTGGAAGACGCCGGCTACAAAACTTTTGCGCTGGTAGAATTTGAAGGAGAATAAATATCAAACAAAATTTTTAAGGTTCCATTTCCGGCTTCATCCATCGTCTCAGCCACGGATACAAATCCGTGGTTTTTCATTACTACAAAATTATTATCTTTCAAAACATCTAAAACTTCGAAAGCTAGCTCCGGTGTGCCGTAAGGTTGTTCCTTGACCGTCTCTACTAATTTTAGTGAGGAATAATTTTCCAAAATTTTCGCACTGTGGCCATGAAAAATCGCGTTCACTTCGGGACGCGATTTATAGATAGCAAAATGCAACATACTTTCGGAAGACGGCTCACGTTCGCCCAGTGCAAACACTACGCCCTGTTCAAAATTACAATCAAAAACTTGAGCAAAAGCATCTTCGGACAGCTCTTTATTAAAACCCATTTGAGAGCAGGTAATAATAAATTTATTCTCACCGGGATTGATACGAAAACTGAGATTGCCACAAGAAATATTACTTTCAATGATTGGCGTTAGATTATTAGCATGAAAAATTTTCGCCCATTTACGAATTTCATCAATGCGCTTGTCTTGCGGCGTGGCGCGATAAAGTATTTTTGTCTGAAATTTTACCGCGTGAAAAGACATATTAAACAAACAGCGCTTTGATATTTTCTATCGTTGGTTTGATTATGCCTTTTTCGGTAATAATCCCGGTGATCAGTTCAGCGGGCGTAACATCAAATCCTGGATTCACCGCGCTTGATCCTGGTGAGCAAACCAACACTTTTTTTATCTGATCGTTTTCATCCGGGCCAGTCTGATAGAGCACTTCATCCTGACTACGCTCTTCAATTTTAATATTTTGCCCACTCTCACAATTAATATCAAAAGTGGCTAGTGGCGCGGCGACATAAAAAGGTATACCAAAATATTTAGCGGCAATCGCTTTTTCCATAGTGCCGATTTTGTTGGCGGTGTCACCATTAGCGGCAATTCTGTCAGCTCCCACAATCATCAAATCTACTTTCCCTTGACCCATCAGATAGGCTCCGGCATTGTCGGGAATTATGGCGTGAGGCACACCTTCATTATGCAATTCCCAAGCGGAAAGACGCGAACCTTGGCCGCGCGGTCTGGTTTCATCGGCATAAACAAATATTTTTTTGCCAGCCCGATGGGCAATATACATTGGGGACAATGCCGTACCCCAATCCACACAGCCAAGCCAACCGGCATTACAGTGGGTTTCAATATTCATACCATCGATGATGAGTTCAGCGCCATACTCACCAATTTTTTTAGTAGCGGCAATACTTTCGGCCACCATTTTTTCCGCTTCCGCTTGGGCGGCGTTGACTGGATCAGCAGAATTTTTAGCCGCGTCATAGACGCGCTTTACCGCGTAAAATAAATTTACCGCCGTGGGACGAGTGGCTTCAATTTCTTTTTTGGCTTGATCTACATACTGCCATAAATTATTTTGTGTCGCTTCCAAAAAAGCTTGCACCAAAGCATAAGCCGCAGTCGCTTCCAAAGCGATCGCGCCGCGAACGAGCATGATGATAATCGCCTCACAAGTTTGACGGTAATTTTTACTTTCGAAAATTTTAAACTCAAACGGCAAAATATTTTGCTCAATTAAAAAAACCGAGGCACCCACGCGCCAAACGGTTTTAAAATCTTGTCCATTTACTTTCATATAAGCTTAAGCCGCGATTTTATCAATATGATCCTTAGTGGCCTGATAATCCTCTAAATCTCTTTGCTTAGCAACAAATTTTGCTTGAGCCGCTTCAAACCTAGCTTGAGCTTCCGCAACTTCTGCTTTGGCTTCACTTAATTCATTTTGCATTCTAAGTTCGGTTTCATCAACTACTTCTGCCTCTGAATTGGCGGCTTCTATCGCTGGCATTTCTGCCGTTTCTTCAATTTGTTGAATTTTCTTATCATGATCAGGCTTGGTATTATCTACCACCAATTTCACGTGTGGTTGAGGATGTTCTTCTATTTTCTCTCCATTGATCAATTTCCCATCTTCACCTTGATAGGTAAATTCTTTAAGACCTGCAAAACTTTCGCCTGTTTTGTCTTCTTTTGACCAAGTTTCCAATTGAGTCTTATCATCCATTCCCTTCAATCTTTTTGGGTCTGGAGTCGGGGCTTGTTTTTCGTCTGGTTTTAAGGCCATTCTTCTAGCTTCTTCAGCTTTGTTAAATCTACTTAAAAGTTTATCAAACATATCAAATTTAGCTATTTTTATTATAAAATAAGTATACCAACTCTAAAAATTTTTAGCAAGAAAGTGATTGACTATGGTTTCTACGGCCGCCGCGTTATCAGATTTTTCCATCAGTTCAATGCGTAACTCTTTGGCTTTATCAAAACCATTTACATACGCCTTATAATGTTTTTTCATCAGTTCAAAACCTTTGTGTTCGCCGAGTAGCTCTTCAAAAAGTTTGGTGTGCTCTACCATCACGCGCAATTTTTCTTTTATCGAAATTTCTTTACCAATCATATCTTTGTTGAACAACCAAGGATTACCAAAAATTCCGCGACCGATCATCACGCCGTCACAGCTGGTTTCTTCTACTCTTTGATACGCTTCAGTAAGATTTTTGACATCGCCATTTCCCAGTATCAAAGTTTTTTCCTCTCCAGTTTGAATAGCATCGCGAATTTCTACCGCTTCTTTAATATGCCCCCAGCGAGCTGGTACGAGCGACATTTCTTTGCGCGTGCGCGCGTGAATAGTGATAGCGGCCAGATTGGTCGAAAGCAAGACCGGTAACCATTCAGACAAAGTATTTTTATTATAGCCAATGCGAGTTTTCACGGATACCGGCAGATCCGGCGCGCCAGCCATCGTGGCCAGGATTACTTCTTTGGCGCTTTCAGGATTTTTTATCATACAAGCTCCGGCTCCCTGCTTTTCTACATTTCTATCGGGACAGCCCATATTGATATCAATACCATCAAATCCCAGTTCTTTTATTAGTTGCGCTGTCTTAAAAAAATTCTCTGGTTTGCTACCAAAAATCTGCGCCACAATCGGGCGTTCAATTTCAGAGTATTTGAGATCGACCATGAGATGTTCGCGACCGCGCGACATGAGGCCATCACAAGACACAAACTCGGTCCAGATTACATCCGGCTTGCCATATTTAGCGATGATGCGACGAAAAGCACAGTCCGTGACATTGGCCATCGGGGCCAGGACCATAATCGGTTTTTTTAAATTTTTCCAAAATCCTTGAATCATAAATTTATTGGGTCATTATCCTATATTTATTGGGAAAAGTCAATCTATGCCGTTGAAAATCTCCGGATGTTTTTTATTTACAAATCCATCTTTTTTTGTTATCCTTTCCCCACTGTGGCCACTTTGCTCACAATCGAAAAACTCAATAAATCCTACCACCAACAGGTAATTTTTCGTGATGCCAATCTGGCTATTCATAGCAAACAAAAAATCGGCGTCATCGGTCGCAACGGCGCTGGCAAATCCACCCTCTTGCGCATGATCGTGGGCCAAGAGCAGGCCGATTCTGGCGTGATCACTCTTCAACCCATCACTAGATTGGAATATCTAGAACAGCACGAAAAAATTGCTGATGATGAAACCGTACTCCAATTTCTCGAACGCCAAAGCGGCAAAAAAAATTGGCAATGCGCCAAGATGGCCGGCAAATTTGAAATCAAAAATGAACTGCTTGACTCCAAACTCTCTACTCTCTCGGGCGGCTACCAGATGCGCGCGCGATTGACCGCGATGCTGCTCAAAGATCCAAATTTATTTTTGCTTGATGAGCCTACCAACTATCTCGATGTTCACACTCAGTTATTGTTAGAAAAATTTTTACGCGATTACAGTGAATCTTTTGTTATCATTTCACACGATCGCGAATTTCTCAAACGCACTTGCGAACAAACTTTAGAAATCGAACAAGGCAACCTCACCTTGTTTCCGCGTCCAATTGATGAATATTTGGAATACAAAGAAGAACGCCTGGCCTTTGCCAAACTATATAACAAAAAAATTGAACGCGAACAAAGACATCTGCAAAATTTTGTAGATAAATTTCGTTATAAAGCCAGCAAAGCGAGCCAAGCACAAAGCAAACTCAAAGCAATTGAAAAACTAAAAAAACTCGATATCCAAAGCCCGCTCTCCACCGTCAAAATTCATATTCCCAATGTGGAAACAAAAAAGGGTTTACTATTTCGCAGTGAAAAATTAACTATAGGTTATGGTGAAAAGATTATCGCTGAAAATATTACTCTGGACATTGAACGCGGCGAACATGTCGCTATTCTCGGCGACAACGGCCAAGGCAAAACCACTTTTCTCAAAACTCTGGCGGGTGAACTGTCGTCTCTAGGAGGCAAATTTAAATGGGCAATCGACACCACTTTCGCCTACTATGCCCAACATGTGCCAAACTCCCTAAATTCAGAAGATAAAGTCTGGACAAATTTACGCGCTACCGCTCCCAGCGAGATCAACGATGAAGAAATTCTTAGAATGGCCGGGAATTTTTTGTTCCACGAAAATGACCTGGAAAAATATATCCACATGCTCAGTGGCGGTGAAAAAGCGCGCCTCTGCCTGGTTAGTATTCTGCTATCCAAAAGCAAAGTATTATTACTGGATGAACCTACCAACCACCTCGACTTTGAAACCGTGGAAGCGCTTGGCTTGGCCCTGGAAGAATTCAACGGCACAGTCTTGTTTATCAGCCACAATCGCACTTTTGTAAACTCCGTAGCCACGATGATTATCGAAGTCAAAAACGGCGAAGTGTGCCGCTACCCGGGTAATTATGAAGAATATATTTATAATTTGGAACAATCCATAGAGCCGGAGAAAAAAGAAGAAGTCGCTCCAGTAGAAAAAACCGACGAAGAAAAAAAACAGCGCTACGAAGAAATAAAAGCCGAAAAAAAGAAACTCCAAAAAATCGAAGAAGACATCTGTGAAATGGAAAAAGTGAAAACCAAACTCCTGCGCAAACAAGCCAAAGATCCTACCAAATTCCAACTAGCCGACTACCGCCACCTCGGCGACCTCGATAAAGAGATCAAAAACAAAGAAGATGAGTGGCTAGCTCTCCAAGAAAAAATAGAAAATTAAAAACACCTCGAAATTTTTTCCGAGGTGTTTTTGTTTTTAGTTTTCTATTTTTTATCTCCGCAGTTGCCTGATCCACAGCATCCACCCATCGATTTTACATCCATTGGTGACATTGCGGCTTTTGGTTCACACTGTCCATCACCACACATTGCTTTGCATTTTGGACAATGACATTCACATTGTACCAAACGGTAACTGCCGGCACCAGAACCCAATAAAGCTAAAGTACCACCCAAAACAGCGATCGGAGTAAATAAATTCATGAAGCCACCGCCAGTTCTGGCCAATAATACTAGTGCTACCACCATAATTACCGACAACCAAGCTGAAGCATAAGTAGCAAAAACACCCAGCAATACCATCAAACCACCGACAAATTCAGCCAAACCGACAAAATATGCCCAAAAAGCACCGGCTGATTCTGGACCAATCATCTTACCAAACATTCCAACAGCCATAGCATGACCAGGACCAAGTTTTTCATAACCGGCATAGATAAAAATCACGCCCAAAGCCAGGCGCAAAGCCAAAAGACCAAAATCCTTCATCTTGCCATGTACGCAAGACATCGCACTCATTTTGTTACACATAAGTGTACAATTTAATAATTAAACTTGATTACTATATATAATTATAGCAAGAAACAGGTAGTTGGTAAATATAAGCTATCCACACAAAAATTACTTTTCTACCACTACCGTCTTTACATTAACAAATTCTCTGATCCCATAAGATCCAAGCTCACGCCCAAAACCAGACTTTTTTATCCCCCCAAACGGCAAACGCACATCCGATTTCATGGCACCATTAATATACACGCTACCACTGTCTATTTGAGAAGCCATTCTTTTGGCCTTATCCAAATCCATAGTCCAAATAGTGGCCCCTAAACCATAGGCAGAATTATTGGCGACAGCTATAGCTTCATCTGAATTTTTTACCACCATAATAGGCGCTACCGGGCCGAAAACTTCTTCGGAGAATAAAGGCATTTCTTGAGTAACACCACTCACCACCGTTGGCAAATAAAAATTTCCAACTTCCCCCACTCTACTTCCACCAAATTCTAATTTTGCCCCCATGGCCAAAGTTTTTTGCACTTGATTATCTATTTCTTTCAAAGCAGTTTCGTTTACCAGTGGTCCAACATTAACATCAGGGAGTATGGGATCCCCCACCTTTAATGCGGAAAATTCTTTGACCAAACCAGCGGTAAATTCCGCCGCGACCGATTCTTCCACAATAAATCTTTTGGAAGCGATACAACTTTGTCCAACATTATTTTGCATTCTGGCTGTAGCGGCCGCTTTTACGGCCCCGACTAAATCCGCGTCAGCCAAAACAATAAACGGATCACTGCCGCCCAATTCCAGCACACATTTTTTGAGCGCTTTACCAGCGGCGGCGGCTACCTGACTACCCGCAAATTCACTACCGGTCAAAGTCACGGCCGCGATTCTATCATCTAAAACTACTTTTTCTACCGCACCGGATCCAATTAATAAAGTTTGAAAAATTCCCACCGGAAATCCGCAATCAATAAAAATTTTTTCAATAGCCAAAGCACAGCGCGGCACATTGGAAGCGTGTTTGAGCAAACCAACATTACCGGCCATCAGCGCGGGCGCGGCAAAACGCAACACTTGCCAAAAAGGAAAATTCCACGGCATTACCGCCAACACCGGACCCAATGGATCAAAACGGACAAAACTTTCTTTGGCTTCAGTGGCAATAATATCTGATGCTAAAAATTTGGCGGCATTATCCGCGTAATAATCGCACACACTGGCACATTTTTCTATTTCGGCTTGCCCGGCTTTGATAATTTTCCCCATCTCCTGCGCCATCAAAATGGCCAAATCATTTTTTTGTTCACGCAATTTTATCGCCACTTTTCTCATCAAAACCGCGCGTTCTTCCAGGCTAGTTTGACGCCAACTCAAAAAAACACTACGCGCTAGCGCTAATTTTTTTTCTATTTCATCACCACTCAGTTCAGAAAATTGAGCAAATACTTCACAAGTGACCGGACTTTTAGAAATTATTACCATATTATAAATCTTTAGTCTTTTCTTTTAATTCTTTGTCAAAAACCAAAATATTTTCGCTATAATCTACGGGACAATCAATCAACCAAAAACCACCATTCTCTAAAGCGTATTTTAATTTTTCTCTGAATTCATGCGCACTCTCCACGCGCACTCCACGCGCACCAAAACTTTCGGCGAATTTCACAAAATCTGGATTGCCAAATTCCAAAGCAAAATTATCAAACTTAGCACCTTGCTGTTTCCATTTGATCATCCCATAACCATTATCATTGACTATCACTACGACGAGATTTAATTTCAAGCGCATAGCGGTCTCAATTTCCTGAGCCGACATCATCAAACCACCATCACCAACCAAAGCTACCACCGCTTTGTCAGGAAATAAAATTTTGGCTCCCATTGCTCCGGGCAATCCCGCGCCCATTGTGGCCAAAGCATTATCGAGCAACACGGTATTTTGTCCATGGGCACTATAGTGACGAGCTATCCATAATTTATACATGCCGTTATCTAGAGCCATAATAGCGTCATTTGGTAATACTGCCTGCAAATCAGCCACCAACCGTTGCGGCTTGAGAGGAAAACTATCATCAGCACTTTTTTCATTGATATGTTCTTGTAATTTATTTTTCAGACTATAAAAATAATCAAAATTCCAGTGCGGTGAGGGCGTAATATCTTCGGTCAACGCCCAAATAGAATGCGCGACATCGCCCACTACTTCGAGTGTCGGAATATAAACATCATCTACATCGGCTTCGTTAAAATTCAGATGAATCACATTACGCTCTTGAGAACTCAACCCTACCGGCGGTTTTTCATTGATATTATGGCCGACCACCAGCACACAATCGGATTTTTGTAACATCTTATGAACAAAATCTCCCGTGCTTAGAGCAGTCGTACCCAAATAAAGTTCCGATGCTTCATCGACCACTCCTTTGCCCATCTGCGTGGAAATAAAAGGAATCTTAGTTTTATCCAAAAAGGCTTGCAAATGTTTGCGCACCAATTTACGATTGGCGCCAGCGGCAATCAACACTATTGGTGACTGCGCTTGTTTCAATAATTCAAACGCCATATTTATCGCTTTGGGATCAGGACCGGCGCGACGAATTTTTACCGGCACTATGGGCAGCGTATCACTTTCTTCTACCGCGATATCTTCCGGTAATTCCAAATGTACCGCTCCTGGTAATTCCGATTCAGCCACCTTGAAAGCTTGGCGGATCAAAGATGGAATTCGGTCGGCGCTCACAATCGTCTCTGACATTTTTGTAAGTGGAGTCATCATCTGCACAATATCGACGATTTGAAATCGACCCTGTTTACTTTTACGAATTGGTTTCTGGCCAGTAATTACCAGAAGTGGCATCCCACCCAACTGAGCATAGGCCACACCAGTGACCAGATTAGTCGCGCCTGGACCCAAGGTAGACAAAGCTACCCCAGCCTTACCAGTCAATCGTCCAAAAGTAGCCGCCATAAAAACCGCCGCTTGCTCATGACGGGTAGTAATAAATTTTATACTCGACTGACGCATTGATTCAAGCAAGTCCAGATTCTCTTCCCCCGGTACACCAAACACATACTTAACGCCCTCAGCCTCCAAACATTTGATAAATAAATCCGATGCTTTCATAAAAAAGGTTAATTTTACCATATTATCTTACACACTATTGAAAATTTAGACAAGACCTAAACTAATTGAAATAAAAGAGCAAAAACAGCTGTAATAAAGGTTGAAATCCTGAAAAAAACAGCCGGTTGCTTGGATTCAAAAAATCATCTATAATTAGATTTATAATTCATAATTTTAATAAATATGAACAAAAAACAGTTTGGTTTGTTGGCTGGAACCGTAGCCGCTTTAATGCTCATGGGGGCAGGTTGTAATTCATCTACTCCAAATAATTTGAACGCCCAAGAAAAAGGCGAAGAAAAAAATACTACTGCTGAGCAGAATCAAAATCTTGGCACAAATGCCACAATAGCAAAACCGCCAGTGGCTAAGACTGTCGTCCCGACTCCCGCTCCCGCCCCTGTCTCAACCCCAGCCAAAGAAACAATAAAAGAGTTTACTATCACCGCCAAAGATTGGCAATTTGCGCCCAATAATATTACGGTAAAAAAAGGTGATAAAGTTCGCCTGACAATTACCAGCACTGATGTGACCCACAGTTTTATGCTAAAAGATTATAATCTGAATGTGATGCTCGAACCTGGACAGACCCAGACGGTAGAATTTGTCGCCGACAAAGCCGGCACTTTCAATTTCCGCTGTGGCGTACCATGCGGCGAAGGTCACCGTGATATGACCGGCACTTTGACTGTAGAATAATAAAAATAAAATACCCTGGAAATATATCGAGGGTATTTTTTGTTAAAAAAATTATTTATTTTCCGTGACTACCACTTCTTTCTTACCAAGACAATATTTATCTTGACCGGCAAAAAAAATTGAAAGTAGGGCGAAGCTCAAACCATAATCTCGAATACCGGTGGGACTGGTGAAGCCAAAAGTACTGGCAATCACAAACAAATGAACGGCCAAAAGTAATCCTACCCAACGCACCCAAAAACCCAAGGCCAACAACAAGGCGGCAATCACCTCAAACCAACGATTAATATTAACAATTAACAAACCACTCAATCCAGATAGATCAGACGCCCAGCCCGGTACTAAGTCCGCCCAATCAGCCGGATTGTGAATTTGCGAAGTACCAAACCACGCCACCACCACGCCCATCCCTAGGCGCAAAACCAACGGAGCCAACGAAGATAATTTTTGATTATTCATATTTTAATTTACATCTTCTTTTTTATCTTTATTTAATTCACCAGGCAATCTGCCAGACCCAGGTCGATCATTATTTCTCTTATTCGGCACCGCTGGAATAATTCCCAACTCCGGTAAATCTCGAATATCAGGCATATCCTCAGGCTTGGGCTGATCAGCTGGTTTTTTCTTTTTTGTCGTACTCCAACCTTCTTCCCAATCTCCTTCTTCACGATTCCAAATTTCAACACCCATATTAAAAATTTAAAAATAGATATATATAATTTACCAATATATGATGGTATGATAATTCTTAAAATTTTTCCCGTCAAACCACCTCTGTGGACAAGATGGCTCGATTGATTTTTTTGATCAATGCCGGGCCTTCGTAAATAAAACCGGTATAAATTTGTACCAAAGTGGCGCCTGCTTTTATTTTTTCAATCGCATCGGCCGAAGTATGAATACCACCCGCCGCGATTATCGGAAAACTATGTCCGGATTTATCGGCCAGATAACGAACGACCTCAGTACTGCGCTTCATTAGTGGACGACCACTCAATCCACCCATACCGATTTTTTCAATTTCTGCCGAAGATATTTTTAGTCCCCCTCTTTCAATAGTAGTATTGGTCGCAATCACGCCATCAATTTTTGTATTTTTGATAATTTCAATAATATCATCCAGCTGTTCGTTGGTAAGATCGGGCGCAATTTTTAATAAAATCGGTTTGGGATTATCTTTTTGCCAATTTAATTTTTGCAAATGGCATAATAATTTTGTGAGTGGCTCTTTATCTTGCAGAGCGCGTAACCCGGGAGTATTGGGCGAGCTAACATTGACAACAAAATAATCAACCCAAGGAAAAAGCTCATTAAAACAAATTTCATAATCATTGACCGCTTCTTCATTGCTGGTTACTTTATTTTTTCCAATATTGCCACCAATCACTACCTCATAGTTGCTTCTTTTTTTCAGACGCTCCACCACCGCTTGCACCCCTTCGCCATTAAAACCCATACGATTGATAAGTGCTTCATCGCTCTTGAGACGAAAAAGACGCGGGCGATCATTGCCGGGCTGGGGCTTGGGAGTGACGGTACCAATTTCAATAAAGCCAAAACCAAAACAAGCTAGTTCTTCAAAGAGTTTGGCGCCTTTGTCCAGTCCGGCGGCCAGACCAACCGGATTTTTAAATTTCAAACCAAAAACCGTACGCTCTAATTTTTTATTCTGGACGCTATAAATTTTTTTAGTTATCAAGCCGGCGCCGGGAAAACGAAAAATTATTTTAAGAAAAGAAAAAATAAAATTATGGGCGTCTTCGGGGTCGAATTTAGAAAGGATGGGAAAAATTAATTGTTTATACATATAAAATTGATAAAGATAGTATAACAAAAAAAACATCCCTATGAAATAGGGATGTTTTTATAAGAGATCGTTCGCGCTATCTGAAAACAAAATTTGTTTGCAGATAGCGAAGGCGAACGGTCTGGAGGAGAACCGCAACGCCCTGCTGCGGTTGCCCGCAAGGAACAGCGGCGGAGAGGCCCGCCTACGACTGCTTGCGGCGACGGACAGGCCGCACGAACTGGACCTGGGTCCGGTTCTCGCGGCGACGCTTGGTCGGACGGCTAGAAGCCGTATTGGCGTTCAGCTTGTCCTGCCGGAACTTCTTGGTGATCTCGGCGAACGGGATGCGGTCGAACTCGCGGGTCTTGGCCATGGGATAACTCCTGGGAAACGCACCATACAGGTGCTGGACTCATCATGCAACCGAAGTGGCGGCACAACATGGACAATATTTAATCATACTTAAGCCAAAAAGTCAATGGTAAACAAAAAGCTCCCCCAAATTCTGGAGGAGCTTAAACTTATAAAATTAGTAGCGACCGCGGGCGTGACGAGGATTAGAGAATTTATTGGTACGCTGACCGTTTCCACCACCACGTTGATTATTTCCCCATCTTGGTCGACTGTGATTGGCGTGACTATGGACACGAGGTTCATGATTCATAGTATGAGCCGAATTGGATTGAGGACGCTTTGGCGGCAACACCGGCAAAGCCAAAATTGGTAAAGGTTTTTTTATCAGGCGTTCGATATCACGCAACACGCCGCGTTCATCCGGCGAAGCAAAAGAAACCGCCCGACCAGACGCACCGGCACGACCAGTACGGCCAATGCGATGCACATAGTCTTCCGAATTATTTGGCAGATCAAAATTTATAACCAAAGAAATTCCAGTTACATCAATACCGCGCGCGGCAATATCAGTAGCTACCAGTACGCGATGCGCGCCAGATTTAAATCCACTGAGTGCGGCGCGGCGTTGAGCCAACGAACGATCCGAGTGGATTTCCATCGCGGTGTGATTCATATTGCGAATAGCAGACGCGATTTTTTTGGCGCCATGTTTGGTGCGAGAAAAAACCAACACTGTGCCTGGTTCTTTTTCTAATAAAAAATCAAGTAACTGCAAGCGTAATTCTTTGCCTACCATATATATGGCTTGATCAATCAGTTTGGCAGTCGTACCCACCGGTGCCACTTCCACGCGCACCGGATTTTTCATCGAGTGGGTGGCAATAGAAGCAATCGCGGTCGGCATAGTCGCTGAAAACAACATACTTTGACGATCGCTTGGCACCGCGCGCAAAATTTGTTTTACCTGTGGAGCAAAACCAATATCATACATGCGATCGGCTTCATCAAGCACCACGATTTTAACATTTTGTAAATTTACCGTCTTCTGCTCCATGTGATCCATCAGACGCCCAGGAGTAGCGATAATAATATGCGGACTATTACGCAAAGCTCTAGTCTGCGCATACATTGGCGCGCCTCCAATTAGCACCACGGTTTGCAACCCAATTGAGCGACCAACTTTTTGTAAAGTTTCTTCTACCTGCAAAGCGAGCTCGCGCGTTGGGACCAATACCAAACCTTGCCCCTTATTGCGAGACAAAATCTGAATCATCGGCAAACCAAAAGCCAGCGTCTTGCCGGTACCGGTTTGCGCTATTCCTACTACATCTTTACCTTGCAAAGCAAACGGGATAGCCTGCTGTTGAATAGGTGTCGGATGAATAAAACCATTGGTCTCAAGGACCGAGAGTAATTTGGGCGCTAAGCCCAATTCACCAAAATTAGTGATACTTTTTTGTATCTGTGTCATAAATATATGTGACCCGATTTCACTTGGGGCCACATAAATGCGACACTTGAAGAGATTCGAGTCTAGGCCGCGAAAGTCACGGCTGTTGATTAAAAACAGTTAAGTATAGCATAAAATATGGTTTTTGTCAAGAGTCAGACTACCAAGTCACTCGCTGAGCTCTAAGCAGATCGTGCATACGATGCTGTGTTACAGCGCCAAAGTACCCAACCGCCGGAAAGATGTAATGTTCTTTTTGAAAACGCGCTACGGCTTTACGAGTAAGTGGACCAAAATATCCGGTTACCAAAGCTTCGGGATAACTTTCAAAATTGATTAAAGCCTTTTGCAATCTCACGACATCTTCACCTACCGAACCATAACGTAAACTATCCAACCATATTACTTTGTCCGCGGCAATGCCAACTTGCTCAACTGCCGAAACCATCTCTAATTCTTTCAGGGTGCGTAGATCGGCCAATCCTACTACCGGAACATTGAGTTTATAATGATCTTGAAACGACGAGACTGCCCGCTCTGTAAGATTGCTGTAATATCCGGTAATTAGCCCCTCTTTATAAAGAAAAGGATGGCTGGCCAAAAGTATCTGCAAATGTTCTACGTCATGGCCTCTGTCACCGCGCTTGAGTGGTTTAGAAAAACGAATTATAAACACTCAAGAAGAAAGACAAGAAATTGAGGTGACAGAATACGAAATTAAGGCGTTTATAAATCACGTCAAATATTTAATGGAACACCCTGAGTATTTCCTTATAGTTAGCGATAATATGACAAAACAACAGGCCATGTTTGGCCTGTTGTTCAAGGAATTCCCAACCTACGAAAATTTAGTTAATGGAACACCTAAATTGTCGCTAACCTTTGAGCTTTCCAAGGCTTTCGCCGAAGGTAAAACCCGTTTTGTAGCCCCAACGAGAATCGAACTCGTATTTGCTCATTGAAAGCGAGCTGTCCTAACCATTAGACGATGAGGCCATTACGAACCATATTATATATTATTTTATCAAAAAGTCAAGGTATAACAAAAGTAAACAAAAATATATTGACACTTGATTGACATTATGAGTATTGGAAGGTTTAATATAATTAACAACTCAGCAACGATCCAAGGCGGATCGTTTTTCGTACCCAAACGCTCTTTTCAAAGTGAGGAAACACCATGAACGGCAACATTCGCGTCATCTCCGGTAGCAGCCACACCCATTTCGCTGAGAACATCTGCGGTCATCTGGATCTCAAGCTCACTCCGAGCAAGACGGTGCGCTTCAGCAACGAGAATCTGATGGTCCAGATCGGCGAAAATGTCCGCGGCTGTGATGTCTTCTACATCCAGACCATGGCCCCTCCGGTCAGCGACGGCATTGTGGAAATGCTCATCGCTGTCGACGCCCTCAAACACGCGTCGGCGAATCGGATCACGGTCGTCATGCCCTACTACTTCTATGCTCGCTCCGACAAGAAGGACAAGCCCCGGATCTCGATCACGGCGCGCCTGATGGCCGATCTCCTGCATACAGCTGGCGCCAATCGAGTGATGATGATGGACTTGCATTCCCCGCAGATCCAGGGTTTCTTCCGCATCCCGACCGATCACCTGGTGGGAGCGCCGACGCTCTGCGAGTACATGAAGAAGCAGTGGAAGCTGGAAGGTTGTGTGCTGGTCGCCGGCGATGTGGGAGAAACAAAGGACATTGGCAAATTCGCCAATCGTCTGCAACTTCCAGTCGCGGTCGTGGACAAACGCCGCTACGGCGACGACGACAAGGCGACGGCCACCAACCTCATCGGGGATGTCAGTGGCCTGCACGCGATCATCGTGGATGACGAAATTGCTACGGGCGGGACCATCGTGGAAGCCGCCAAGTTCGTCATGGACCGCGGGGCCTTGTCGGTCCGGGTCGTGGCCACCCACGGGGTCCTCTCTGGACCGGCCATCGACCGCATCAACCAGAGCATCATCGAGCGGGTGCTCGTCAGCGACACCATCCCCTTGAAAGGGAAGGTGAGTGACAAGCTCGAGGTCGTGTCGGTCGCCGGCCTCTTCGCCAAGGCCGTTCGCCGTACCCACGACGGCGATTCAATCAGCGATTTGTTTTGATGCGCGTCAAGCCGATGCGTATCACGACAGTCTTTCCCCCACCGGCACATGCCGGTGGGGTTCTGTTTTTATTGCCAAGAGAGAAAAATTATGATTAAATAGTTTCACTATTTTATGATTATACTTGGCATTGAATCATCTTGTGATGATACTTCCGTAGCACTACTAGATTGTAGTGAACAAGGCTGTGTTGTGTTATCCGAAAAAACTGCTTCGCAAATTGATGTGCATAAAAAATACGGCGGTGTAGTGCCGGAAATCGCCGGACGCATGCATGCCGAAAAAATTATTCCACTGATTGAAGAAATTCTCAAAGACCAACCGAAACCTGACGCCATCGCGGTCACGGCTGGACCTGGCTTAATCACCGGATTGATTGTGGGCGTGGAAGCCGCTCGCACTTTATCTATGGTCTGGAACATCCCACTTATTGCGACCAATCATCTCCAGGGTCATGTATATTCGGTGGAATTAACGCCGGGACAAAAAATCGAATATCCCGCGATTGCTCTAGTCGTGAGCGGAGGTCATACTGAAATAGTCCAAATTAATGAACCGGGAAGTTATAAAGTGCTCGGCGCCACCAAAGATGATGCCGCTGGTGAATGTTTTGATAAAGTCGCTAAATTATTGGATATTCCCTATCCCGGTGGTCCTCAAATTTCCAAACTGGCGATGAATGGCAAAACTGACGCGATAAATTTACCGCGTCCGATGATCAAAGAAAATAATTTTGAATTTTCTTTTTCCGGATTAAAAACCGCCGCACTGTATTGGCTACGGGATCATAAACTAGCTGCTGTAAATCCTACTGGAATTGGAAAAATTTTTTCTTGGTTGCCAAGCCGACTAGGTATCTCCGGTGACCCAATCACCCGCGAAGATTTCTGCGCCAGCTTTGAACAGTCGATAGTAGATGTGTTGGCCTATAAAACTCTCAAGGCCGTAGAAAAAATAAAACCAAAAACTTTGGTGCTGGCTGGCGGCGTCAGCGCCAATAAAAAACTACGGGAATGTTTACAAAAAAATATTACCGACAATTTCCCAGACACAAAATTCCTCTGCCCAGAATTAAAATACTGCATGGATAACGGCGCGATGATTGCCGTGGCCGGATATTACCAAGCCCAAAAGAATAATTATACAAAATGGGAGGATATAAAGGCAGACCCAAATTGGCACCTCAATTTTTAAAATAAAAAAGACTTTGGATTTTTTACCGCATAAAAGTGAGCCCCTAATTGGCGTTAAGTAAATTTGAGTGGTGGCCGTAAGGCCAATGGCCCTACCCTTAGGGCCATAACGAAAATTTATAGCCAATTATGCGAACTTTTATCAGGTAAAAAATCCAAAGTCTTTTTTATTTTAAAAATTTATTCACCAAGTAATTTTTTAATCACCCGCTTCAATTCCTCCTGCGAATAATAATCAATCACGACGGTCCCTCTATCCCCCTTTTGAGTAATATTAACTTTTGTCCCAAACTCCGCCCGCAATTTATCTTCCAAAAATAACAGATTGGCATCTTTGCGAATCGGCCGATGATGCAAAACTTTTTGTTTGTTGGCTTCACGCTCAATCTCACGCACGGTGATTTTTTCTCCCATCATCGAGGCGAGCATATCTAGCTGTTCTTTTTCAGTCGATAAAGCCAACAAGGCACGCGCCTGACCAGAATTTATCTTCCTCTCTACCAAAGCCGCCTGCACCTCTACCGGTAAATCCAACAATCGCACCGCGTTGGCCACCGCCGGACGACTCTTGCCAACTTTATCCGCCACCTGTTGCTGAGTGAGATTAAATTCTTCCATCAATCTTTTATACGCAAAGGCTTCTTCGATCGGATCCAAATCTTGGCGCTGAATATTTTCAATCAAAGAAATTTCTACTTTTTGTTGATCGGCCAATTTTTTAATTAAAGCCGGAATTGTGGTCATGCCCGCGATGTGCGAAGCACGCCAGCGGCGTTCACCAGCCACCAACTCATAACCACCGTCGTTTTTTTCTACTACCAAAATCGGTTGAAGCACGCCATGCTCTTTTATTGACGCGGCTAATTGATTTAATTCCTCTTGATTAAATTTTTTACGCGGCTGATTGGGATCAGCCGTCACTTTGCTCAGCGGTATAAACCAAACTTTACCTTCATCGGCACTGACACTGACTGAATTATTTTTTCCGGTGGGCGTTATAAGCGCGCCTAATCCTCGTCCTAATGACATATTATTTTTCAAATAAATCTAAAATTTCGCGCGTGAGGCGCTCATACGCTTTCGCGCCTTTGCCTTTTGGTTCGTAGTGAAAAATACTTTTTCCATAACTGGGCGCTTCAGCCAGTCGGACGGTGCGGGGAATGACCGAACGAAAAATATTATTTGGAAAAAATTTATATAGTTCACCCATTACTTCTTCGGATAGTTTATTGCGGCTATCAAACATGGTGAGAATCGCGCCCAGCACATTTAATTCCGGCTTAATATTTTCACGAACCAAATCTACAGTTTTCAAAAGTTGTTCCAAACCTTCGAGCGCGTAATATTCGGCTTGTACTGGAATAAGGATGTAGTCCGCCGCCACCAAACCATTGAGCGTAAGAATACCAAGCGATGGCGGACAATCAATAATCACATAATCATAGGCATGTCGCACCTCAGCGAGCAGATCCGACAGCTTGCGCTCCCGACCATCCACGCTCACCAACTCCACATTGGCGCCTGCCAAGTCGGCGGTAGCTGGCACCACGCGCAATCCGGTATGCAAAGTATTGGCAATCACATCATGCACGCGCGCCTGACCCATCAGCGCATTATAGAGCCCACTGGCCAGCTCACGATATTTTATTCCCAGTCCCGAAGTGGCATTTCCCTGCGGATCTAGGTCGACAAGGAGCACAAATTTACCCGCTTCCGCGAGACCGGCCGCGAGATTTACGGCCGAAGTAGTCTTACCCACTCCGCCTTTTTGGTTGACTACAGAGATCACTACAGACATAAAATTATTAGTAGCAATATTATATCATAAGGTTGACAAAAAACAAAAGATTTACTATAATTAGCTGGCAATATTGAGTTGCAACCGCGCCGATGTGATGAAATTGGTAAACATGCATGACTCAAAATCATGTGCCTTCGGGTTTGTGGGTTCAAGTCCCACCATCGGCACCAAATATGCTTCAAACTAGGAGGGGTAAACTAGCTTATCTAATAGGCCTCGCCATTGGCGACGGTAATCTTTCTAATCCCAACGGACGCGCCGTACGACTACGGATTACTTGTGATAATAAATATCCTAAATTGCGACAAAGGATTATTGAAGTTATACGAGAAATAATGTCTAAAAATAAAATTTCTATAGTCACCAGAAAACAAAATTGTTGCGATATCAGCTGTTATTCCAATCAATGGGAAAAATTGCTTGGCTGGAAAGCAAATAATGGGCCGAAACATAAACAAAATATTAAAATACCAAAATGGATATTGAATAATAAAAAATTTTCTATTGAATGTCTGCGCGGACTAATAGAAACCGACGGATCCATTTATTCCGATCGAGGATATATAATGGTAAATTTTGTAACAATAATACCGAAATTAGCCGATGAAGTTTTAAAAATGATCGCTCGGTTAAATTTTAAGGCTAATTTGTATAAAATAAAAACAAAAAATGCGGATAAATACACTATTAGAATAACAAAACAAACTAAAAAATTTATTAAAAAAATCTCGCTAAAAAAAGAATAAACGAACAGGGTTGACAAACATAAAAATAGAAGATATTATCTGCCATAAGTTAGACACTAACCGATTATCTATTTTAGAGTAGACAGTCGGCTGAGGCCTAATTTCAGCAACGCTCTTTCCCCGGTTCCGTGGGCAAAACGGACGACAAGGAAACAATGAACAAGGCAGATCTGAACAAACTGGCTCTGGAGTGCATCACCGAAAGCGAATTGGTACGACGGTGCGAAACTGCTGGTCTGAAGCTCCGTGATATCAATGCGATCGGTATCGCCAAAGGCGTCACCGCTCAACATACGATCTTGGAGCAATCCTGTCCCAATATCAATGGGACGCCTGGGCGCTTCTTCTCCCCATGCACCAAGCAAGCCGGTGAAACGGTTTTTTCTCAGGGACCAAGAGAGCACCTCGTGATCCTCAACCAACTCAGCCTCAACTACGATCTCAGCGGCGGGACTCAATTCGACCAACACCGTTTGATCACGGTGAGTTGCGATCAGTTGGATCAGTAAGACGATCGCCGGCAGAGCGATACGTCAAAAAATAATAACTAACCAGGAGGTAAAGTTAAAAAACAAAAAGGGGGCCGGAGAATGACTGCCCATTCTCCACACCTTCTGACAGTAACGCTGTCACTGATGAGTCCAAAATATTTTTTCAGGACGAAAAGGTAAAAAATAAAATCACCCGAAATAATCGAGTGATTTTTTATTTTAATTTTATGGTTTCAATCTGCTGATGGTACGTGGGAACGGAATACATTCGCGAATATGCTCCACACCGGTGATCCAGCGCACCGCGCGCTCTAGCCCAATACCAAATCCGGAATGTGGCACACTGCCATATTTGCGCAGATCTGTATACCAGCTATAGTCCGCTTCATTTAGTCCTTCGGCTTTGATGCAAGCAATCAATAATTCAATATCATCTTCACGCTGACTACCACCGATCAATTCACCGCCACCTTCAGTAGCAATCAAATCATCATTGTAAACCAAATCTGGATTTTCCGCCGATCGTTTCATATAAAATGGTTTAATACTCTTTGGCCATTTTTCGATAAAGACCGGCACTTCCGAATCTTTGGTCAGCAGTCCTTCATCATCATTGCCCAAATCTTCACCATATTTAATATCGCTACCCATCGCGTTTAATTTTACTATCGCTTCATCATAAGTATAGCACGTAAACGGAGCGTCGGCTTTTTTGAGATTTTCAATATTGCGTTCCAAGATAATGAGTTCCTCCATACAATGTTCCAAACAATAGCGCACAATATGACGCACCAAACCTTCTTGAATTTTCAAATTTTCTTCATGTTCCACAAACGCGCCCTCGGCATCCATCATCCAAAATTCAGTGAGATGGCGTTTGGTCTTACTTTTTTCCGCGCGAAACACCGGACCAAAATCATAACAGCGGCCCACCGACGCAATCGCCGCCTCAATATAGAGCTGACCGGACTGAGAAAGAAACGCTTCGCCCAGATCAAAATATGGCACGGCAAAAAGTGTGGTCGTACCTTCACAAGCATTGGGCGTGAAAACCGGTGAATCGGTCTTGATAAAATTCTGCTGATGCAAATATTCATTGATCGCCATAATCACCGCGTCACGCACGCGCAAAATCGCCCACTGGCGTTTGCTACGTAGCCACAGATGACGATTGTCCATGAGAAAATCCGGACCATGCTCTTTGTGCGCTATCGGATAATCCACGGCCTTTTGCAAAATCTTAAAATCTTTTATCTGCAATTCAAAAACATTTTCTTTTTTTGGATGTTTGGTGACTTCACCGGACACTTCAATAGACGACTCCTGAGTCACATCTTCACAAGCCTGCCACACTTCCGGAGCCAGAGTGTTTTGCACCGCCACACCCTGCACAAACCCAAAACCATCACGCAATTCCAGGAAGGCGATTGGCCCGCTACTGCGTTTGTTGTAGAGCCAGCCTTTGATAGTCACGGTCTCGCCGACATGTTTGGAAATTTCTTTAATAAGGATATTCATATTTATATTGTCATTCCCGTGAAAACGGGAATCTAAAACAGGTAAATCTTATCAAATTAAGCTAAAAAAGGCAAGGTACTGATTATTATAAAAATAACGACCCTGATGGTCATTATTTTACTAGAGAAATTTTCAATTTTGTATCTAGCGCCTTAGCAATTTTTTCCATAAAGGCTAGGGACGGGTTATAATTACCAGATTCAAGCCTCGCGATTGCGGACTGCTTAGTGCCTAATTTATGGGCCAAAGTGGCTTGAGTAAATCCCTTGGCAAGGCGTTTCTCGATTACCATTTGTGCTAACATAAATTCCACACCCAGGTCTTTATAGGCCTTACGAGTTAGCTTATCTTTAAGAAGTTGACTTTTAATTTTGGTATATAATTTCATACATATTTAATATAACATATATGTTATACCATGTCAAGTAAAAATAATTTTTTCTGTGCTATAGCAATTTCCTTTTGCGGAATCTTTTGAGACTTTTTCAAAAATCCGTGCAAAACTATAGCTTTATTACTATGGAATGTATAAATTAAACGAACTTCCTGTTGTCCTCTAATTCTCAACTCAAATAAAATAATGGCTAAATATAGCCACTAAGATACTAAATATGCCATTTGATACACAAGATATTTAGTGTGTCATTTATTTCAATATTTGATACACAAGATATTTAGTGTTGATTACATGATACACTACTACCCAACTATGGATAACAACTTAGCAAATACATAGGTGGCTGGTTTTCTACCGGAACCACCATGAATCTTCTTCAATAAACCACCTTTCTCTAAAGCCGACAAAGCCCTCATAGCACTAGGTTTTGGTATTTTGGATGTTTTAATAAAATTGGTGCTATTAAAAATAGGATAGCTAAAAATAAAATCTAAAGTTTTAATAGCGTACTTTGAGTTGGTAAGATTCATTATTTCTTCTTTTTTTGAATCATACAGAGCATGGATTGCGGTAGCCTTTTTTATATTTATTCGTGACTGTTCTATAATTGCTTGTAAAAAATAAATAATCCAACTATCCCAATCTTTATCCTTGGATACATGTAATAATTTATCATAGTATTCTTCTCTGTGAGATTCAAAATAGGCGCTCAAATAGAACATTGGTGTAGATAAAACTTTTTTGTAATATAAAAATAATGGTAATAATATTCTACCAATACGACCGTTCCCGTCCCAAAACGGATGAATAATTTCAAATTGTCCATGAATGATGGCCAGTTGGACTAAAAAATCTTTTTCATCATAATGAAAATACTTTTCCAAATTATTCATACAATCCGATACTGTATTTGGAACAGGAGGAACATACGTGGCGGTTTCCAGGGTACTCCCTGGTTTACCAATATGTACTTGACCACTACGAAAACTACCCGGTTGTTTATTTTGTCCGCGAACACTGTCTAATAATATTGAATGTACATTTTTTATAAGCCTATTAACCAGAGGCAGGGTTTCCATTTCCTTTACTGAAAAACGCATTGCCTTTCTATAATTTAAAACTTCTTGAATATCATCATATTTTTCTGTTTTCTTTTGCGGATCAGCTTCAAACTCTAAAACATCCTTTAAAGATGCCATAGTACCTTCAATTTTGGAAGATAAAACCGCTTCTTGCATAGTAAGAGGCGACAACAAAACTTCTGGATTTGGCATTCCTTGTAGCAAACCATCAAATCTGGCTACTTCTGCATTAGCTTTGCCTATCAGAGAAACATACTTATCCCAATTTAACTCTTTGAGTGGCAGGGACTCTGGAATATACGGTTGCATAAAATTCAATAAACTATGAACATAGTTTACAATAATTTTAATTTAAAGTAAATAATTATAACTTATAAAAACACACTCCACTGACTAAAAAAGTTTAATTTTATTCAACTTTCGCTCACTGTGATATTGCCCATATAAAAATACCAACCGATTGGCAATCTCGGTATTATGACTCAGAATTTTTTGCCAATTACTGGCGAAAAGCAAGCTCATAGCCTGTAAATCTATGGCTCGAAGTGGATAAATTTTATTGTCCGCCTGCCTCTTGAGCAAAAAACAATTTTTACAAACCACCCCGCCACCGGCCGGATAAAAAGCCACTAAATTATTTTTATTCTGACAAAAAATACAATTGTCGAGCTCAGGCGCAAACCCCAAATGCGTTAAAATATTTCCCAGAAATCCATACGCCAAAGCCGTTTCCACTTTATCCGTAGCATCCAAAAATTCCAACCAACTTTTTATCAAAAGAAAAATTTTTGGTTCGCGCTCGTACTTGGTCAAAATATTTACCCATTTGAAAACCGTTTGCAATAAACTCATTTTACTCAAATCCTCCAAAATATTTTTATAGACAAATACCGGCACAGCCTTGGTAAGATGATTTACTTCTTTGCCGGACAACACTTCGGCATCAATCAAAAAAACCGGCAACAGATAGGCCGAGTTTTTGCTAAGTATTTTTTTTACCCCGCGCGCCAAAGCGTCCACTTTGCCTTTTTCCAAAGTATACAGGGTCACTATTTGGTCCTGCTCACGCAAATCAGAACGCTTGAGAACAAAGGAATACATGCTTTATTTTTTTAGCTTGTGCAAATATCCCTCCAAAATTATCATGGCCGATTTTTCATCGCGACTCACCCCACCCTCGGAGCGATCCGCCTGCGCCGATGAAAACCGCTCGTCAAAAAATTCTACTTTGATATCGGTTTTTAAATCTGCAACAAATTCCCGAATACGCTCAGTGTTTTTATTTTCCGCGCCATCCAGAGAAAGCGGCAGACCCACTACCAATTTTTCCGCGTGTTCTTTTTTAATAAAATCGAGCAATTCTTTTTTAGCTTTATTCTTATCCTCATTCTTAATCACCCCAAACGGAAACACCACCCCAATCCCGGTATCGCTCCAGGCCAGGCCAATATTTTTCGTTCCAAAATCAATAGCAAGGATATTCATATATAAAAATGGAATAAATATTTTAATCGAACGAGCCATTGAAAATTCTCGGAAATAATTTGTGAGTCACGCAGGCGTGGCTGGCCCTGCTGTTTGAGGAGCCGAGCGACGAGTTCATGGCCAGAGCCGGAGTGAGTTGCAAATTATCCGAGAATTTTCACAGGCGAGAGAGATTAAAATATTTATGAAATGATAAATTTAAATCTTCTCACTAGGCCGCTGAGTCGCCACAATATTCCCAGTTTCAGTAATGACAACCGTATGCTCAAAATGCGCACACATCGAATTATCCGCCATCAAAATAGTCCACCCATCATCGTGCATTTTCACCTTCCAAGTCCCCAGCGCAATCATCGGCTCAATCGCAATCACCATCCCGGGTTTGAGTTTTATCTTTTCCAATTTTGGATCGTAATAATTTGGAATCTTGGGATCTTCATGCACCGCGTGGCCTACTCCGTGCCCAACCAAATCACGCACGATACCATATTTGCCTTTGGAATTTACATAATTTTCTACCGCTTTACCAATATCAGCCACACTATTACCCGGCACCGCCGCCGCGATACCGGCATACATCGAATCGCGCGTCACATCCAATAATTTCTGAATTTCCGCAGTTGGTTTTTTATTGCCCACCACAAAAGTCACGGCCGTATCGGTAAAATATCCCGGCTCACCTTTTTTAAATGGCCATTGCATACCAATATCAATCGTAAAAATATCGCCGTCTTTGAGAACTTTTTCTTTGGTGGCAATAGCGTGCACCAACTCTTCATTTACGGATGCACAAATAGTATTGGGAAATGGAGAATCACCAGGACCAGTCGTATAGCCTTTAAAAGCCGGGCGCCCACCAGCATCACGAATCATTTTTTCGGCCAATTCATCTACTTCCAAAGTACTCACTCCCGGCCTTACCCACTTTTGCAATTTTTCCAAAATCTCGCCGGTCAATTTACAGGCAGTGATAATTTGTTTTATTTCCGCTGGAGTTTTAATGTTGGCCATAAGATAAAATTATTCAAATAACGCAAAAATTTCAGCATTCACTTTTTCAATAGTTTGATTTCCGTCCAAAACTTTTAATATTCCCAACTTTTCATAAAAATCCACGATTGGCTTCAAGGCTTCGTTGCCTTGTTCACGAATACGCGCTTCAATTATTTCTTTTTTATCATCTTGGCGATAAATTAATTTGCCACCACATTTAGGGCAATCAACTAAATCTTTGGTAGCTGATAAATAGGGAATTATTTCACCACAATTTTTACAAATACGGCGCTTGGTCAAGCGATTAAATGCTTCTTCGTCACTTAAGGCCACTTCTATTACCGCCACTTCATCGTTCCAACCATTTTGTTCAAAAAAATCTTGATATTTTTGGGCCTGTTCAACATTGCGAATCGCGCCATCGAGTACCACGCCTTTACCGCTTGCTAAATTTTCTTTCACCGCCTCAAAAGCCAGTTCATAGATCAACCAATCAGGCACGAGCTTACCGGCTTTCATTTCTTCCAAAGCTGTCTTCTGTTCAGCGCTAGCTTTAGCATCCACAGAAAGCGCGCGCAATAAATCACCGGTAGAAATATGTTTAAAACCGTATTTTTGCGCCAACAATTTGGCCTGAGTGCCTTTGCCGGATCCTGGTGGACCAATAAATATTAATATTTTTTTCATACTGCTACTACAAAACTTTTAATTCTTTCCATTTCTCGCTCTACTACTTCGCCGTCATATTCCCCGGCATGAGCGGTCTGACCTTCATATACCGGCGCCCGCTGATCCAGATGCAGATTGAAAACAAAATTTTCACCCTGTTTTTTCACATACACATGGAAACGCGGATACCAGTCGCGATGCACACGCTTCACATAACTAGTCTCACCGGTACGCGTGCGGTGCTGTCCATATCCACAACGGCGGATAAACTGTTCGGGATCACTGACTTGGCTAGCGAGGATTATTAATTGCATATTTTAATGGGTTAATTTTATCTAAATTATGGGCAAAAGTCAATCTTGGATATTAAAAAATAGCCTTATTTGGCTATTTTGAATATACTTCTAATTATAACAACTCCAAAAAATTCTCTACCGTTAAATTTACTTGTTTTATAATTTCCATCAACAATGATTTTCTAATTGTTTCTCCTGTGTGCACTGGTACAACGGTACGCAGTTTACTTTTTTCATTAACCAAAATAACGTGACTGCCTTTTTGCCTGACCACCACAAAACCTATCTTTTCCAAAACACGCACTAATTGTTTTGCTTTTAGATTTGGTAATTGACTAAAGCTAACCATACTAACCACCTATCATTACCGTTCCAAATAAAATTTGTTTTTGTGCGGCCTGACGAATAGATTTTTCAGATTTAAAACTTTCCAAATACAAATCTATCGCTTCTTTTATTCTAAAAGTAGTCTGAGATAAATCTTTTCCTTGAGTATGGCAACCAGGCAAAGCGGGAACAGTAGCAATAAAACCACCGTCGAGATCTTGTTGATAAACAACTGAAAATTGTAAATTATTTTTTTGCATAATTATTTCTAATTATATATTATTATCATACATCCAAAAAGTGTTTTTGTCAACCTATTTTAAGACCATAACCAGCATAAAAACGAAGCGCCCACACCAGTCGTATCCCGAAGGATCGTACTGATGTGGGCCAATTACCAAAGTGAACCGAAGGATGATCCAAGCGACCTTGAGGACCAAGGTGCCCAGAATCCTAGGGCTACTTGCGACGGAGCACCCGGTCGCCGCGACCCCAGTCTTCGTCGAGCCAGTCCCAGCCCTCGACCCAGCGGCCGTCGCGCCAGCAGACATAGTAGACGCCCTCGTCGGGAACGTCAGGATGCCTTTCGTCGGTGAAGACGAAAGCCGTCCTGCCGCGGCAGGCCACCGGAATGTCGGCCTGGTTGGCCAGAAGGTGTTCCCGCTCCTTTTTGCCCTGGTGGGCGTTGAGCGTCTTGGAACGCTCGACCATGACACCGCCGCCGACCGAGTTTTCACCTTCCTCGTGGAAGGAGAGGATCTCATAGGTGACGCCGCCGACGGTCATTTCGGCGGGGATGGCCTCCCCGACGAGCTTCTGCACGAAATGCGACTTTTGTCAATAAATTGACTATATTGGCATTTTGCCTTAAAATATAGAGCATGAAACGCTTTGAACTTACATTTACTTTTTTACAGCTACCTCTAGATTATCTCATGCTGATATTGGCCGCCTTTACGGCCTATAGTTTGCGTTTTGCCAAGATCACTACGGCCATTCGTCCGGTGATTTTTAATTTACCTTGGGAAAAATATTGGCCATTGGCACTTATAGTCGCGGGCGGCTGGATAGTTATCTTCGCTTTTTCCGGGTTATACAGCGCCAATCCCAATCGCAAACTCACCAGCGAACTCAATCGCGTCTTTTTTGCCTGTGCTACTGGGTTTGCCGCGATTACAATTTATGTCTTTTTTACTTTCCAAAAATTTGATTCACGCTTTTTGGTTTTAGCTAGTTGGATTTTTGCCATTATCTATGTTTATGCCGGCAGAATCGCTTGGCGACTGCTAAAAATTCTCTGCTATCGCCTGGGGCTTGGTCTGCGCCGCACCGTGATTATTGGTAGTGGCCAAATAGAAGAACAAATTTTGAATACTTTAGATTCACATTCCCATTTTGGTTATAAAATTATTGGACAGATTCCTAATTTTAATTTAAACCAACTAAAAACTTTGAAAAAAACCGGTATTGATGAAATTATTTTTACCGATCCCAAGAGTCACGAAGATGAAGCTCTGCAAGCCATAGATTTTGCCAACGAGCACCACATCACTTTCAAATATTCGGCCGACCTTTTCGCTACCGTTTCTTCCAATATGGCCGTATCCACGATTGCCGGCATTCCAATTATTGAATTGCGTCGCACCCGCCTGGGTGGCTGGGGTCGCATACTCAAACGCACCGTGGATATTGTCGGCAGTCTATTTTTAATGATAATTTTTCTGCCAATATTTTTGATTACTTCGTTAATAATTTTGCTCGAAACCGGAACGCCGATTATTTATAAAAATGAACGCGTGGGGCAAGAAGGCAAAAAATTTCTTACCCTCAAATTCCGTTCAATGTACCAAAAATATTGCACCGGCGAACAGTTTGGTAAAAACGGACAAGAGGCGCTGAAACTGGAAAAAAAATTAATTGAAGAAAAAAGTGAAAAAAAAGGACCGGTTTATAAAATAAAAAATGATCCGCGCATTACCCCATTTGGTCGTTTTATTCGTGTATTGAGCATTGATGAAATTCCGCAATTTTATAATGTTTTAAAGGGTGAAATGAGTTTGGTTGGTCCGCGCCCTCACCAGGAACGCGAAGTAAACAAATATGAGAAATGGCACAAAACCGTGCTGGCTATCAAACCGGGCATCACCGGTATTACTCAGATTTCCGGACGTAGCAATCTGAGCTTTGACGAAGAAGCGCGCCTGGATATTTTCTATATTGAACATTGGAGCCTATTTACCGATCTGGTAATTTTAATTAAAACTCCTTTTATTGTTTTGCGCAAAACCGGATCCATCATATGAAGGTCGCCCTAGTTCACGACTATCTGTCTCAAGATGGAGGGGCGGAGAGAGTGCTCAAAGCCTTACACGAAATTTGGCCGGACGCGCCAATTTTTGTTTTATTTCACGATGCCAACAAAATAAATTATTTGGATCAGGATAAAATTCATACTTCTTTTCTCAATCGCTTGCCTTTTGTCAATCAAATCTTCCAGTGGTATTTGCCACTGATGCCTGTAGCCACCGAGCGTCACCAACTCCAGGGCTATGATCTGGTTATTTCTTCTTCGTCCGGGTTTGCCAAGGGCATAATCACCTCCACCGACACTCTGCATATCGCCTATTGTCACACCCCGCCGCGTTTTTTGTGGGGTGACGGCAATAATTATCTGTCGGATCTCAAAAATAATCGGCTGGTAAAAATTTTCTTACCAATTTTGACTCATCGCTTGCGTTTGTGGGATCAACTCAGTACTAAACGCGTAGATAATTTTATTGCCAATTCCAATACGGTAAAACGTCGCATCAATAAATATTATCGCCGTGACAGTCAAGTCATTTTTCCGCCGGTTGATACCGATAGATTTCAAACCGCGGCCAAAGTAGGAAATTATTATGTGGCCGGTGGGCGCCTCGTGCCATACAAACGCCTGGATTTAGTAATAAAAGTTTTCAATCGTCTGGGTTGGCCGCTAAAAATTTTTGGTATCGGATCAGAATATCCTTATCTGAAAAAAATCGCCAAGGCCAATATTGAATTTTACGGAAAAATTTCCGAAGATGAAAAAGCTCAGCTTCTCAGTGAAGCGATTGCCTTTATCCATCCCCAAAAAGAAGATTTTGGCATCACTCCGCTCGAAGCCATGGCCGCTGGCCGCCCCGTAATTGCTTACAGTCAGGGAGGTGCTACCGAAACAGTTTTGCCTAATGAAACTGGAGTATTTTTTGAACAACAAACTTGGGAATCACTACTACATACACTGCTGAATTTTGACTCAAGCGCATTTGACAGCGCCAAAATTCGCGCGCACGCGCAAAATTTTTCTACCGACCGTTTCAAAAACGAAATAAAAAATTTTGTAACCGAACAGTTTTCTCAATTCCAGAATAATCTAGACTGAGAAGACATTTGGCAATTTTTACCGCATAAAAGTGAGCCCCTAATTGGCGTAAGTAAATTTTCGTGGTGCCCGTCAGGGCAACGGCTCTACCCTTAGAGCCGTAACGAAAATTTATAGCCAATTATGCGAACTTTTATCAGGTAAAAATTGCCAAATGTCTTCTCAGGCGTGATACTTGAACACACTATGAATATCGGCATCGACATCCGCCCACTCATGACCAAAAACAAAACCGGCGTTGGCGAGTATACTTATGAGCTCCTCAGCGCTGTTTTTAAATTGGATACCAAAAATCAATATTATTTATTTTATAATGCCGTCAAAAATTATAATCTCAAAAATTTACCCTGGCAACAGGATAATGTTCACTATATAGAAAGCCGTTATCCAAATAAAATTTTCAATCTGGCGCTTACGCTCAAATTGATAAAAATCGATCAATTTATTCCGGTCAAAATTGACTGCTGGTACGCGCCTAATCTTAATTTTTTTAATCTTTCCTCTACAATTCCGTATATACTTACTATTCACGACCTGTCATTTAAACTATTCCCCGAATTCTATACCGCCAAACAAAATTTCTGGCACAAAATAATCGGCTCAAAAAGACAGTGTCAAAGTGCCAAACTAATCATCGTACCATCGGCCAATACCAAACGTGATCTGATGAATTATTATGAAATACCAAAAGAAAAAATAGAGGTAATCTACCCTGGTGTGAATGATAATTTTTCTCTAACCAACCCAAATTTGGCCGCCGACAAAACCAGAGTCCTAAACCGATATGGTCTACCGGAAAATTTTATTTTATTCTTAGGGTCAATTGAACCGCGCAAAAATATTACAACAATTATCAAGGCTTATGAAAAGTTACCCCTTGAAATTACCGCCAAATATTCACTAATAATTGTTGGCGCGCCCGGCTGGAAAAATAAAGAGATTTATGATACCGCCACCAAATCTCCGCTGGCATCAAATATAAAATTTATTGGCTACATTGCCGCCGAAGATAAACCAATTTTTTATTCTCTGTCTTCATTATTTATTTTTGATAGTTTCTATGAAGGTTTTGGCTTCCCACTCATTGAAGCTATGCGTATGGGCACACCTACCATTGCCGCCAATCGCGCCTCTCTGCCGGAAATTACCGATAACGCCAGCTATCTAGTAAACCCCAATAAGATAAGTGACTTGAGTCAAGCGATGAAAATTTTACTCACTGACACCGAACTAAAAAATAGTTATATTAAAAAAGGCCACGCTGTGGCCGAAAATTACTCTTGGGAAAAAGCCGCCGCCAATTGGCTAACAACAATCGCCAAAATTATCTAAATTTAGAAACAATCAGATAGACAAAATAAGCTAAATTTAAAAGCGATAGGCCGACAATTGAAACCCAACCAAAAATATTACTACTCATTCCATTGGTATATTTGCCCATAATATCTTTGCGATTGAGCAGGCGCAACAAAAAAATAAACAAGATTGGCAAGATAAAAGTATTTAATGCTTGCGAGGCGACCAGTACCGGCACTATCGGAAAATGTGGCACGAGCACAAGCAGAGCCGCCGAAAAAATACAAAACAAAAATATCTTATAAAACGAAGCGGATTCTTTAAAACCGGCATTTATTTTACCCTCCCAACCAAACGCTTCGGTAATCGTGTAAGCGGTAGAAATCGTCACCACACCGGCGCCAAGCATGGCGGCATTGTATAAACCCCACGCGAAAAGATGCTTGGCCAAAGCGCCGGCAAATGGCTCGAGTGCCAACGCGGCGTCCGCGGCATCGGAAATGTTAATATGCTTCACATACAGCGTGCCGGCAGTCGCCACAATGATAAAAAAAGCGACAAAATTTGTCCAAATCGCGCCCGCGCCAACATCCAATCTAGCCAACGGCAAATCTTCGGCTCGCACACCCTTTTCCGCAAAATATGATTGCACAAAAAACTGTCCCCAGATAGTAACGGTAGTACCAATTAAGGCAATCGCCATAAATAAAAAATTGGCGGTTGGAATAATTGACGGCACCACAATTGATCTGGTCGCCTCAGTCCAATCCGGATGAATCATAAATCCGGCAAATACATAAGCCAGATACATTAGCGAAGAAGTGAGAAATACCCGCTGAATATTTTTAAAATTACCAGAAATTACCAACCAACTAAGCAAAGCCGCCGAGCTTAAAACAAAAATCCAGGCTGGAATTCCATAAATATTAGCAACCGCCGACATACCGGCGACATCGGCCAAAATATTAGCCCAATTGGCGATAAAACTTAAAAGTATTATGAGAAATGTCGCTTTGAAAGGAAAATTTTCACGAATCAAAGCGGCCAAACCTTTGCCTGAGACTATTCCCAGACGCGCGCCCATCTCCTGCGTAATCGCCAAAACAAAAGTAACCAAAAATAATACCCAAATCAAATGATATCCAAATTGCGCGCCAGCCACCGAATAAGTGGCGATACCACCGGCGTCATTATCGGCTGTGCCGGCAATAATCCCCGGCCCAACTACCGAACTGATTAATAAAATCTTGGTCCAAAGTCTTTTAGGTTTTTTTTCAGTGCTCATATTTTAGGCGTTTGGCAGTAATACGCGCATCACATCATCGACCGTTACGACTCCCAAAAAATTATTATCTTTATCCAGCACGGCCACGGTATTGAGATCATATTTGGTCATCATATGAGCCACTCTTTTTATGGAATGATTTGGATGCAACACCGGTAAGTTGGTACTTTTTTTCATAATCTTACCAATAGGAGTGCTAGAATCATTGATGAGCAATCTGCGCAAAGATGCTACCCCTTTATATTTATTTTTATCATCCAAAATATAGACATAGTTAATGGCGCGAAATTTATCGGAAAGTTTTCTAATTTTCTCTATCGCCTGACCCACCGTCTCTTCCGGTAAACAACTGAGATAATCTAGCGACATCAAACCACCGGCCGTATTGTCCTCATATTTCAAAAGTTTGTGGACATGTTTCATACGATCTTTTTCCACATAATCCATCAGTTGTTTGGATTTGTGTTCCGGCAAAAAGTGAATCAAATCCACTAGCTCATCTACCGACATGCGCTCACTAATACGCGCGGCGTGTTCGGGACTAAGATGAGAAATCAACAATTTTTGCATCTCCGGATCAATCTCCTCAAATACTTGCGCGGCCGTATTTTTGTCGAGTGACAAAACTAAATTACTACCTTGTTTTAAATTTAAATCTTCCACAATATTGGCGATGTCGGCCGGATGCAATTTCGTAAGATCTTTTGAAGCGCTATCCAATTTTAATTCGCCTTTTACCGGTTGCACTTTGCGCCAGTCAATCAAATTTACTTTCATCAAATTAAATAGATCCAGCCAAGTGACACCCAAGCGACGCAAAAGCCCGCGATTGCTAATATCTATCGCTAAAACATTCATTTTGCCTTCAAAATCACCAATACGAAGATCGTTTACCCGCACTACCCGCGCGCCGGACAAATCCACAATTTGTTGATCCATCACATCGCGATTAAGTCGGACATAACCTTCTGGCACAGTATCCAAAAAATTTATTTTGGAAAATAAAACACGCAAAGAAACTTCTTCTTTGCTAAAATTTTCCACCGCCTCATAAGGAATAATTACTCTTTTTTTGGAATGACGCTTTTTGACAATCAGATATTCAAGCGGACAATATTCCCCCGCTTTTGGTTTCACCAAAATATCTTCTAGCTTGCCAACTACCGCTTCACTACTATCACTGACAGTGCTATTTAAAATACGACTTAAATATGGCATACCAAAAATTATTACCCCTTAATTATAATGTAAAAAAACGCTTTTGGCAATCTATAAAAAACAAAAACCGTTCACTTATTTTATTTCCAAAATATTTAGAAACAAAACAGGTTGGTGAACGGTTTTTGCTCTCCTCCCTGCCGCTCTTATTAGAGCGGGGGTGGAGCGCGAGCGCTCATTTTTGCCTCCTAAGACGTAAAGCCGTACGCCTGGTTCATGTTG
>CALRGC010000001.1:0-16961 GCA_943357105.1 Candidatus Magasanikiibacteriota bacterium | reverse complement strand
ACCCGAGGAAAATTGATCGGCTCAGGATTCTGATGCTGGGCGAGCAACAACTGCTGGAGCTTCCCAAAAAGGTCCCACACGCCCAACAGATCAATTTCGATCGTGTTGGCGTCATCTTCCCAGGACCTAAAGGCCTCTTGAAGAACCATCCGCAAAGCGGCGTCAAAAATGCGCTTTTCCACGATCAGCCCCCTCTGAAGCTTTCTGTCAAACCGATTAACACCCCTGTGCCAACCATAAGACAGAACGGAATAATTAAATATAACTAAAAAATAGCCAAAAAGTCAAGGCTTTGTTATAATTGGTGCGACCTTAAAATTATGAAAATTGCTATTGATGCCCGAATGTACGGCTCTAGACAAGGTGGCCTGGGGCGCTACATACAACAATTAATCCTAAATCTAGAAAAAATTGATACTGAAAATCAGTATATTATTTTGTTGCGCCGTGAAAACTGGACAGAATATAATCCAGCCAATTCCAACTTCCAAAAAGTATTAGCAGATATTCCTTGGTATGGTTGGCAAGAGCAAATCTTTTTGCCCAAAATAATCAAAAAAATAAAGGCAGATTTGGTACATTTTCCGCATTGGAATGTACCGCTATTTTTTAACGGAAATTTTGTCGTGACTATTCATGATCTACTACTCCTGCACTATCCTAGTCGCCGCGCCAGCACACTTTCGCCGATTATTTATTGGATAAAAAATAAAATATTTTTGTTGGTATTAAAACATGCCGCTCGTGTAGCAAAAAAAATCATCACTGTCAGCGAATTTACCAAACAAGATATTGAAAAAACATTAAAAATAAAACCAGACAAAATTACTACCACCCTACTTTCACCATTTGAGATCAAGGGTTCTAATAATATTAATCCACTTGATCTAAATAAAAAATATTCTATCACCAAACCTTACTGGCTCTATGTGGGCGTGGCCTTTCCCCATAAAAATTTAGAAACACTTGTCGTAGCTTGGAAAATTTTTTGCGACCAATACGGCAATAATTACCAGTTGGTGCTGGCCGGAAATAAAAATTATTTTTATGAACGACTGGAAAAAATAATTAAAGAAAAAAATATTAACAATGTTATTTTGACCGGATTTGTTTCGGACACAGATTTAGAATCTTTATATAAAAACGCCTCTCTTTATGTGTTCCCTAGTCTATATGAAGGATTTGGTTTACCGCCACTGGAAGCGATGCAACACCAGCTACCGGTAATTAGCTCCGACAAAACTTGTTTGCCGGAAATTTTAGGCAATGGCGCCCGGTATTTTGACCCAAATAACCCAAATGAGATCGTAAGAATTGCCAATCTGGTTTTAACTGATAAAAATATCAGTCAAAAATTACTGGAAAATAGTCAAAAGATACTTCAAAAATACTCTTGGGATAATACCGTCGCTCAAACTCTGCAAATTTACAAAAACTCCCGATAAAAGTGGATAACTGACCACTTTTTTTCGTGCCAACACTGCCAAAAAGGTGTATAATATAGGAAGTTCAAACTCCTGATTTTTCGCATGTCAAAATTCAAAAAAATCTTCGCTAAAAAAAGGCCCCAATTACGCCGTTGCGCCTTCTGTGACAAAAGCGGGCATAATAAATCCACCTGTGAAACTTATCAGGCTTCTTTAATTGTCCCCAAAAATAACACCACTCCATTCGCACCAATAAAATTTTTTGTTCATCATGTCAGTGGCGCCCCCACTCACTCTCCCTATGTTCTCAATCTCAAAAAACAACCCGATTCCGCCTTGGATCAAATTCAAAGCATCGGACCAATATCTCAGCGTTCCACTTTTGAAGACGCCTACAAAAAAATAAAAGAAACAACTGATAAAAAATTACCAGATGAAATCCCGACCTTTAATCAATTTACCACGGAAAAATTATTTAAACCTTTAAATTCGACAGTTACTGCTCCAAAAAATACCGCCTTTGTTCCAAAAATAAGACAGACCTGGAATAATTGGGAAACGAAAACCGCGCAACATATTGAAGACGCTACCAAAGATTTTGGCGGTTGGATAAAAACCAATTTAATCTTACAAAAAACGGCTGGCGTTTTGGCAATACTGGCCATTATTTTAGTAGTCCCGGGTAAAGCCAACAGTTATTACCAGGATATAGAGCTGACTAAAAATAAAATTGTTTCCGACAGCACCGATGGATTTATATCACTGCAAAATTCTACCGCCGCTTTGATGCAATCCAATTTGCCCACCGCGCAAACCGCCATTGATGAAGCGCTCAATAGTTTTGGCAACGCGGTGGAAACAATGCAAACCAAACATCAGATTTTACAAAAAATAGTTTCAGTTATTCCCGTAGTGGAAAATGAAGTAACCAGTCGCCAGAATTTACTACTGGCCGGACAAAAAATCGCCCTTGGCAACACTTACTTGCTCAAAGGAATAGGCGAAAGCCAAGCCAATGCCAGCAGTACTCTAGAAGAAAGAATGAATATAATCATGGAGCACCTACAGGCGGCTATCCCCAACTATCAGGCGGCGATGAATGACTTAAACGGAGTCGATGACAAGGCACTTCCCCTGGCTTACCAAGGACCGTTTAAAGATTTTAAAAATATTTTTGGCGCGGTTTTAAATGATATGCGGAGCTTGGCTGATCTGGGCGGATCGCTCAAAGAAATTTTTGGTGCTCAAGGACAGCGCCGCTATTTGCTAGTGTTCCAAAACCCGGCCGAATTGCGCCCTACCGGTGGCTTTATGGGAAGTTTTGCTATCTTAGATGTGAAAGATGGAAAAATTTTAAATTTAGAGGTACCGCCAGGTGGTACCTACGATCTTCAGGGACAGTTGGATCAATATGTTATTCCGCCTACTCCTCTATTGCTCACCAATAAACGTTGGGAGTTTCAAGATGCCAACTGGTTTCCGGATTTTTCCGCTTCCGCTCAGAAAATATTATGGTTTTATCGACACAGTCGTAATATTACCGCCGATGGCGTAATCGCTATTAATGCCAGCGTCCTGGAAAGACTGCTGGCAATTACCGGACCAATTAACGATTCCAAACGGGGCCTTATTATTTCGGCTAATAACGCTTTGCCTACTATTCAAAAAGTGGTAGAAACCGGTCCGGAAAAAAATCAAAACAAACCCAAACAAATACTATCTGACTTGGCGCCGCAATTTATTGAACATTTCAAAAACAGTCAACCAAAAGATCTTCTCCCATTGCTAACCAATTTACAAGACGCTCTTTCCAAAAAAGAAATTCAAGCCTATTTTATCGACCAAAGCGCTCAAGACGCCGTGGAACAGATGGGCTGGAGTGGAAAAATTTTAGCCACCAACGCCAACCAAGACTATCTAGCCGTTTTTAATGCCAATATCCATGGTCAAAAAAGTGACGCCAAAATTCAACAAGCTATCAGCCACCAAGTGATAGTGGATAGTGACGGCTCCATTTCCGATACTGTCATAATTTCGCGCACTCACACCGGTCAAGCCCAGGAAGAACTTTACGGCGCTCCCAATATCGACTATATTCGCATCTACGTTCCCAAGGGTAGTGAATTAATTTCGGCCAGTGGTTTTACTTGGCCGGACGAAGCGAATTTTCATGTACCGGAAAATTATTATAAACCCGACGATCTCTTGAATCAGACCGAAAAAGAGTTAAAAATAGACGAACGCACCGGCACCCGCGTGACTGAAGAATTTGATAAAACCGCTTTTGGCAATTGGGTAATTACAACCCCCGGACAGACCAGCCAGATCCAATTTACTTACCGCCTGCCTTTTAAAATTAATACCGTAAACAACTTAAATCAGGATCTTTGGCAAAAACTTATCTCCACCAAAACTATGAGTCCATATCAATTGGTGGTACAAAAACAATCCGGCATCGACAGTAATTTTGAAAGTCAAATAATTTTACCAAGTAATTATCAAGTATCGCATCAGCAAGGTGACAAAATCGAATTGGCTCAAAACGGAGCCAGTATCGACAACTTCAGCTTGGATGCCGATCATACTTGGGGATTAATCATTGAAAATAAATAAATCTATGCCTAATGAAATAAAAAAACCACGCCGCGTGCGCAGAGTCATAACCAATGAATCGGTCGAAAATTTTGATAACCAAAAAATGGATCGTCAACTAAAAGATATTTACGAAGACGGCAGTGGGCGTCTACCCAATATGCGCGAAATCAAAAGAAACTCGGGTGGATCTTTTATCGCCGGGATGTTTAAATTCTTTTTCACCGTCGCACTGCTCGCCGCTATGGCTTGGGCGGGATTTTTATTCTTGCCAAATAATAACAGCTTTGATAATTCCCAAGTTGATTTAAAAATCGAAGGTCCTCAAAATTTTATTGTGGGAGCAACCACTACTTACAATATTCGATTCAAAAATAATCAAGGTGTAAACTTAAACAAAGTTACGCTCACCTTAAATTATCCGGTTGGTTTTTCATATTTACAAAGTTCATTAGAGCCAAAAAACATCGGCAAAAATGAATGGGCTATCGGCACACTCAAACCGCATGAAGAAAAAACTTTACAAATTACCGGGCACTCTTTTGGTTCTGTTGGTACCGCTATTTCTTGGCGAGCGCTATTGAATTTCACTCCGGAAAATTTTAATTCCGAAATGCAAAAAGTGGCTACCTTGGATATCACTCCAGATCAAGCGCCGGTATCGGTAGCTATCGCCGGTCTGGATAAAATAGCCATTGGCACACCCTCAAATTATACAATTACTATTAAAAGCCAAGACAATCTAGCCAACAAAAATTTGACCGTTACTCCAATATTTCCACCTAACTTTGTTTTAGCCAGCTCCAGCTTACCGCTTGAAAAAAATGTTTGGAATATTAAAGCGGCCACTTCTACCACTTCTACTATCGCTAATCAATACACTATTGCCTTTAAAGGACAGTTCAACGACTCTACCGCTGATGCGTCTGATCTAAAAGTGCGGGTTTCATTGGCGGATCAAGAAGCCAATGCCAGTTATTTATTAGCCGAATCTACCTTGAAAACCGAATTGATTAAAAATGCCGTTATTATCAATACCGCTATTAATGGTTCGTTAACCGATTTTGCTGAAAAACCGGGCGATATATTGAATTTTACGGTAGCGGTAAAAAATGCCGGCAAAGACGATATTAGCAAAGCCAAAGTACAGCTGACAATTGACTCTCCCTCATTTAAAAAACAGAGTGTTTTGGGTTGGACCGACATTGCCGACAAACATGACGGCGATATCAACGGTTCCCAAATTTCGGACTCAGTCCGCCGCGCCAGCTTGATGTGGGATAATACCAAGGATAAAGATTTGGCTCTAATAAAATCAGGTGGGCAAACCAATTTAGAATTCCAATTACCAATAAAAAATAGCGACCAAGCGCCTTGGTCTAGTGTAGAAAACTATCAAATTAGCGTTGTTACCACCCTTACTTACACCGACAAAACCGGTGCCACTCAAACTATTACCGGCAACGGAATTACCATTACTCTTAATTCCGATCTGAGTTTTAAACAAAAAAACGAGATCAGCTCGGATAATAAAGAACACGAAAAGCACGATATTACCTGGATAATTGGCAATACTTTTCACGTTCTAAAAAATGTTACGGTCAACGCGGATCTGTTTGGCGATATTACCTTTAGTAGCGCCTCCACTACTCCGGCCGGCACTCTCTCTTTTGATCCGGCTTCCAAACATTTATCGTGGAATATTCCAGAATTGACCGAAAACAACGATGTCTTGGCCTTGCCATTTGCCGTAACTATTAATAAAAAGAATCCCACTCAAAATATTCTAATTTCCAAAGTACATATTCAGGCTGAAGATAGTGTCACCGGCAAACAATTAGAGCTAACCGGTGATGAAGTTTCCTTAAATAATTAACGGCTAAAAAAATACCTCTACTAGAGGTATTTTTTTATTTAAATTATTTTTTCAAAAATACTTTGACCAACTTGACGGCCATTTCGGTGTCATTTTTTTCAATCCACTGAATTCTGTCGTCTCTTTTAAACCAAGTTTCCTGACGTTTGGCATAATGGCGCGTATCGCGTTTAAATTGGGCTACGGCCTCCTCCAAAGAGCATTCTCCTTTTAAAAAAGCGCCGATTTGTTTGTAACCGATAGAAGTTAAACTTGGCAAATTAATAGGATAATCTTTTAATAATTTTTTTGTCTCCTCCAGTGCCCCGTTTTTTATCTGTTCATCAATCCGGTGTTCAATCCGTTTAAAAATTTCGGCCCTATGCCAGCGTAAACCAATTTGCAAACTATCATAAATAAAATCGGATTTGGTGGCTTGTTTAGCAAAAGATTCGCCACTGCTTAGCGACACTTCCAGCGCCCGCAAAACCCGGCGTTTATTTTTTAAATCTATTTTCTCAGCGGTTTGCGGATCATTATTTTTTAATAATTTAACCAGATCAGCCAAAGATTTTTCCTCCAAACTATCGCGTAATTTTTTATTAGGAGCAATGGCCGGAATATCCAAATTATCTACTAGTGACCAGATATAAAGACCCGTGCCACCCACGATAATTGGCAACTGACCGTGTTCTAAAATTTCTTTTATCGCTTCTTGAGCTTGTTTTTTAAAATCAGCCAAAGTAAAAGTCTTTCCCGGATCACAAATATCGATTAGATAATGTTTTATCCCTTCTACCAAATATTCCGATCTAGTGTTGTTTGGATCGCGTAGTGGCTTGGCCGTAAGAATATTCATCTTCTTATAAACCTGTCTGGAATCGGCATTAATAATCGCGCCATTAAATTGCTTGGCGAGTGCTATCGCCAAAGCCGTTTTGCCCGAAGCGGTCTGACCAACGATAAATAATACTTTGGGTAATTTAGACATAATTGATGGTGATTATACCTCAGATCTGTGGAAAAAAGCAAGAAATATCTTGACAACCGCGGGCAAATAATATATACTGGTAGCTGATTTGGAGGATTCGCCTCTGATGTCACCACTGCCGCCGACCAGGTGTACCAATGTCTGACTCGATGCTCTTGGCTCTCGCGTCCTTGATTTCCATCCCTTTCCTCATCATCTCGGTGCCTCTGCTGGTGCGTCGGCTCAACCGTCGCGGGTCCAGCACGACCTGATGTGAGAGATCGATGAATTGGAATCTGAAGGCGCCAGACATAGCGCTAAAGATTGGCTAGTGCTTCCGGCCATGTGGAAGTGTGATAGGCCGCCCTAGGTTATGACAAATTGCACAATACAGACCGTGCGAAATGTGATACCAAAGGCCAAGCCTCAATGCGTAAAACGACCCATACGCCAACAAAACTGGGTCCTTGCTCTGGAATATTAAATAGTTAATATTTTGGGGACAAGGTTTAAAAAACCTCTGATATTATCAGAGGTTTTTTATTTTATGACTTTTCTTTTATTTCTTTCAAAATTTTCTGAATGAAGTCGGCTTTACTAATTTTGAGTTGTTCTTTTTCACTGCGTACTTTTACCATCCAATCTTCACCGCCCAATTCTTTGTCACCTACTACGATAATATATGGAATATGTTTATTGGCCGCTTTGCGTACACGACTGCCAAGCGTATCATTATTAGCATCAATCTCGACACGAATACCGAGATCAAATAATTCATTTTTTAGCGCCTCTGCTCCTTCAAAATGTTTTTCCATTACCGGCACCAACACGGCTTGCACCGGAGATAGCCAAACTGGCCATTTACCGCCAAAATGTTCAATCAAAATTCCAAGAAATCTTTCGATCGACCCAAGAATGGCGCGATGAATTACTACCGGACGCTGTTTGGTACCATCATTAGCAGTATATTCCAATTCAAAACGCTCCGGCAAATTCATATCCAATTGAATTGTGGAAAGTTGCCATTCACGGCCCAAAACATCTTTGGCCATAAAATCTAATTTTGGACCATAAAAAGCCGCCTCTCCCACACCGACTTCATGTTTCCAGCCCCGCTTTTCAATCAGGCGCGATAAGGCTGCTTCCGACTCTGCCCAAATTTTGGCATCACCAATATATTTTTCTTTATTAGCCGGATCATGCACCGAAATACGCACCCAAAAATCTTTCAGAGTAAAGGCATTATAAATTTCATTGATCATATCAAGCATCAAATTTATTTCACTCTCAATTTGATCGGGTCGAGTAAATACATGGCAGTCATCCTGAGTCAAAGCCCGCACGCGAGTAAGACCAGAAAGCTCGCCGGATTTTTCATAACGATAATTCGTAGTCGTACAAGTCCAACGCATTGGCAATTCACGATAAGAATGCATCTGAGTCTTGTAGAGCATCATGAAGTGCGGACAGTTCATTGGTTTGAGATAATAATCGTCTTCGCCTTCCAAATGCATTGGTGGATACATGGCGTCATATTTCTGCAAGTGTCCGGAAATTTCGTATAATTTTCCTTTAGTAATATGCGGAATCCAAATAGGCACATAACCACGTTTTTCTTGAGATTCAATCACAAAATTTTCTACCAAACGACGCAACACGGCGCCTTGTGGGTAAAATAAAGGCAAACCACCGCCAATTTCATCAATAACCGTAAACAATTCTAATTCTTTGCCAAGTTTACGATGATCGCGTTTCTTGGCTTCTTCCAACATGTTCAAATAATTATCCACTTCTGCTTGCGTGGCAAAAAGCACACCGTAAACACGCGTCAACTGAGGATTTTTTTCACTTCCACGCCAATAAGCACCGGCCAATTTGGTGAGTTTAAACGCACCGATATCTTTGGTATTTTCGATATGACCCCCGCGACAAAGATCAACAAAATCACCGGTCTGATAAATAGAAACTTTTTCCACTGATCCGGATAATTCACTGTCCTGCTCATTTTTTCTAGTGCTCCCTTTCTCTTTTATATCTTTTAACAACTCCACTTTGAAAGGTTGTTCGCGTTTGCTAAAAAATTCGACAGCTTCTTCGATAGTCATTTCGGTCCGAGCATAACCTAAACCTTTTTTGCCCAGCTCTTTGGCTTTATCTTCAATTTTTTGCAAATCACTTTCTCCTACCGGCGCGCCAAAATCAATATCATAATAAAATCCATTTTCAATCGCCGGACCCACACCAAATTTCGCTTTTGGATAAAGCTCTTGCACCGCGGCGGCCACCAAGTGCGCACAACTGTGGCGCATATATTCCAATTTTTTGTCTTCCATATATTATAAATTTATTTATAAATAAAAACCCGATATCTAAAATATAGATATCGGGGTCAAGGTATTTCCTAGACGGTTCCACCCGAAGTTTCACTCATTTTTTGGCTTAGCCCAAACGGGTCCTATGCGGAAGACGGTTGGTGGCCGTCTCAACTGCCTATCATTATATTATATGAAAGCTAAAAAAGTGTCAATTACTTCACATCCTTCACCACCACTTTAATCTTATCGGGCACACTCGGCGCTTTACTGCTCCAAGCAGGGGTAAAATCAACCTGTACTCCAGCCACATGATCAAGCTCAAAAACATAGCGCTCGATCTCATCCTTAGTCTTGCCCATAAAATATTGGGGCGATAATTTTTCGGCATTAGCATCCAAAGTCACCATCACATCCTGACTCACCGCAAGCTGAGCGCTGTTACTAGGCGCGTCGTAAGAAGCCACACTTACTTTGGGATCACTGGTAATATTTAAAACTTTTTCCAAACTGCCATCTATTTTTGAAGCCACCGCTCCTGATATCAGATCATTTAAACTTTGTTTATTATAGCTCACCACCACTACCGTGGTAGTGCCACTTAGAGAAAAACCATCCACTTCATCACCAACTTTTTTATCAACAACCGGATTGGCATTGAGTACCGACACTACTTTTGACATCGAATCGGTACTGCTCACCGCGTATTGATCTTTTATTTTTTGTTCAAAATCTTTTTTAGCGGTCTGTACATCGGCATCAGTGAGTATCCCCACCTGACGCACCGCGTTATCCATCGCCACGGCGCTTTGCGCGTAAATTACTTTTTGTTTTTCAGTTGCTAAGCCAGGAATCGTAAAGCTAGACGGGCCAATATTACTATCTTTGCCGGATTTGTCGGCATATACCTGCGCTTTAATCTCACCATTGGCCGGTACCGTCACTCTGTCACTTAAACGAAATAAAACTCCAGTAGGAGTTAATAAACGCGTAGTTTTTACCAAAGTTTGGGATTCGTTGGTTTTATTAAAAAGAGTTACTTCGCCACCGGCAGTACCTTCAATGGTCTTAGAGCCGGTTGGAAAATATTTCTGAGAAAAATTTACCACATTGGAAGAAACTGTCCCGGAGATTGAGTCTTTACCATCGAGAGCGGCCGCCACTTTTACATTCATATTCACACTACGAGTATCTTCTTTGGCCATTATAGTAATAGTGGCCTTTTTGGAAGTGATTAAAACTACCACCCCTAACAACACTACGGTCAATACCAAAAATGATAGGGCAATCGTGCGATAAAAACCGACTGACGGTTGAGCATAGGGCTCTCTAGTTTCAGTATGACGAACACGCATATTTCAAATTCTAAATATTGTAGGATCAAACTAATTATACCACAAAATTAAAGTGGTGACTACTGACTGACTCTGAACACTTCGTCAAGCGAAGTAATTTTATCCAACGCTTTGAGCACACCGTCTTGGGCCATCGTGACCATGCCGTCTTTAATGGCGATTTCTTGAATTTTATATTCCGACACTTGTTCACTTAAAATAATCTGCTCAATTTCTTTGGTCATGATGAATAATTCATAGATGCCAATACGGCCTTTGTAGCCCAAACCACTGCATTGTTCGCAACCAGCGCCTTTATAAAAATGCAAATTATTTAAATCCACTTTGGCTTTTTCCGCGGGTGGCAATTTTTCTAGCAATTCGGTGGCTTGGCGCAATTTTTCTTCATTTATCTGATCCTCTACCACACAATTGGAGCAAATACGGCGCACCAAACGCTGGCCAATGATGGCATTTAAGGCCGGGGCCAACAAAAACGGCTTCACCCCCATAGATAAGAAACGAGGAATAGCTCCCGAGGCGCTATTGGTATGAATAGTAGAAAGCATCAAGTGACCGGTAAGCGCCGCTTGAATAGAAATTTCCGCGCTTTCCAAATCACGGATTTCACCTACCATACAGATATCCGGATCCTGACGCAAAATACTGCGTAGACCTTTGGCAAAAGTATAATCACGAGAAATATCCACCTGACTTTGATTAATACCCTCCATTTTAATTTCAATTGGATCTTCCAAAGTAATAATTTTCACGCCTGGCTTATTAAGGGTGCGCAAAATACCATACAGAGTCGTGGTTTTACCACTACCGGTAGGACCGGTGGTGATAATCATACCGTTTGGTCTTTCTACTTCTTTCTTTAGTCTATTATAGGCATCACCGCGCAAACCAAGTTCATCATAGGTCACACCTTTACTACCGCTATGCAAAATACGCATTACCACGCTCTCACCATGAATGGTAGGCAAAGTAGATACACGCACATCAAGAGTACCACTACCCAAGCGTAGAGTCACACGACCGTCTTGCGGTTTATCATTAATATTTATTTTCAAAGCGGCCAATAATTTGATACGCGACACAAAACGCTTCCATTGCTCTTTGGGCAAAGTAGCCACATCGTGCAGAATGCCGTCGATACGATAACGCACCGCGATTCCACCTTCTTCCGCTTCCACATGCACATCGGAAGAATTTATTTTCAACGCCGCGGCGATCATTAAAATCAAAATATCCGTCACGGATACATTCGCAAATTTTTCCTGTAATTTTTGTAAATTATTTATATCACTGCCAAATTTTGCCAAATCTTCATCGGTAATATTAATATCTTTGGTAATTTCTTTTACTATTGGCAAATTATCGTAAAGTTTTAAAACGTGTTCAAAACTATTTTCGGAAATTAAATAAATTGTGGGCTCGGCATGATGACGCTCACCTAGATCAAAAATAAATTGGCCCAGCTCTTCGCTTGGTTCAAGAATTCCTACTCTTAAATCTTCCGGAGTAGCGTAAAAACAAACGATACCACGCTCCTGTGCCACTTCTTTTGGGATCGCGCGCAAAGATTCCGCTGACACCGGAAACGCAATCAGGTCAATATATTGCAGGCCAAGCGATTGCGCGTTTTGACTGGTAATTGCTTCTTTTTCTTTCAATCCAATCTTTTTCATTTTCTGCGCGAATTTAGCGGTGCTATCTTTGTCATCACTCACCGGTGCCGCGGCCTGATCATCAGCCGGTTTTTTTATTAAATTACCAATAGAAGGAAAATCCGAAGGCATAATTATGACAATCTAAAAAAGTTTTTCAAAAAAATAACGGCGCGACTGGCGACTCCTTCATGATGCATCTTCATAAATAGATAGACCCAAGCGCAAGTGACAAAAGCATTAAAAATGCCGGCCACCACTAAAATAATCGCGGTGTATAATATCATACCGCTATACATACCAAACACAATCAAAGCGTTCAATCCGGTTAGGCCAGCAATGATCCAAACGATGAGTGATGGTACAAAAGCCACAAAGGATCCATATATCGCCACACCCAAAAATAATATATTTAAAAAGACCAAAACTAAACCAAGTTCGAGCGACACCATCAGATGATCGGATAAAAGTTCCCAACCTTTTTGTAAAGATTTTTGAACGCTTTTATTTTCCAGTAAAATATAGCCACTGGCGTAAATCACACTGGCTTCAAATAACAAAGCGATGGTAATGGCCAAAGCCCAAGAAATTATAAGCAAAAAACTCCAGGCTAAACCATCGTGAGTGAGAATCATCCGTGCCAATACTGAAAATATTGCCAAATCAAGCAACTGAAAAAATCTACCTAGCAGTGTCACTGACAATAATTGGCCAAATTTCTTCACGCCTTTGTGCCAAGCTTCGTGTAAAGGTAAAATTTTACCGGTTTTATAATAATGAATCGCGTAAGAAATAATGGCGCCACGCGCGCCCACGGCTACAAAAACCAAACTAAATATTACCAATAAAATTATTCCGATTAGCCACAAAGATAATAAAATTAACGAAATTTTATGCCAGTTTAAAATAGAAAAATATTCAGATAATGGTTCACCGCTATATAGATAGAAACCATTTTTAACGGTGCGATAAAACGCGCCCAAAAAATCACTTAGTCCCCATTGTCCAATCACCGCGGACAACAAACCAAAAATCCATAATGATTTTTTTTGTTTCACCAGCGTCCAAGAATGAGAAAGCGCTTGGCGAAAAGTTGGCTCGTGCATAATGCAATAACAATTGGCAATTAACTTTGCCCTCTTGTAAATATTATAGCACATTTTGGAAAAACAAAAAACCGTTCGCCCTACTCTGGTTCCAAATCTTTGGAAACAAAGTAGGTTGGCGAACGGTCTCTGGCGAGTCCGAAAGCTTCCCCCACTACTGCCGGGCTCAAATGTCTTTATTGCCCGGCGGTAAATCAAGGTTCACTTGCAGTTGGGGATGGCCTGATGGCCACACCCGGTGATCGGGTGGCAGGTGTCGTTGGTGCACGGATTCTTGTCGTCACAGTCGGGTGGATAGTGCGTGCATTGCCCTTGCACACAGTTCTCCTCCAAACAAGCGCCGCCAAGATCTTGACAGTCTTTTGCCGTCTTACATGGTTCATCACCACCACCGCCACCACAGCCATTCTCGCTGGGAGGATGAAGACACTTGCCCGTCGCCACTTCGCAGATGTCGTCGGTGCAGGCACTGCCGTCTCCACAATACACCGGCGTGTGGTTGCAGATGACATCACTGTCATCGTTGTAGCCACACTCATCGATGGTGCATGGATTGTTGTCGTCCGGGCATGCCTCAACCTGATGAAAGGTGAGACAGGTCTTGTCCGGAAGACAAATGTCGTACCCATCTTTGTGGATCAGACCGTCTTGACAGGTTTTCATGCCGAGCTTGCAATCCTCGTCGGACTGGCAAGGCCAACAATCCCAACTCTTGTTGATGTGGACGCACTGGCCGCCCTCGCACGAATCCGTCGTGCACGGGTTGTTGTCGTTGCAGGTGGTGGTGCAGGGCACCGACACATCCACAGCGGCGACGTCGCCGAAGGACGTAGCCTCCTGACTCATGACTTTGCCACCGTCGACCTTCGACGAGGCGTCCGCCGCAGTGGGGGGCGAGCTCACCGGAAAATCCGACGAACAAGCACACATAGCGACCAGGAGGAAAAACAAGCTCTTCATGACAGGCTCCGAATGGCGCGCATGGCGCCGAAAAGGTGAGAAACAGGAATGAAGGAATAGGCACTTACAAAAATACTTAAATATCCTTATAATTGCCTATTCCGATAAAAAGAACGACCAACTGCACATAATAGCACTTTTTAATGCTTTTGTCAATCCTAACAACAAAAAAATGGCTTATTATAGCCATTTTTTGTATAATTAATCTTTTAAACTTGTGGCCTTTCCCCCAAAATCCTCAAAACATCCTCCTGTTCCACAGTTTCCTTGATCATCAATTCCGCCACCAACGCCTCCATCTTTTCTTTTTGAGCCAATACCACTTCACGAGCGCGCTTTTCGGCTTGCTCTACTAATTCTTTAATTTCCGCGTCAATCTGACGAGCGGTTTCATCGCTATAATCACGTTGTTCGTGAATTTCTTTACCCAAGAAAATCATCTCTTCATGTTCGCCAAAAGTACGCGGTCCGAGCTTACTGCTCATACCGTAATGCATCACCATTGCGCGGGCAGTTTTGGTAGCGTTGCGCAAATCCGAGCTTGGCCCAGTGGACAGCATCTCATCACCAAAAATTAATTTTTCCACCACATATCCACCCATCATCATAGCGAGCATATCTTTGAATTGAGACACAGTCTGATAATGTTTATCGCTTTCCGGCATATGCAAAGTATAACCACCGGCACTGCCACGAGAAATCACGGACACTTTACGAATCGGATCACAATGAGGCATAAAATGTCCCACCACCGCGTGACCAGCTTCATGATAAGCAGTCATCTTTTTATCTCGTTCGCTGGTTACTCGATTTTTTCTTTCCGGTCCAAGCAAAACTTTTTCAACACTTTCGAGCACTTCACTTTCACCCACAGTTTTCTTACCACGACGCACCGCCAATATGGCGGCTTCATTGAGAAGATTATCCAAATCCGCGCCAGAAAATCCGGGAGTGCGTTGCGCTAATTTACTCAGTGATACATTTTCATCCAATGGTTTTCCTTTGGCGTGAATTTTCAAAATTTCTTCACGATCTTTGATGTCGGGCATATCAATTGTCACGCGACGATCAAAACGACCAGGGCGAAGCAAGGCTGGATCAAGCACATCCGGGCGATTAGTCGCGGCCATAATAATAATACCAATGTTAGTTTCAAAACCATCCATCTCTACCAAAATCTGATTAAGAGTTTGTTCGCGCTCATCATGACCACCACCAAGACCAGTACCACGACGGCGACCGACCGCGTCGATTTCATCAATAAATATAATGGCCGGAGCGGCTTTTTTGGCTTTGGCAAAAAGATCACGCACGCGCGAAGCACCCACGCCCACAAACATCTCCACAAATTCCGAACCACTCATATGAAAAAATGGCACACCGGCTTCACCGGCCACTGCACGAGCCATCAAAGTTTTACCGGTACCAGGAGAGCCCATTAACAAAACACCTTTAGGAATCTTGGCGCCCATGTCGGAAAACTTTTTTGGATCTTTAAGAAAATCCACAATTTCTTCCAATTCTTGTTTGGCTTCTTTGGCGCCAGCCACATCGGCAAAAGTTTTTCTATTTTTATTTTCCGGATCAAATTGTTTTGGATTACTCTGACCAAAACCCATCGCCTTGTTATTACCACCCTGCACACTGCGAGTCATGAAGTATAAAAATACCATAATGATCACGAGTGGTACTATCGCCGGCAATAAATTCATCGCCCAAAATTTCCAAGAGCTTTCATCTTTTATTTCTACCGCCACACCGGCGCGGGCAACATCGGACACACCATAATTTTTCATTACATCGCCAAAAGATTCACCAGCTTCTTTTTTCACTTCTTGCGATTTGGCATTGGCGTCTTTCATTTCGGCGGTCAGAGTGTCGCCTTGCACGGTCACTTTTTTTACAGTGCCGGCATTAATTTCTTGCACTAGCTTGGCCACATCCACTGTCTCTGGTTTTTTGTCCTGATTGGCGCGGGTGAGACCCAAAATTCCAGCAACTACGAGTAGCACCAGAAATACGGCCAAAAAATTCTTTAAAAATGTTTTCATAAGGTTAAATTATCAGATATTATTCAATATAAATAACAAATGGATTCTACCCTAAAACTTAGAATAAATCAAGACTAGACTACTTATAGTATTTTTACTACAAAAAACCATTATTTCATTGACAAAACCGCTTTTTTGTGCTATAATATAAATGTAATTTAGCTAAGATAAGCTAAAATTTAATAAAAATTACTTAAATTTTATGTTTAGAGACGGAAATTTTCCACCCGTTCCACCTATAGAACAAGGACCAAAGAAATTGCCAATTAGCGAACTGGCAAAAGTAGCTCACCCTTTAGTAGACAACTACACGGCTGTCATGAGAGCACAACACACTTCTGAAAAAGCGGGCAAAGAAGCGGTAATCGCCAAACTTTGCGCTGATGATCCTAAATTTAAAGAAGTTTATGATCGCTCCGGGGTGCTATGGGAAGAACAGATAGAACCAATGTTACGCCCCGGATCAAAAGCTTTACCGGTGGATAAACGACTCGAATTAGTCCAATTACTGATTGACGCCACTTCCGATAAATATACCGAGGTAAAAGCTGAAAACGAGCTCCCTCCTAATATCGAAGAGCAATTACTCGCAATGTTTGAAGCTCGTAGTAAATACTGCCAAGCCAACCCTGACCAACAAAAAGAAATAGATCAGAGACGCGCGGCGATAAACCAACAGAT